>JBGVFC010000133.1:0-2394 GCA_045120755.1 Agathobacter sp. | reverse complement strand
TGAACCAGCTTTGGGGTCGTTTCCCCGCTTTCCTGCTGCATGTTTTTCTGTCTGCGCGGCCGGCCCTTTGTATCCATGCTCTGCGGCATCCTGTCCCAGCATTCCGGCAGATAAAAAATCCTGCCGTGGCACATGGCATTGATATAGTCCTGGTCCGGTGCTACCGTGTCAAAATGATACTTCTCCAAAAGTGTCAGAAAACGCTCCTCCATCTTCACCTCCCGCAGTTTTTTCAGGTTCATCAACAGGACCCCGGAATTGACATAGCTTGTCCCCGGTGCTCCGATTGCATTTTCCAGATAGTTGAGAAGCTGTGGGATTTCCTGAATTGACCAGTCGGTACAGGCACCAATCAGATTGTCCCCCAGCTCCACCTCGTACAATTCCGCAATATCCCCCAGAACCACAATATCGCTGTCCAGATAGATTCCTTTGTCATACTGCGGGAACATCGCCGGTATCAGCAGCCGGAAATAGATGGTCAGTGTAAAATAGTCGCACCGCAGACGGCTGTTCATCTGGTCGGTAATCATCTGCAGTTTTCCCTCCATAGAGACAAATGTAATCTTAGCGTAGCCGGTGGCAAGCTGCTGAAGCTTTCTGCGGTTTTTTCTGCTTAAATTCTGATACAGTACAATCAGATGATACTGATACCGCCGTCCGGCATTCCTTATCAGCGAATCCAGCGCCACGGACAGGTAGGGCGCGTAATTGTCATCCACCGAAAAAAATATTGGGATTTCTTCTCTTTGTTCTGTCATTGTGCAGCCTCCTTGTTTTTACCCTATGATTTTGAATTCCTGCGCTATCTGGGTTTTGATATCCTCATAATCCCACAGCAGGTCGTCGTATTCGTGCAGCTTTAATTTGGAGTGCATCCTCTCGGTCTGCCACGGCTTGACGGTGATGGTATGAAGCCACGGCAGCAGCCGGAAGCTCGTGGTAAAATGCTGAAATACCGTATCCGTGTGCAGATGCCGTTGGTCGTTGTAGCAGCGCTCCACCAGCTTCTTGGTGGTTGCCAGCTTATTGAGTGCCGTCTGGTCCGGCATGAACATCCTTCTTGTCATACACCGCGCACGGCATTTCTGCATCAGCTTCGTCCTTCGGATTAAGTCCATATTAAAAAGCAGCACACCGGAGTTTACATAATCCCGTTTATGGATTTTCTGCCGGAAAAACCAGCTCCCATAATAGTCCAGCACTCCGGCAAATTCCCAGCCTGCCAGATTCTGATGATAAAATTCCGTAAAATCCTTCCGGCACAGCACATCATTATCCAGATAGAGAATCCTGTCGGGAATCTCATCCACCTTATCCGCAAAGAGCCGCAGCATACAGTACGGTGTAAATCTGGTTTTCATATTCTCCACCGGAAGTTCATTCCGAAATTCCGTGGTAAGGTCATAGCTTTTGACAAAGCTGGCGGGATGCTTCTTCTTCACATACCGGTCCAGCACCTCAATACAGGATTCGGAAACCGGCATATAGCATTTTCCTTCCATCACATCGGACAGCTCCATCGTAAATACATAAATATGGAGTGCCTCCCTGATATTTTTTACCACGGATACAATGGAAAGAATCATTCCCTCTTCGATATTGAGATCTCCGCAATACAATATGTTCATACAAATGCTCCCCCCTGCATGCTTTTCATTTTTTCTGCCCCGCATCCTTCGCGCAGCGATACTCCCAGTAGGCGTAATTGCTCTGTCCACTCCTGTGCTCCATACATGCGCGCACCTGCTTACAGAGCACTTTGCGCGCTTCCTTCGGGTGCAAAGACAAATCCGCTTCAAACGGTCCATCCAGATAAATGGTGATTTTCGGTTTTCCGGTGTATCTTCCTCGCCTCTGATAGGTAACCGTCATGCAATATGCCGGGCAATCACAGGCAACCGGATAAGAAAAGGAGGTATCCGCATATGGCCGGATTCCGGTATAATAAGGCCACACATGTGCCTCCGGAAAAATTACAATCCCACAGCCCTGCGACAGCCAGTATCTCATCGCTTCCGTAAACTTTGCAAGCTGTTTCCGATTCGACGGGATTGGAAGTGCTCCGAGAGACGGCAGGATTTTTCCAATGACCGGGATTCCCATATTGGCGGCACCAACTACCGTATAGCAGCGCGCGGCCGGCTGCCCCGTCCTCCGAAATGCTTCAAAAACTGCCCATGTCGGCAGACAGACATCCGCCTGCGGCTGCGTGTGATTTGCATACAGAAAAAATCCTCTTCCTTCCGGCAACCGCATGTTTTCCTCACAGATAACATCTGCATGCAGGATTTTCCGGCAATAGAACCGGGCGAATTGCAATGCTGTATGATAAGCTTTCGCACTTTGTTCCGGAATCCAGTTGTAGGTATCCGGCAGCTCATAGTCCTGCCA
>JBGVFC010000132.1:0-2422 GCA_045120755.1 Agathobacter sp. | reverse complement strand
GAACGGCGGGGTCTGTGACTCCGACAGAATACGAAGGCTGGTCGCAATCACCTCGATATCACCCGTCTTTAAATTCTCGTTGACTGCTGCGGAGCGCTTTGCAACAGTTCCTTCCACAGCAACTACATATTCACTGCGCAGGGTTCCTGCTTTCTCAAAGCCTTCCGTTCCCACAGAATTCTCATCAAATACAATCTGTAAGATTCCGCTTCTATCCCTTAAATCAATAAAAATCAAACTTCCCAAATTTCTGCGTTTTTGTACCCATCCCATAACAGTGACTTTTTCACCAATATTGGCACCAGATACTTCTGTACATCTGTGGCTTCTGTGTAAGCCCTTCATTGATTCTGCCATAACAGCCTCCCTATTTCTTAATTATTGAAAAACTCCTTAAACTCTTCATAACCTTCTTTTTCCAGTTGTTCCTTCTGGAACTTCTTGTTCTTGTTCATGCGTACAACAAGAACCTGCTGGCCGTCCGCCCGCGCCTCGGCCGCCTGCTTCATGACCTCAACAAGCTTTTCTGCCGGATATTTTTTCTCAACCAGATAAGCAACCTTCTTCGCGCGCTCCGGAATCTGGAATCCGCTCTCCATCAAAAGCAGCACGATACGCTCAAAGCCAATGGAAAAGCCGCATGCCGGTACATCATTGCCGGTAAATTTGCCAATCATCTTGTCGTATCTTCCGCCACCGCCGCATGCCGCGCCAAGCTCCGGCATGGAGATTTCAAAAATGGTGCCCGTGTAATAGCTCATTCCGCGGACCAGAGTCGGATCAAATACCAGTGTAAATTCAGCCGCCTTGGTTGCATTGACTGCGGTTGCAATCTCCGTCATATTGGTGACCACATCCGCTTCGAGATATTCACCTAAAGTATCCGCAAGCAGGGCAACGCCTTCCGCTACGTCCTTTTTCTCCGCAAGCAGCTGAAACAGTCCGAGGTACTTATCCACAGATTCCTGCGGATACCCTGCCTTCAATAATTCTTCTGCAACGCCCTCCACACCAATCTTGTCCATCTTGTCCAACGTAATAAATACGCAGTCATAATCTTCCTCTGCGAAGCCGCTGTAAGCTGCCATAGCCTTCAAAATGCGGCGCTCATTGATGCGAATCTCAAAATTCTTAAATCCAAGTCTGCCGATTGTAGTGGTTGTTGCCGTAATCAGCTCAATCTCCGCAAGGTTGCTCGGCTCACCGAGAATATCAATATCGCACTGGGTAAACTGGCGGTAGCGTCCTCTCTGCGGACGATCCGCTCTCCATACACTTCCAATCTGCAATGCCTTAAAAGGTGTCGGCAGATTGTTGGCATTGTTGGAATAGAAACGGGAAAGAGGAACCGTCAGGTCGTAACGCATACCAAAATCAACGACATCAGCCTCTTCCTTCGCGCTCTCAAGGTTTAATTTCTCACCGCGCTTTAAGACCTTAAAGATTAACTTCTCGTTCTCGCCGCCCTGCTTGTTGGAGAGGTTGGCGATATTCTCCATACACGGTGTCTCAATCGGAGTAAATCCAAAGCTGCGGTAGGTCTCCTTGATGACATTCGTTACATAATCACGAATCTCCATCTCCGCTGGTAAAATGTCTTTCATGCCGTTCACCGGCTTCTTGCTCAATGCCATTGCAGTTCCTCCATCTTGTTTATTTTTCTGGCAATCATCTCATCGATCCGTTCCAGATAATTCTTAACATCCTTCACATTCTCTACACGTTCAATCCGGTGACTTCCATCCGGATTTTTCTCCGGCAGCACAAATTTCGTCGTTGCGCCTGCGCCAAGTGCCATTATAGTCTGTTTTTCTTCCATAATCAAGATATTATAAACGCCCGCTTTTCCCTGTGCGGCATAGCCGACATTCTCCATATTGCCCGCCATTCCCTTCTGACGGTAGAGATAATACGGCATAAGTCCCAGCCGTCCGCAATACTCTGCACACAAATCCATGTGCTCCTGCGTATTGAGCATCTGCATATCCTGATAGCGGTCTTTGAAAATAGTCAGTCTCGCTGCCCGCTTGATGGCAAGTGAATGAACCGTGACATTGTCCGGCGCAAGTGCCGTCACCTTCTCCATGGTATCCCGCACATCCGCAAGGCTCTCTCCCGGCAGTCCGATAATCAGATCCATATTGATATTGTCAAAGCCCAGTTCTCTGGCAAGCCGGAAGCTCTCAACCGTCTGTTCCACCGTATGATGCCGCCCAATCAAATCCAGTGTCTCCTGCTTCATGGTCTGCGGATTGATGGAGATGCGGCTGATTCCGTTTTTGCGGAGCACCTTCAGCTTATCTTCCGTAATTGAATCCGGACGCCCAGCCTCAACCGTAAATTCCACACAGTCTTTTAAATCAAAGCTGCATTTAATTTTTCGAATCAGTCTGTCCAACTGATGTGGTTCCAGTGTCGTCGG
>JBGVFC010000131.1:0-13773 GCA_045120755.1 Agathobacter sp. | reverse complement strand
CTACAATCTGTACTTGTGTGAAATTCTAAAATTTCTATAAATTTTTTGGTATTTTTATTAAGAATGAATTTGCGTATTCCATTGCAGACACGCTCTCGCTCGAAGCGAAGCGTAGCGGTACTAAATTCGTAAAAAACACTCATTAAGTACCGACGCTTCTAAACGGTCTGCAATGAAACAGCAAATTCATTCTTCGGAACACAAATGCAAAAATAAATAATAATATACAACAGGAGTAAAATTATGAATGAACTAAAACCAAAAATCTTTGATGCCCTAAAGGGCTACACCGGAAAACAACTCATTCGGGATATCATCTCCGGAATCATCGTTGCAATTATCGCGCTGCCGCTGTCCATCGCCCTGGCGATTGCTTCCGGCGTGGAGCCTGTGCAGGGTCTTTACACTGCGATTATTGCCGGATTTTTCATCTCGGTGTTCGGCGGAAGCCGCGTGCAGATTGGCGGACCTACCGCAGCCTTCGTCATCATTATCTACGGAATTGTGGCAGAGCATGGCAGGGACGGTCTGATTGTTGCAACCATTATGGCAGGTATCTTCCTTATTATCATGGGAGTCTGCCGGTTCGGTTCTCTGATTAAATATATTCCATACACAATTACCACCGGATTCACCTGTGGAATTGCGGTTACCCTGTTTGCCGGACAGTTAAAGGATTTCTTTGAAATCAGTCTGGAATCCACCCCTGCCGGATTTTTGGAAAAACTCATTGCCTATGCAAAACATCTTGATACAATTAACTGGGTGGCTGCCGGAATCGGCGCACTCGCGCTTCTGATCATGATTCTGTGGCCAAAGGTAACGGATAAAATTCCCGGCTCTCTCGTTGCAATCATTGTAACTACTGCGCTTGTCTATTTTACCAAGCTGCCGGTCAATACCATCGGAAGTGTCTACGGAGAGCTTCCTTCCTCCTTCCCGACCTTCCAGCTTCCGCATATCTCCGTGAAGCTGATTAAGGAAATGATTTCTCCGGCATTTACCATCGCAATCCTTGCCGGAATTGAATCTCTGCTGTCCGCTGTTGTCTCTGACAGTATGATTGGCGACAACCACAAATCCAACGCCGAACTGATTGGTCAGGGACTTGGAAATATCTTCTCCGGACTGTTCGGAGGAATCCCTGCAACCGGAGCAATCGCGCGTACTGCTGCCAATGTCCGCAACGGCGGCCGCACTCCGATAGCGGGTGTCGTACACTGTATTACGCTGACTGTCATTCTTCTGGCACTTATGCCGCTTGCCGCGCTCATTCCTCTGACCACACTCGCGGCGGTGCTTTTGGTTGTAGCAATCAACATGGCTGACTGGCGCTCCTTCGTCCGCCTGTGCAAAACAGCACCAAAAAGTGATATCATTGTACTGGTTGCTACCTTTTTGCTGACCATCTTTTTCGATCTGGTTGTTGCAATCGAGGTCGGAGTGTTAGTTACCGCCTTACTCTTCATGAAGCGGATGTCCGACACCGCCGATATCAAGGCATGGAAATACACCGAGGAACCGGATGTCACACCTGGTGAGGCAGAAAAACTGCTTCAGGTTCCGAAAAGCATCCGCGTCTTTGAAATCAGCGGACCGATGTTTTTCGCAGCCTCCGACCAGATTCTGCGCATTGACAGCAAATCCTACACCAAGGTTCTTGTAATCCGCATGCGAAGCGTACCTGCCATTGACGCAAGTGCAATCCGCGGTCTTCGGGAGCTTGCCGAGCGCGCGAAAAAGAAAAAAATCACCCTCGTCTTCTCACATGTCAACGAACAGCCGATGCATGCAATGGAAAAGGATGGTTTTGTCGATTTGATTGGACGCGAAAATTTCCGCAGCAATATTGTCGAGGCACTCGAGTATGCCGAGACACTGATTCAAAAGTAAGAGAGATTATTATAAAACAGAGGTATCCCTATGGCAGCTTCCAAAGCCCACAAACGCATACGAACAATTTTAATCATTCTCATCGCACTTACCGTGCTCGTTGGTATTGTATCGTACTTCTATGTCCGAAACTACTACCACGCGTCCTCCACCGTAAACACAGCTCTGGAAAACAGTGATACTGTGACGGTCGAGAAGTTGAAAGATGACACCATTGTTTTTATGCCTGAGGATGCTACCGCAGGTTTTATCTTCTATCAGGGCGGCAAGGTCGAATACACTGCATACGCGCCGCTTCTGCACGCACTTGCCGAGAATGGCATTCTGTGTATTCTTCCGCAGATGCCGTCCAATCTCGCTGTGTTCGATATCAATGCTGCCGATGGACTTAGGGAACAGTATCCCGAAATCACCCGCTGGTATATCGGCGGTCATTCGCTCGGCGGTGCCATGTCCGCCTCCTATGTGGCCGGACACGCCGATACATATGACGGTCTGATTCTGCTTGCCGCCTATTCCAGTGCCGATTTAAGCCAGACGGACTTGTCGGTTCTGTCCATATACGGCTCCAATGACGAGGTACTCGATAAAGAAAGCTATGACAAAAACCGCACCAACCTGCCGGAGAATACCACCGAATATGTGATTGACGGCGGCTGTCATTCCTATTTTGGAAGCTACGGCAGCCAAAAAGGAGATGGTATTCCTACCATCTCCAATGATGAACAGATTTCTACTACGGTTGATTATATCATGTACTTTGTACATGATGCCTGCGGCTGATACTACTACTACTGCTGCTTTGCTTCCTCCACTGCTTTTTCTCTCTTCTTTCTGCGCCTGTGAATGGACACCCGCACAATGAGGACAACGATTCCTGCTATAACTGCCGGAATCATCAGGTACGGGATGGAACTTACCAGAAAAATTACAAAGTTCTGCAGTCCTTCTCCCACATCACGGAAGCTTCTCGTCAGATTTTTCGTAATCCGGTCGAAGAAGGTGTCTTTTTCCACCACCTGAATCTGCTCCACCTCATTTAAAGTTACCTCGATGGTGACATAATTGATCTGGTTGTCATAGACGCGCATGGTGGTTTCATAGCTGTTGATCTCATATTCCACCTCTGCCAGCTCCGACTCCAGTGCCACAATTGCCTCCAGACTCTCTGCCTGTGCCATCAGCTCTAACAGCCGGTCATGCTGTGTGCGGAGTGTTTCCAGATGTGCTTCCGTATCATAATACTGCGTCGTAACGTCCTTCTGTGCTACCGACTGATAGACGATTTCCCCAATTTTGTCCGCGTCACTTAAAAATCCCTCTACCTGCTCCAGCGGAATCCGAATCGTCAGCTCTGCCGTGCGCATATCATAATCGAAAGTCTCCATATACTCTGTGTAGCCGCCGTAAGCTGCAACCCGCTCATTTAAATCCTTCAGGGACTGGTCGAACGCGGTTGTCTGATAGCGATAGACATATGTGCGAATCAGCTTTTGGGAATAGTCAGCGGCAGAATCCGAATCCGATTCCAATTCCACATCCACATAGCCGTCCTCCATAGCTCCGCCGTTTGCCGAACCCGATACTTCCCCATAGTAGTCCGTTGCCATGTCTGTCGAATTATTTGCCGTAAATTTTGTATCCGTGGCACATCCGGTCAGACACAGTGCCGTAATCATTGCGCATACTGCAATCAAAGCCTTCTTTTTCATAAACATCATCCTCCTTCTTCTCTTTCTACAAAATCCATCTTCTACCGTAACCGTTCAGTTCGCGCCATTCGCAATCTCAAATTCTCCGATAAATACCGGAAGTCCGGTGGAATCCTCGATAATTACATACACAAACGGCCGGTTGAGATACACCCTTTTTGGTTCTTCCTCCGGCATTGCTGAATTTGCATCCATGCTCACCGAAGTAACCGCTCCCGCTTTCGTTCCCAGCTCATCGACTTCAATATAGGTCTTATGAACGACCTTTCCAATCCGTATAGTGTCGTCCGCAAGCAGCATATTGGAAAAATCCGCATCCTCCTCGTCAAAGGCATCCTCCATTCCCATATCCACGAGCACATCATTCAATTCCGCCTCATATTCGGTGGAAAATTGCGGTATGCGGGTATATACCCTCTCTTCCGAGACACTTTCCATCAGGCCCTGCCATTTTTCTGCGTCAAGCTGTGCCTCATAATCTGCAAGGCTCATCCCCTCCTGTGGGAGCAGTGCGACAAAGCTGTAGCCTTCCTTATAAGGCTTGATGAATCCGGTGGTATTCTCATCCGCAAGATACCTCATCTCTGTTCCGTTCATCATAGACATCTCCTGTGTGCGCCCTTCTTCCATCGTAAAAGTGTCATCCCATACAGCTTCTTTTGTATATACTTCCTCCCATTCTGCATCGAAGGTAACTGCATTGAGCAGATACATGATTGTCTCCGCCGGAATTTCGTCAATGATTTCATCAATCATGCCATCCGTATGCTCATCTACCCAGTGATTGATGTCCCTTACGGTGGTGGAATCAAAGGGAGCCCGATACAATTCACCGTCATACCACTTTTGCATATTCCGCACATAGTCATCCTGCAATTGTATTACTTCCTGTTCCCGAAACCAGAGGGAATTTGCCATCTTCCACGATACGTCTTCATACTGTCCTAACGTATCTGACAAGCCGGACAGCTTCTTATTGATGTCCTCCAAATCCTCATACCCGAACAACACTTCCTCCATCTGGGAAAGTGTCTCCCCCTGTGCGCCATTTGCAGCCATCGTCAGGGCAACGGAAACCGATACCGGAGATACCATGACATTCTCATCTTTTTGGGCGCAGCTTCCAAACAGTTCAAACGCAAAGTCCATATATCCGGAGGAAAAATCCGCTTTATTCTCTGTATCCGGTTCCTCCTGCGTTTCCTGTTCCTCCTCATCATCGGAAGGCGGCACCGTAATCTGCTTAGACTGATAATCCCCGCATCCGCACAATCCACTCATCATACCGATAATTAACAGGATACTCATCACCTTTTTTCTCTTCATAAACATCATCCTCCTTCTGTTGGCACGCTATACCATGCTTACTTTACCTGCACGGCGTAAATGACGGTTTTGCCGTCCTCCTTGGTCCGTTCCGAATAACTTACTTCCACAATACCGCCTTCCTGATAACCTGAGACCTCTGCATCACCTACAAACACCTCGCAGTCCTCCTTAAGCAGCACGAACACCGGATGTAAGTTCTCCGTGTCACCGGCTTCCTCCGACAGTTCATTGCCATAGAAGCCATTTTCTACAATATCCGTAATCTCAACCTTCACCGTCAAAATTCCCGTGGAAGAACCGTTATTCTCCATCGGCACCCCATAGGAAGAATCCAAAGAATCCAAATCTGCCTCATCCGAAGGTTCCCCGCCAGCCATATCCATGGTAATGTTGTCAACAGAATCCGCAGATTCTGCGGATTCCATACTCGAAGATAATCCGCTGTTACTCGGTGCCATATCATTCATCTGCGTATCCTTCGTAAACAGATTCATCCGCAGCATACTGCCGCCAACCCATACAATCAGGCAAAGCCCTGCAGCCATACTCACCCATTTCACCCATGCGTATGATTTTTTCTTGTGTGCGCTTCTGATTTTATCCGTTTCCAGCAGATATTCATCCTCGATCATGTTCATCGCATCCATCCATTTTTCTGAATTCATACCGCAAATCCCTCCTTTTGCAAATACTGCTTCAATTCCTTTCTCAGACGGTGCAGGGTAACCTTGACATTCGAGCAGCTTAGTCCGGTATATCCTGCAATCTCCTGCACGGAATCCATGTAATAATATCTTCCCACGAACAGGATGCGCTTGTCCTTTGGAAGGCTCTCTAAAAAATGATTGACCAGCCTTCCCATCATGCCTGCCTCCACGACATCTTCCACACTTGCACCGGAAGCCAGCTCCTCATCCAGCTCATGCAGGCACAGGTCATATTCGCTGTTGCTGCGCTTTTTGCTCTTCTTTCTCCGATAAATATCAATTGCCCCCTCCCGGTTAATTTTGCCGAGGAATGCGGACAGAACCGCCGGACGCTGCGGCGGGATTAAATTCCAGGTCCGGAAATAGGTGTCGTTGACATTTTCCTTGCAATCTTCCATGTCTCCCAATATATTGTAGGATATCTTCATCAGATAATGCTCATAGCGCTCCGCTGTTGCCCTGATGGCGCTCTCGTCCCGCTGCATATACAATTCAATGATTGCCTCATCACTTGGTGCCATGCCGGTTCCTCCTTTATCCTCTTCATATGATATACCGCAGAAAAAATGATTCGGTTACAAAAAATTATACATGATTTTGGTATTCTTTTACAAATTCTTTAGAATTACAGGCATTGTTTTTTGTCCGTCCGTGTCGTATAATGTGAAATGTGCGCCTATGCACCTTTATAATAAGAAGTAACATAACAAGTATCCCAGGATAAACTATGGAGGAATAGATTTTATGGATAACAACCGCTTATACAAGCTCGGCATTGATATTGGCTCGACCACGGTGAAGGTGGCAGTTCTCGATGAACAGAACGAACTGCTTTTTTCCGATTATGAGCGTCATTTTGCCAATATTCAGGAAACCTTGTCTGCCCTTCTGCAGAAGGCTTTTGACAAATTAGGAGAACTTAAGGTCTCTGCAATGATTACCGGTTCCGGTGGTCTTACGCTTGCAAAGCACCTTGAGGTTCCGTTTGTACAGGAGGTTATCTCTGTATCTACCGCCCTCCAGTATTACGCTCCGCAGACCGATGTTGCGATTGAGCTCGGTGGTGAGGATGCAAAAATCATCTATTTTGAAGGTGGCAATGTTGAGCAGCGTATGAACGGTATCTGTGCCGGCGGTACAGGCTCCTTCATCGACCAGATGGCTGCCCTGCTCCAGACCGATGCCACCGGACTGAACAATTATGCCAAGAATTACAAAGCGATTTATCCTATCGCTGCGCGCTGCGGCGTATTCGCAAAAACCGATATCCAGCCGCTGATTAACGAAGGAGCTACCAAGGAAGATTTGTCTGCTTCCATTTTTCAGGCGGTTGTCAATCAGACCATCAGCGGTCTTGCCTGCGGCAAGCCGATTCGCGGTCATGTTGCCTTCTTAGGCGGTCCTCTTCACTTTTTATCGGAGCTGAAGGAAACCTTTATCCGCACGCTGAATCTGGATGATGAGCATGCTATTACCCCGTATAATTCCCATCTTTTTGCGGCAATCGGCTCCGCCCTCAACTACAAGGAAGACAGCGTAACTACCATCACTTCCCTGATTCACCGTCTGTCAGACGGTATCCAGATGGATTTTGAGGTTGCCCGTATGGAGCCTCTGTTCGAAAATGATGCCGAATATGAAGAATTTACCCGACGCCACGGAAGCAGCCATGTAAAGACCGCTGACCTTGCCACCTATGAGGGTAACTGCTATCTCGGTATCGATGCCGGTTCGACCACGACCAAGATTGCACTGGTGTCCGAGGACGGCGATCTGCTGTACTCTTTTTATCGCAATAACAACGGAAGTCCGCTTGCAACTGCAATCGGCTCCATTCAGGAAATATATTCCCTGCTGCCGCAGGGGGCACACATTGTCCGTTCCTGCTCAACCGGATACGGCGAAGCGCTGCTCAAATCCGCGCTGCAGCTTGATGACGGAGAGGTGGAGACGGTTGCCCACTACTATGCTGCCGCCTTCTTCGACCCGAAGGTAGACTGTATCCTCGACATCGGCGGACAGGATATGAAGTGCATCAAGATTAAGAACCAGACCGTAGATTCCGTTCAGCTCAATGAGGCATGCTCCTCCGGCTGCGGTTCTTTCATCGAGACCTTTGCCAAGAGTCTGAATTATTCCGTTCAGGACTTTGCCAGGGAGGCACTTTTTGCCAGACATCCGATTGACCTCGGCACACGCTGTACGGTATTCATGAATTCCAAGGTGAAGCAGGCACAGAAAGAGGGCGCTTCCGTTGCCGATATTTCTTCCGGCCTTGCATATTCCGTCATCAAGAATGCTCTGTTTAAGGTAATCAAATTGTCGGATGCCAAGGACTTAGGTGAGAATATCGTTGTACAGGGTGGTACCTTCTACAACGACGCTGTTCTGCGCAGTTTTGAAAAAATCACCGGAGTACACGCCACCCGTCCGGATATTGCCGGAATCATGGGTGCTTTCGGTGCCGCTCTGATTGCCCGCGAGCGCTACGAAGAGGGTATGACAACCTCCATGCTCTCTATTGAGCAGATTAATGCACTGACCTACACCACAAAGCTCGCAAGATGTCAGGGCTGTACCAATCACTGTCTGCTGACTATCAACCATTTTTCCGATAACCGGCAGTATATTACCGGCAACCGTTGTGAGCGCGGTCTTGGAAAAGAGAAAAACAAAGCAAATATTCCAAACTTATTTGAATACAAGAACAAGCGCATCTTCGACTATGCGCCGCTGACTGAGGAAGCCGCCACACGCGGTATTGTCGGCATCCCGCGTGTCTTAAATATGTACGAAAATTATCCGTTCTGGGCGACCTTCTTTGCCAGACTCGGATACCGGGTTGTGCTGTCTCCGCAGTCCACCCGCAAAATCTACGAGATGGGAATTGAATCCATCCCAAGTGAGTCCGAGTGCTATCCGGCAAAGATTGTGCATGGACATATCAACTGGCTGATTCATCAGAATGTGGATTTCATCTTCTATCCGGCAATTCCGTATGAGCGGAATGAGTTTCCGGATGCAGACAACCACTACAACTGCCCGATTGTCACTTCCTACTCGGAAAATATCAAAAACAATGTCGATGAGATTACCAGCGGTAAGGTTCGCTTTGTCAATCCATTCATGGCATTTACCAGCGAGGAGATTCTGACCAAAGAGCTTGTCAAAGTATTTTCCGCTGAGGAATACGGGATTCCGGAAGCCGAGATTCGCGACGCTGCCACGGAAGCATGGAAAGAGCTTGCCATGACACGCCGCGAAATTGAACAGAAGGGAGAGGAAGTCCTCAAATACATGGAAGAACACCACACCCGCGGAATTGTTCTCGCCGGACGTCCTTACCACATTGACCCGGAAATCAACCACGGTATTCCGGAGCTGATTAATTCCTACGGAATCTGTGTTCTGACCGAGGATTCCATCTCCCATCTCGGGAATCTGGAGCGTCCTCTTCTGGTTATGGACCAGTGGATGTATCATTCACGTTTGTATGCTGCTGCCAACTATGTCAAGACACGCGACGATCTGGATCTGATTCAGCTTAATTCCTTTGGCTGCGGTGTGGATGCCGTAACAACCGACTGCGTCAATGATATTCTGACCGCATCCGGCAAAATCTACACCTGCCTGAAGATTGATGAGGTCAACAACCTCGGTGCAGCCCGCATCCGTATCCGTTCTCTTCTGTCCGCTCTGCGCGTCAAGGAGAAAAAACAGGAGAAGCGCACCATCGAGCCATCCAATTATGAGCGTGTGATATTTACGGAGCAGATGTTCAACGAGCGCTATACCATCCTCTGTCCGCAGTTATCACCGATTCACTTTGATTTGCTTGTACCGGCCTTCCGCGGGGCAGGCTATAATCTGGTGATTCCGGACATACCTGCCAAGCAGTGTGTGGATACCGGCTTAAAATATGTCAACAATGACGCCTGCTATCCATCCCTGATTCTGGTTGGACAGATTATGAGTGCAATTTCCTCCGGTGAGTATGATTTAAACCGCACTGCCATCCTGATTACCCAGACGGGCGGAGGCTGCCGTGCGACCAATTACATATCCTTTATCCGGCGCGCACTGATTAAGGGAGGATATCCGGATATTCCGGTTATCTCGCTGAATATGGTCGGACTGGAGAAGAATCCGGGCTTTAAGTTCACCCCGAAGCTGATTCAGCATGGTCTGTATGCTGTGGTATTCGGAGATATTTTCCTGCGCTGTCTCTACCGCATGCGCCCATATGAGCAGGTTCCGGGCAGTGCCAATGCACTTCACGAGAAGTGGAAAAACCGCTGTATTGCATTTTTGGATAACAATAAGCTGCTCTCCCACCACACCTTCAACCGGATGTGCCGCGAAATCATCCGTGATTTTGACCAGCTTCCGATTACGGACGAGAAAAAGCCGCGCGTTGGTGTCGTCGGTGAGATTTTAGTGAAGTTTCTTCCGATTGCCAACAACCATATTGTTGAATTATTGGAATCGGAGGGTGCGGAGGCCGTTGTACCGGATTTGATGGACTTCCTCATCTACTGCTGTTACAACGCCAACTTCAAGGCTGACCATCTCGGCAGCACCGAGAAATCCAGACGCCTGAACAATACCCTGATTAAATTCTTCGAGTGGCTGAGAAAAGCAGCCCGCAAAGAATACGAAAAGAGTGTTCATTTTGAGCCGCCTGCGGATATTGCCAGGCTGGCAGAGATGTCGGAGCCAATCGTCTCCTGCGGCAACCAGACAGGTGAGGGATGGTTCCTGACCGGAGAGATGCTCGAGCTGATTCATTCCGGTGCCAAAAATATTGTCTGTGCCCAGCCGTTTGGCTGTCTGCCGAACCACATTGTAGGCAAAGGTGTCATCAAAAAACTCCGCCACGAACATCCGGAGGCGAATATCGTTGCGATTGATTATGATCCGGGTGCTTCCGAGGTCAATCAGCTCAACCGTATCAAGCTGATGCTCTCTACCGCACAGAAGAACCTAAAGCTCGAGAAATAAAGAGCTTCCCATATGTTAAAAAACCACCGGCTCATATGCCGGTGGTTTTTGTTGCCACTATCTATTATATCTTGGACGATTTTTCACACTTTCAAACTGGTCCTTATACTCGCTCTTATAGATCCCCTGTGTAAATACCTCACTGTCTTCCCGCAGATTGCCCGCTTCATCTGCTCCCACATATCCGCGGAGGATATCCTGCAGGCCCTGCAAGCGGTTCTTTGCAGCCTTTAGTTCATTCTTATTCAGATACTTGCCCAAAAAGAAGTCCAGCTCCGTCCCTGTCAGATTCATAATCCGCAGCACAAATTCCTTGTCCAGTCTTCCGAAGTCATAGTCTTTTTTTGCATCTTTATCTCTTTTATTTTTTTGATAGGTAGGATTGAAATGTTTTATATCCCGGGTATAAGCTTCGAAATTCAGAGTACCAAAGGAGAGATCATTGTCAATTCCCATCAGCTTGGCACTTTGACCAGTGATGTCAATAAAGTAATTTCTTTCATGACGGTCTATCTGTCCGCAAATCGTATCCAAAAACTGCAGATTCTGCAGTTGCCGGAAGAACTCTTCATCATCCGCACGTACAAACTTCATAACCATGTCTCCCTGCTGGCCTTTTGCCTCCTCCATAACGATGCCATGCTGTTCTCCTTCTCCGGGAAGTGTCAGCTTCGCCATACGGGATTTTGCAACCAGCTCCGGCACACCAAGCATTTTTGCTACAATGGAGGTTGCCACATTGCGCTTACTTATATCATTTTCCAGGGATATACCAGCATCTGCAAACACACAATCCTTAAACATTCCATTGTAAATTTCATTCTTCCCTCCCAGCTTCTTTATATCCTTTTCCGATACATTAACATTTCCATCTCCAAGCGCCCCAAACGTTTCGGCCTCATCCGCCAACACCTGAAATATCGTTTGCTCTTGAAGGTTTTCCTCAAAAATTGTATCCAGACGCCGGATTTGCGCTTCGCTTAAATTTCCCCCGTACAGTTGTGCTACCTCCTGTACCACATAATTTCTGTACTGCCGGAAATTTTCTTTCTTGAAAAACAACTGAACCGGACTATCGGTATCATCCGTGTAGCTTACATTGACAACCTTGCTCATTGCATCTCCCAACATTCTGACTCTGGCAGTGTCCGCAGTTACCGTCTGTGGGGCTTCTTCCATCCTCTGTTGCTCGTCGGTATCCAGATTCTCAATCTCCGGAAATACATAATCTTTTTCGATAAGATTTCCATTGTCATCTACCTTACGGAATTTCTGTGGATTTTTCCTGTAATAATTGATTGCAATTTTCTGTAACTGCTCAGGCGTCAGGGCTTCCTGTTCCCTCTGCATCGTCTGGTACCACGGATAATTCTGTGCCAGCTTCTCACGATTGTCTGATATGATGTACTTCATCAGACGATAGCGCTCGCGATTATCCATATTTTCAAGATGCGCTTCGAAGTTTTTTCCAAAAACATCCGCTTCGGTCTCCTTGCGCTTGACAGCAACCTCGCCCGCCATGCGTACCGCATCGCCCCAGGTTGCTTTTACGCCCATCTGTGCCAGCCTTTGCGCACTCTCCGAAATGGCATTGCTCTCATACTCCTGCAACTCCTCCTGACACTGTGCAAGTATCAGTTCTACCTGCTGTCTGCGCGTCTTGCCCGCGCCTGTTCTCGGCTTTTTGTTTTTATTCAGATAAGTATTGCATTTTTCGATTGCTTTTTCATACAGCGCACGCTGTTCTTCCATCGCGGCTGGAATCCCATCCGCCGAAATATCCTGACTCCGCAGCTCTACCAGTCGTTCGATTGTCTCAAGCACTGCTGCCATCTCTTTGGAGTTTTTCTTCTTAAAGCCCAGCGTCTTTGCAGGATTTTTCCGTATGGTTTCCATGTGCTCCTGCATGGTGCTCACCGTCTGTGCCGTCTGTTTTTCCTGCTGGTTGATATTCTGCACATACTGCCGCATGCGCTCTTCCACCTCAGTGCCTGCGGTCTTTTGCTCCATTGCCTCCTCGATACGGTCGGTCATCTCATCCGATTCGATATTCTGCGGCTGTGTCTCTATTTCTACCGGCTGTATGTTGTCCGGCAGTTCCCCCTTCAGCTCTCTGATATTCTGCAACAGCTTTTCCTCAAGCCTGGCGGCTGTATAAAAATGTCTCTGCACCTCATTTAAATTTTTCTCATCCTCATAGTCAAGCTGATGAAGCATATCGCGCGCAGTCTGCATCATCGTCTGCGCATCACTCTCATCATATGGCAGGTTTCTTTCCTCTAAAAGTTTCTGCCCATCTTTTAATACATCCTCCTGAAACTGTAAAAGATAATTTTCCGCTTCTTCCACCACGTTTGGCATACGCATGTCCTCCTTCTTGCAGTTCTCTTTTGTCTATTTAAAATCTAATAGAAACCGCTCATATATATCCCACGAAATATCCTTCGGATACATGGAAGCAACCAGTTCAGATGCCTCACTTATGGTTGCCAGCCGGATTTTTGTATCCTTCGGATACCGCCGGCAGATTTCATTTGCCGCTCCGATAAGGGCCGCTGCGAGTGCCTCCGTACATCCGTGCCGCACTCCGACCGCCGCCAGAGACACCGTACCATCCTCCTCCAAAAAGAGAACCGCCGCCTGCACCTTACCGTCCCTGATATATGCGGTACTGCAAGGTGCGAAGGTCTCCCACTGCGGTGGCAGCACAATGGCTGCCCCCTTATAATCCAGCTCCTGTTCTGCCTGTCGCAAATATTTCCTGTGCAGCTCTGACAGCATAACAACTCCTGCCGGCACAGGACGTGACAGAAGCCCCTGCTGCAATGCCTCTGCAAAAAGCCACGGTATTCCCTTCTTTGCCACAGGCTTTCTCTGAAACCGCTTTTCCAGCAGACTGCACACCTCCGCGGGAGTATCCGGCCCTGTGACTGCGGAAACCGTCCCCGGCCATTCCATGCTCTGCAATCCCTCGAGAAGTCCCCCTAACAGGCTGCTTCCGATTCCCTGTCTGCGCCACTCCTGTGCCACATAAATCCACAGGATGCGCACATTGCTCTTAGAAATCCGTGCCACCAGTATGCCAACTGCCAGTCCGCCTTCCTCCTGTCCGGTGACCGCACCTATCCCAA
>JBGVFC010000130.1:0-3308 GCA_045120755.1 Agathobacter sp. | reverse complement strand
GCAGATGATTCTGCAGATGGTCATTCCCATTCCCATATGTCCGTTTTTTTGTTCGGTCGTAAAAAAATATAAATCCGGGTTCCTTAAAAGCTTTTGCGGATAACCCGGCCCATCGTCTTGGATATCGAAAACAAGCTCCTTCTGCCCCGTTTGGTCTACGGTTATATCAACGGTGATTTCCACACATTTCTTAGCATAACGCAAACTGTTGCCTATGATGTTCTCCAATACTCTTGCAACCGCATTGGCATCGATGATCCATTTCTCATCCGCAGACGCACTTTCCGAATAATGATTGTGATAGGAAATACAAATTCCGCTGTCTGCCGCCAGCATGCGGATATCCCTCTCCCAACCCAGGATACATTCCGAAATCACTTCCTCCTTCAGATCCGGCTCCATATCCTCCAGTTTCCCGAGTTTACTTACCGAATCGACATAATCCTCCATCCGGTTCACCGTCTGGGAAAGCGTTTGTATCTCCTCCCGGAACTTATCCCCGGACTCCTCCTCCATGATTTCCAGATACCCCTTCATAATGGCAATCGGATTTCTGAGATCATGTGCCACGGAAGACTGCAGCCGCCTTCTTTCATCCATCATCTGAAACATTTCCTGATTGGTGCAGACCAAAGCTTCCCGCATCTGTTCAAAGGAATCGCAAAGTCGTCCCAGTTCATTTTTGCTGTCGGATGTGATGGTAAAATCGAGATTCCGGCCCGCTATTTTTTCTGTGGCATCCTCCAGTTTTTCAATGGAATCTTTCATGTATTTCCGATAAAAAATATAGCAGCTGATAATCACGCCAAACAGGGAATAAATTACCGGCAGCAGAACCCGCAAATACCCAAGAACCGTGTAAGTACGCCGGTCTTTTTCACTCAGCTTGGAAAAACCGTTTTGTATTTTCGACACGCTGAGCGTTGTTCCGGTCTGTACATCGGATGGATTCAGCAGCAATACATCTTCCGCCGCATCCCCTTCTGTCGTTATGATGGCAACCAGCTTTGACTCCTCATCATCTGTTTCCGTATCATCCTCGTCCAACACATGATTCTCTTTCTCAAATTTCTGACTGCCGTCCCCCTCTGCAATCTCCATCCGATAGGTTTCGGTATAAGTTTTTCCATCGGCAAATACAGATGTCACATCGATAAAAAGCTCGGAATCATTTGGCAGGATACTGGTTCTCCACCCGGAAAGGACAAACACGGTAATCAATGCTAGAAATGCAATGATCAGCAATGTCACAATAATATGTTTTTGAAACTGTCCTACGATTTTTTTATTTTTCATGTTATCCTTTCATGCGGTAGCCCATTCCCCAAACGGTCTCAATATAATCTCTGCCCGTTTTGTCCATCAGCTTTTTCCGGATTCTGCGTATATGCTCCTTTACCACGCTGCTGTCACCGGAAGCATCATATCCCCATATCGACTCATATATGTGCTCCTTATCCAGAATCTGCCCTCTGTTGATTGCCAGAAAAGAAAGCAGGTCAAATTCTTTACGTGAAAAGCTGATTTCTTCCCCCTTATATTCGACCCTCTGCTCGGTGATATTAATCATCAGTTCTTCTACGGTAACTACGGCATTTTTCGTGTTACTCCGTTGATCCCGCCTGAGATGCGCGTCCACTCTTGCCGATAATTCCTTCAAGCTGAAGGGCTTTGTAATATAATCGTCTCCACCGGCAATCAGACCGTTTATCTTATCCGATTCCTGAATTTTTGCCGACAAAAACAGAATCGGACAGTTGACATGCGACCGGACCTGCCGGCAAAACTCGATGCCATCCATGTCCGGCATATTGATATCCAACAGAATAATATCCGGGCTCTTCGCAATTCCCTCGAATGCCGCCCTGCAATCATTCGCCACCCACGCCAGAAATCCCTTCTTCCTGATAAACGTGGCAAGCATTGCCGTCAGGTCTTCTTCATCATCTATGATCAAAATACTGTAATTCATGCTTCTGCTCCTATGTATGGACTGATAAATTCATTGTACATGTAAATTGTCAAAAAAAAGACAAAAGCAATATATCCAGCTACTCCTTTTCCGGTAAGGTTTCAATCTCACAGTTGTCATACTCCAATAAATCCTCAACCTGACAACCAAGCTCCTTAGCAAGAGCAAGAAGTGTAACCCCTGCGGCTTTGTTTATATCCTTGGCACGTATTTCGTACTGCTGCAGGGTGCGCAGATTAACCCCAACCTTTTCGGCAAGTTTCCTCTGCGAATAACCGCTGATTTTGCGCTGGGTCTGCAGACGTGTCGGCGGATTCGTTTTCCGTATCCTACGATTAACGGTATCCACAAATTTCTGCTCTGATGCTTCGTGTAAAGCAGGATAGAGCTTCTCAATTTCCTGCATAGAGATATGCTTCTGAATCTCCTTGAAACTGCGCCCGGTGTACCATTGGTAATAGGCAAGAATCCAGCCGCACCAATACTGTGGTGAATAGTCATATTCGATTTGTGCCTGAGGGAAGTCCATGTCTATTCCTGATTTTATGAGAACATCCATCGCAAGTTCTGTTCCGGACACACCGGAAACATATTTTGGAACACCGGCGGCAAATTGTTTTGCATAACCGGTACCGATAAACAGATTTAGAAACTCATCCATATTCATTTGACAGCTATTTGCGGCATAATCCACCGCTTCACCCAGGCACCCCATAGCATCATCCAGATACTGATTATCGTAAGCGTGGATCATTTGGCTGCACCTCCTCGCGGACAATATCTCTCATATACAAACCGCCCAAATCATCTCGTTCAAGTTCTTCACGAAAAGCGGCTCTTGCCTCGTCATCACGCGCTTTTCTTTTTGCATAATACTCAGTATTATCTGCATTCTCATAAGAAACAAACTGAATCTTGTCAAATGCTGCAGGGCTTTTCAAAACGAACTGCTCACCGAGCTTTCCAAGACGCATGGCGTAGGAAAGCTGCGAAAATGAAATTTCGTTATTCACGAACGCTCTTGCAAAAGAAAAATAGGAATCATCTGCACGATAGCCCACAACCGCATCATAGGGTGCCAGATCAATTAGGAAATTCTCTTTCAGCCAATCCGCCCCCCGTTTCATCACAGGAGTGGAGACACGGAATTTGCGGTACTCCATCAGCAGAGCCAGCCAATGCAGAATCGTGTATTCATCCTCGGAGAGATTAAGAACCGCAAGACCTGCCGTATCAATTTCATATTTATTTACATAGCCATCCGTATTTTCTGTACAAGCCCACTCCTTTGCAAGCTCCAAGTGCTCTGTGCAATAGAAGCCTTTGCCGTAGTCAT
>JBGVFC010000129.1:0-12739 GCA_045120755.1 Agathobacter sp. | reverse complement strand
GAATGATGCTTGGAGGCATTCTGATACTGATTGCCGTGCTTGTGATTGTTATTATTGTCTCGGCAGTGCAGAAGGGCAAAGCCAATCAGAAGGATATGCCGGCTGCCAATATGGAACAGCAGAATGATGATAACAATGTTCTGCCGGATGTACCGGATACAACTGCCGCAGAACCGGATGATACCAATCCGGATGAGGAGGTTGCAGGGATTACCGGAGATGCCCAATATACGGTTGTTATTGATCCGGGACATGGCGGTAAGGATACCGGAGGAGAGCATGGCGGAATCATTGAAAAGGATTTAGTACTTTCGATTGGGCTGAAGCTTCGGACTGAATTGGAAAAACGCGGCTTGAATGTCATCATGACGAGAGAGGATGACACCTTTATCTATCTGAACAGGAGAACCGAGCTGGCAGAGGCAGAAGATGCAGATTTGTTTATCAGTATCCATACGGATTCGTATGAGGATGACAATTCGGTATCGGGACTTACGGTGCATTATCAGTATCAGGCAGATGACAGGAGCGCATTTGCAGCACTGGTAAGGGACAATATTGCGGAAGCGGAGATTATCAGGGTGCGCGACCTGAAAAATACCGATTTGTATGTACTGCGCAATACAACGATGATGTCTACACTGATTGAGTGCGGATACCTCTCCAACAGTGAGAATCTTGAAAAGCTGCAGAACGAAGAGTTCCAGCAGCAGCTTGCCAAAATTATCGCAGACAGCGTGGTGGAATATTTTGAGCCTGACAGTGCGGTGGATAGCGTAGCTGAATAGGCTCTGTTACAAAAAATCTTCAATCTGGAAGAAAAGGACTTGAACTTTCACAGATTATTGGGTAAAATATAGAAAGCTTGGGAATCCTATTTCCCAAATACATTCACAATTCTAGGAGGAATTAAAAACATGGCAGTAAGAGTAGCTATCAATGGTTTTGGCCGTATCGGTCGTCTGGCTTTCAGACAGATGTTTGGAGCAGAAGGTTATGAAGTAGTAGCAATCAACGATTTAACAAGCCCTAAGATGCTTGCACACTTATTAAAGTATGACTCATCACAGGGTAAGTATGAGCATGCTGATGAGGTTACTTCTAGCGAAGATTCCATCACAGTATGTGGCAAGGAAATCAAGATCTACGCTTTCCCGGATGCTAACAATTGCCCATGGGGTGAATTGAAGGTAGACGTTGTATTAGAGTGTTCTGGATTCTATACAAGCAAGGAAAAGGCACAGGCTCATATCAATGCAGGTGCTCGTAAGGTTGTTATCTCTGCACCAGCAGGAAACGATCTTCCTACCATCGTTTACAACACCAACCATGAGACATTAAAGGCAGAAGATACCATCATCTCTGCAGCATCTTGTACAACAAACTGCTTGGCTCCAATGGCTGACGCACTTAACAAGTACGCTCCAATCCAGTCTGGTATCATGGTAACCATCCATGCATACACTGGAGATCAGATGACTCTTGATGGACCACAGAGAAAGGGTGATTTAAGAAGATCTCGTGCAGCAGCAGTTAATATCGTTCCAAACAGCACTGGTGCAGCTAAGGCAATCGGACTTGTTATCCCAGAGTTAAATGGCAAGTTAATCGGATCTGCACAGCGTGTTCCTACCCCAACAGGATCTACCACAATCTTAACAGCAGTTGTTAATAAGGCTGATGTTACTGTTGAAGGAATCAATGCAGCTATGAAGGCAGCAGCTAATGAGTCATTCGGATACAATGAGGATGAAATCGTTTCCAGCGATATCGTAGGAATGAGATTTGGTTCTTTATTCGATGCTACCCAGACAATGGTTAGCAAGATTTCTGATGACCAGTACGAAGTACAGGTTGTTTCTTGGTATGACAACGAGAACAGCTACACCTCTCAGATGGTTCGTACAATTAAGTACTTCTCAGAGTTAGCATAATCTGTTCAAGACGGGGACAGCGGCGGTGGTTATCCGCTTAGCATAATCCGAGCGGCTGTTCGAGAATAAGAGTGAACATTCAAGGGGCTCGGTCAATTGACCGGGCCCTTTTGTAATAGTGATAATAGAATAAATTTTGCTGTTCTGATTGCAGACCGTCAAGCAACGTCGGTACTTAATGAGTGTTTTTTACGAATTTAGTACCGCTATGTTGCGATTCGAGCGAGAGCGGGTCTGCAACAGAATATGCAAATTTATTTTGATACACTGTTGCAAAAGGGAGAAATATATCAATTAAGGAGGACATTTCAATGTCATTAAACAAGAAGTCAGTTGATGATATCAACGTAAAAGGCAAGAGAGTATTGGTAAGATGCGATTTCAACGTACCTTTAAAGGCTGGTGTGATTACCGATGAGACACGTATCAATGCAGCTCTTCCGACAATCCAGAAGTTAATTAACGATGGAGGCAAGGTTATCCTTTGCTCACATCTTGGAAAAGTAAAGAACGGACCGAACGAGGGCGAGTCTTTGGCACCGGTAGCAGTAAAACTTTCTGAGAAGCTTGGCAAGGAAGTAAACTTTGTTGCTGATTACAATGTAACCGGCGAGGCTGCAACAGCAGCAGTAGCTGCAATGAAAGAGGGAGATGTAGTATTACTTCAGAATACCCGTTTCCGTGGAGCAGAGGAGACCAAGAACGGTGAAGAGTTCTCCAAAGAGCTTGCAGATCTTGCAGATGTATATGTATGTGACGCATTCGGTTCTTCACACAGAGCACATGCTTCCGTAGAAGGCGTAACCAAGTTCATCAGAGCTAAGGGTGGCGAGAATGTAGTTGGATACTTAATGCAGAAGGAAATTGATTTCCTTGGCAATGCAGTTGAGAATCCGGTTCGTCCTTTTGTAGCTATCCTCGGTGGAGCTAAGGTAGCAGACAAGCTGAATGTAATTGACAATCTCCTTGAGAAAGCAGATACCCTTATCATCGGTGGTGGTATGGCATATACCTTCCTGAAGGCACAGGGATATGAGATTGGTAAGTCTATGTTAGACGAGACTAAGATTGATTACTGTAAGGACATGCTTGCAAAGGCTGAGAAGCTCGGCAAGAAGATTCTTCTTCCGGTTGATGCTGTTACCATCGCAGATTTCCCGAACCCAATCGATGCACCGGTTGAGACCATCGTAGTTGATGCTGACAAGATGCCGGCTGACCGTGAGGGATGTGATATCGGACCTAAGTCAAGAGAACTTTTCGCAGAGGCTGTTAAGACCGCTAAGACCGTTGTATGGAACGGACCGATGGGTGTATTCGAGAATCCTACGCTTGCAGCAGGTACACTTGCAGTAGCAGAGGCACTTGCAAGCACAGACGCTACCACAATTATCGGTGGTGGTGATTCCGCAGCAGCAGTTAACCAGATGGGAATGGCTGACAAGATGAGCCATATCTCAACAGGTGGCGGAGCTTCCCTTGAATTCTTAGAGGGCAAGGCACTTCCAGGTGTTGTAGCTGCTGACGATAAGTAATTTCTTAGCGAATCCGAGCCGAAGGCGAAGGATGAGGTTAGAAATTACTAATGCAGGGAGATTTGGCGAACGCGAGGCAAAGCCGAAGCGTGAGGTTAGTCGAGACCGCGTAAGTAATTTTTTAGCGAATCCGAGCCGAAGGCGAAGGATGAGGTTAGAAAGTGTAACAGTTCAGCCCGCGCCATTCGCAATCTCGCCCTTCGGGCTTCAAAGCTTGCTCACGCAAGCGGATTGCTCATAATCGGGCGCTCCGCTCATAACCAACTTCATGTGCTCATTCATGCAAGCATGATTCGCTCATTCAATTGGTTATGGCTGAACTGTTACTAAAATTATATTTCATAGGAGAACAAAAATGGCAAGAAGAAAAATCGTAGCCGGCAACTGGAAGATGAACATGACTCCAAGCCAGGCTGTAAAGTTAGTAGAAGAATTAAAGCCGTTAGTAGTATCTGACAGCGTTGATGTTGTTTACTGTGTACCGGCAATTGATATCGTACCGGTTGTAGAAGCAGTTAAGGGAACCAACGTACAGGTTGGAGCAGAGAATATGTACTTTGAGGAAAAAGGTGCATATACAGGAGAAATTTCTGCAGAGATGCTCGTAGATGCAGGCGTTAAGTATGTAGTAATCGGACATTCTGAGAGACGTGATTACTTCAAAGAGGATGACGCATTACTCAACAAGAAGGTTAAGAAGGCAATTGAAGCTGGTCTTACTCCAATTCTTTGCTGTGGAGAATCTTTAGAGCAGAGAGAGATGGGCGTTACACTTGACTGGATTCGTTTCCAGATTAAGTCTGACCTTGCAGGAGTTGCAGCAAGCGATGTTGCAAATCTTGTAATTGCTTATGAGCCAATCTGGGCAATCGGAACCGGAAAGACAGCAACCTCTGACCAGGCACAGGAGGTATGTGGTGCAATTCGTGAGTGCATTAAGGAAATGTATGATGAAGCTACCGCAGAAGCAGTACGTATTCAGTATGGCGGATCTGTCAATGCAGCCAATGCCGCAGAGTTATTTGCAAAGCCGGATATCGATGGTGGCTTAGTAGGCGGAGCTTCTCTGAAGGCTGATTTTGGCAAGATTGTTAACTACTAATTGATACTTGCAAAGAAGCATTAGAGATATTTCAAGGACTGTTTTCGAGAGGAAATGGTCCTTTTTTAGAAAAGAGGAGCATGTATGAAATATAGATTAATCAGTTGCATGGGTATTTTAACCCTGATAGCAGGAATGATGAGCGGCTGCGGTCAAAAGCAGGCTGGCGGCACTGACACGCAGACGGAATCTGATGCAGTATCGGGAACGGAAGCGTCAGAGGATGCTGTCATTCAGATTTTATATACGAACGATGTGCATTGTGCAGTAGATGCAGATGAGGAAAATGGAATTTTGGGATATGCCAAGATCGCAGCGCTGAAGAAGCAGTTGGAGGGCGAAGGTTATGCCGTAGCACTGGTGGACAATGGCGATGCCATACAGGGAGATGCCATCGGAACCTTATCGGATGGGGCTTATCTGGTATCTATCATGAATGCTTCCGGTTATGATGTTGCTATTCCGGGAAATCATGAATTTGATTATGGAATGGAGCGGTTTGTGGAATTGACCGGTGCGGCAGAGTATGAATATGTTTCGTGCAATCTGACTGATGTCCGGACAGGACAGCTCTTATTAGATCCTTATACTGTTCTGGATATGGGTGGGAAAAAGGTAGCGTTTGTGGGAGTGACCACACCGAAGACGCTGATTTCGTCCTCGCCGGCGGCTTTTCAGGATGAAGACGGCAATTATATTTATAGCTTTTTGCAGGATGAAGATGGAACTGCCCTGTATGATGCGGTGCAGTCTTCCGTAGATGCAGCACGGGAAGAGGGTGCGGATTATGTAATTGTGATGGCACATCTGGGAACAGAGGAGGTATATAGTCCGTGGATGTCGACCGAGCTGATTGCGAATACCACCGGAATTGATGCTGTGCTGGATGGGCATTCCCACAGCACCATTGAAGAAGAATTTGTCAGTGACAAGGACGGAAAAAAGGTACTTCTGACTTCGACCGGAAGCAAATTTGCTGCAGTCGGCCAGTTGACGATTGGAGAAGACGGAGGCCTGCATTCTCAATTGATTAGGGAATATGACAAGACGGACGAAGCGACTGCACAGGTGATTCAGGAGCTGGAGCAGGAGTTTGACGAAAAACTCAATGAGGTTGTCGGGACAACGGATTTTGCACTGTATATCAATGAACCGTCCTCCATGGAGCAGGAGGAGAAGGTACGCCTGATCCGCAATGCGGAGACCAATCTGGGTGATTTGTGTGCGGATGCTTACCGCTATGTGACAGGAGCAGATATTGCAGTAATCAACGGTGGCGGAATCCGGGATGATATTCTGGCGGGAGATATCACATATGGAGATATTTTGAGCGTTCATCCGTACGGAAATGAAATCTGTATGAAAAAAGTGACCGGACAGCAGATTCTTGACGCACTCGAGATGGGTGCGCGGATGGTGCCGGAGGAGAACGGAGGCTTTTTGCAGGTTTCCGGTTTAAGCTATGAGATTCATATGGATGTGGCAAGCTTGGTCGAGATGGATGAAAACGGAATGTTTCAGGGCGTGAGCGGAGAGTACCGTGTGCAGAATGTCATGGTAGGTGACAAGCCTTTGGATGTAAATGCCGAATATACGCTTGCAAGTCACGGCTATCTGTTAAAAGAGGGCGGCGACGGCATGAATATGTTTGTGGAGGATGAACTTCTGATGGATAGTATTATTTTGGACAACCGTGCGATTATCGATTATATTTCGGTTCAGATGGGCGGAACGGTTGGTTCGGAATATGAAAATCCATATGGTCAGGAGAGAATTATAGCAATCGAGTAACTATTCAGAAAACCTGTGAATTTGCAGGGGTGAATCGTTGCATAACAGAAAGAAATACTTAGTGGGGACTTATGAAAAAACGATGGATGGGTGCTGCAATCGCAGTAGTACTGCTGGTGATTGCCGGAATCGGATGGATATTAAACAGAGAAGACTTGATTGGGAAAAAATATACCGGTGGAACCGACAGCATAGCGCAGGGAGAAGCGGATACCGCAGCATATGAAAACGCTGTTGGGGTGGATGATGGAACTGGCGCGCCCGGTGGTGTGGATGCAACATTGGAATCAACCGTTGAAAAAAAATTGGAATACTTGCAGGGAAAGCAGGAGGAACTGTTACAGAATAGTTCCTCCTTGTTTACCGCAGGATATCCGCTCGATGAGACATTTTTTCAGTGGTTCTTGCAGAACTATGGAGCGGAAACCTTTGAAGATATCTGTGAGTATGCGGGCAATACCGCAGGTGATAAGCAGGATGCACAGTACTGGTATGAGAGGACAGGAAGGAGCATCCATGTCCTGTGGCTGGAATACTGTTCCGACAGGCAGTATGCGACCTATCAGTTCTCCAATGTGGCCTGGAAGGAATGCGCGGATGAGGAGGAAATTGTAATCGATATCATTGGTGACATCAATTTTGCGGAAGACTGGTACACTATGGAGGCATACAGGAACCGGCAGAATGACCTGAGCCAATGTATTTCCAAAGAGATTCAGCAGGAATTGCAGCATGCGGATATTACGCTGCTGAATAATGAATTTACATATAGCAAAGGCGGAGAGGCGGTTGCGGGAAAAGCCTATACTTTTCGCGCGAATCCGGACAGGGTGGAATTGTTGTCCGCGCTTGGCTGTGATATCGTATCGCTTGCCAACAACCATACCTATGATTATGGTGAGAAAGCGTTGTGTGATACCATCGATACGTTAGAGCAGGCGGATATTGCGTATGTAGGAGCGGGGCGCAATCTTAAGGAAGCAGAGGAAGTCCGGTATTTTGTGGCGAACGGGCGCAAAATTGCGGTGGTTGCCGCAACGCAGATAGAAAAGTTTTCTACCTATACAAAGGAGGCAACTGCGCACAGCGCCGGTGTCTTAAAGACGCTGAATCCGGAGCGCTTTTGTTCTGTTATCCAAAGGGCAAAAGTGCATAGCGACTATGTCATTGCCTATGTCCACTGGGGCACGGAGGGAATGCTCTATATCGAGGAGGACCAGCGGGCGCTGGCAAGAGCCTATGTCGAGGCGGGAGCGGATGTGATTGTGGGAAATCATTCGCACCGGCTTCAGGGAATCGAGTATATACAGGGCGTTCCGGTGCTTCACAGTCTTGGCAATTTCTGGTTTTCCACCGGAAGCCTGTACACAGCAATTGCACAGCTTCGCATTGGAGAGGATGGAGCGCTTGCGGTATCCTATCTTCCGTGTATGCAAAAGGACATGACAGTGACCATGCTGGAGAAGCCGGATGAGGTTGAGGATTTTTACCGGTATCTTGCGGATATTTCCGAGAGTGTGGGAATTGCGGAGGACGGAATTATCTATGATATGGAGGTCTGGCAGGAGCAGGAGGGAGAGAAGTTTGTGTATCTCTCCAATCAGAAATATGAGGAGCGGACGGGAGCATATGACTTAGAAAATCGTCGCATTAATATTGTGGGAAATCTCGTAAACAATTGAAATGTGCTTGCAATCGCCCAAAAATCATGTATTATTAAAGAGAATATGTCTGCCGTTTTGCGGCAGTTATTATAAGAGAAAAGAGGAAAAAGAGATGAGTAAGAAACCGGTTGTTTTGATGGTACTTGATGGTTATGGACTAAATGACCGTACCGAAGGCAATGCAATTGCGATGGCAAATACCCCTGTTATGGATCAGTTGATGAAGGAATGTCCTTTTGTAAAGGGCAATGCTTCCGGTCTGGATGTAGGACTTCCGGACGGACAGATGGGTAACTCTGAGGTTGGTCACATGAATATCGGTGCTGGCCGTATTATTTATCAGGATTTAACCAGAATCACCAAGGATATTCAGGATGGTACTTTCTTCGAGAATAAGGCTCTGCTTGCAGCTATGGAGAATTGCAAAAAGAATGATTCTGACCTTCATCTGTGGGGACTGTTGTCTGATGGAGGTGTACACAGCCATATCACTCATCTTTACGGTCTGCTTGAGATGGCGAAGAAGAACGGTCTTAGCAAGGTATTTGTACATGCCTTCTTAGACGGTCGTGATACACCACCGGCATCCGGCAAGGATTATGTAGAGCAGCTTGAGAATAAGATGACAGAAATCGGAGTGGGCAAGATTGCATCCTTATCCGGCCGTTACTATGCAATGGACCGTGACAACAACTGGGACCGTGTCGAGAAAGCATACGCTTCCCTGGTATCCGGTGAGGGCGTGAAGGCAACCAGTGCAGTTAAGGCAATGGAAGATTCCTATGCACAGGATGTGACAGATGAATTCGTGCTTCCGACCGTAATCTGTGACGAGGCAGGCAATCCGCTTTCCTTAGTAAAAGAGAATGATTCTGTAATCTTCTTTAATTTCCGTCCGGACCGTGCGCGTGAGATTACCAGAGCGTTCTGTGATGATAAGTTTACCGGATTTGACAGACAGTTCCTTCCACTTACCTATGTCTGCTTCAAGGATTATGATGAGACCATCCCGAACAAGACAATTGCGTTTGAGAAGGAAAGCATCACCAATACCTTTGGTGAATTTCTTGCAAAGAACGGCAAGAAGCAGCTTCGTCTGGCTGAGACAGAGAAGTATGCACATGTAACTTTCTTCTTTAACGGCGGAGTGGAAGAACCGAACGCAGATGAGGACCGTATCCTTGTAAATTCCCCGAAAGAGGTTGCAACCTACGACTTAAAGCCGCAGATGAGTGCGCCTGAGGTTGGAGAGAAGCTCGTTGATGCGATTAAGTCTGACAAATATGATGTGATTGTCATCAATTTTGCAAATCCGGATATGGTTGGACATACCGGTGTTATCTCTGCAGCAGTTGCAGCAGTTGAGTGCGTGGACGGACTGATCGGCAATGCCGTAGAGGCAGTTAAGGAAGCCGGCGGTGTGATGTTTATCTGTGCAGATCACGGCAATGCAGAGAAGATGATTGATTATGAGACGGGCAAGCCGCATACTGCCCACACGACCAATCCGGTTCCATTCATCCTTGTCAATGCAGATGCAGATATGAAGCTTCGTGAGGGCGGATGTCTTGCAGATATTGCACCTACACTGATTGAGCTGATGGGCATGGAGCAGCCGGCTGAGATGACAGGCAAATCACTCATCGTAAAATAAGCAACCGTGTACAAATCTTGTATATAGATGGAGGGAGACAGCAATGAAAGAGTACAAGCCATTCAAAGAGGGAAAAGTAAGAGAGGTATATGATAACGGAGATAATCTGATTATGGTAGCAACTGACCGTATTTCAGCATTCGACGTAATTTTGAAGAATAAAGTTACCGACAAAGGAGCAATCCTTACACAGATGTCCAAGTTCTGGTTTGAACTGACAGAGGATGTGGTTGCCAACCATATGATTTCGGTGGACACCAAGGATATGCCGGAATTTTTCCAGCAGGAGCAGTTTAACGGCAACAGTATGATGTGCAAAAAGCTTACGATGCTTCCGATTGAGTGTATTGTCCGCGGTTATATTACCGGAAGCGGCTGGGCCAGCTATCAGAAGAATGGTACGGTATGCGGAATTACACTGCCGGAAGGACTGGTAGAGTCCGATAAGCTTCCGGAGCCGATTTATACACCGAGTACCAAGGCTGAGATTGGCGACCATGATGAGAATATTTCTTATGAGAGAAGCATTGAGGTTCTTGAGAAGGAATTTCCGGGCAAGGGTGAGGAATATGCGCAGAAGCTTCGCGATTACACCATTGCACTGTACAAGAAGTGTGCGGAGTACGCGCTTGGCAGAGGAATTATTATCGCAGATACCAAGTTTGAATTTGGTCTGGATGAGAATGGAAATATCGTATTAGGCGACGAGATGCTTACACCGGACAGCTCCAGATTCTGGCCGCTTGAAGGATATAAGCCGGGACAGGGACAGCCATCCTTTGACAAGCAGTTCGTAAGAGACTGGCTGAAGGCAAATCCGGACAGCGATTATAATCTTCCGGAGGATATTATTGCAAAGACTGTTGATAAGTACAAAGAGGCGTATGAACTTCTGACAGGCAAGCCTTTTGTGCGCTAATATGATAGGTATCGCCCTGTTGGTCATGGCAGGAGCGCAAGAGAGCCGATTGAACGAAATTAGGAGACAAGAATATGCAGACAGATATATTTGATAATTCCATTGGCGATGATACCCTGCACGAAGAATGCGGTGTCTTTGGTATGTATGATTTTGATGGCGGTGATGTTGCCTCAACCATATACTACGGACTGTTCGCCTTGCAGCATCGTGGACAGGAGAGCTGCGGTATTGCGGTAAGTGATACGCAGGGACCCAAAAAGAAAGTGTCATCCTACAAAGGGATGGGACTGGTGAATGAAGTATTTTCATTAGAAAATTTAGAGGCAATGAAGGGTGATATCGGAGTCGGTCATGTGCGCTACTCGACGGCAGGCGCCTCCACAAGAGAGAATGCACAGCCGCTTGTACTCAACTATGTCAAGGGAACACTTGCACTTGCACACAATGGCAATCTGATTAATGCCAACGAGCTGCATGAAGAACTGGAATATACCGGAGCTATTTTCCAGACGACGATTGATTCCGAAGTGATTGCATACCTGATTGCAAGAGAACGACTCAATTCGGATACAGCGGAGGAAGCGGTAAGGCGTGCCTGCCAGAAGTTAAAGGGGGCATATGCACTTGTGGTATCCAGTCCGCGGAAGCTGATTGCAGCAAGAGATCCGTATGGCTTTAAGCCGTTGTGTATCGGCAAGAGGGATAATGCCTATATTGTGACTTCAGAGTCCTGCGCACTGGATACCATTGGCGCGGAATTTATCCGTGATGTCCTGCCGGGAGAGGTTGTTACCATTACACCGGGACGCGGAATCGAATCCGATATGACAATGGCGCTTCCGAAGGAGCAGGAGGCAAGATGTGTCTTCGAATATATTTATTTTGCAAGACCGGACAGCCATATCGACGGAGAGAGTGTGTATGCAAGCCGTATTAAGGCGGGACGTTTTCTGGCACAGGATTCGCCGGTTGAGGCAGACCTGGTTACCGGAGTGCCGGAATCCGGCAATGCGGCAGCACTCGGCTATTCCCTGCAGTCAGGGATTCCGTATGGAACTGCCTTTGTGAAGAATGGATATGTGGGAAGAACCTTTATTAAGCCAAAGCAGTCCAGCCGGGAATCCAGTGTGCAGATTAAGCTTAATGTCTTGAAGGAGGCAGTAGCGGGTAAGAGGGTTATTATGATTGATGACTCGATTGTGCGAGGAACTACTTCGGACCGGATTGTGCGTATGCTTCGGGATGCGGGTGCGACTGAGGTTCATGTGCGAATCAGTTCGCCGCCATTCCTGTGGCCATGCTATTTTGGAACCGATATTCCGGCGAGAGAGCAGCTCATAGCTTATAACCGCTCTCTGGAAGAGATTCGTCAGGTAATCGGAGCGGACAGTCTCGGCTATCTCAAGCTTGAGCGTCTGTCTGAGATGGTAGATGGACTTCCGATTTGTACAGGCTGCTTCAACGGTAAGTATCCGTTAGAGCCTCCGAAGGAGGATATCAGAGGCGAATATTACGACAAAGAAAAAGATATGGAGCGCCGGATTTTAAATCGTTAGAGCTTATATAAGGAGGATGATAAATTGAGTACAGATGTATATTCAAGTCCTTTGTCTGAGCGATATGCCAGTAAAGAGATGCAGTATATTTTTTCGCAGGATATGAAATTCACAACATGGAGAAAGCTGTGGATTGCGCTTGCGGAGACAGAGATGGAGCTGGGACTTTCCGAGAACGGGAAGCCGGTCATCACGCAGGAACAGATTGATGAGTTAAAAGCTCATGTGGATGATATCAATTATGATGTGGCAAAGCAGCGCGAAAAGGAAGTTCGCCATGATGTAATGAGTCATGTATATGCTTATGGACAGCAGTGTCCGAAGGCTGCAGGAATCATTCATCTGGGGGCTACATCCTGCTATGTCGGAGACAATACCGATATTATCGTGATGAACGAGGCGATGAAGCTGGTTCACAAAAAGCTCGTCAGTGTGATTGATGAACTGGCAAAGTTTGCGGATAAATACAAGGATTTGCCGACTCTGGCATTTACACATTTCCAGCCGGCACAGCCGACCACCGTTGGCAAGCGTGCGACACTCTGGCTGAATGAATTTATGATGGATTTAGAGGATCTGGA
>JBGVFC010000128.1:0-10769 GCA_045120755.1 Agathobacter sp. | reverse complement strand
GCGCTCATGGTAAGATTCCGAATCCAGTGAAACAAGCTGCAGAAATTCTGCAAGTATGCGTTCTTCATGTATGAAGGGCGCGATTGAAAAAGCACAGGAGCTGGCAGCACAGACACCCCACAGCTTTATTCCGGGGCAGTTTACCAATGATGCGAATCCAAAGGCGCACCGGGAGACGACCGGGCCGGAAATCTGGAAAGATACGGATGGCAGGGTGGATATCTTTGTGGCAGGTGTCGGAACCGGTGGAACGCTGTCGGGCGTTGGAGAATATCTGAAAGCGCAGAATCCGGATATCAAAATTGTTGCAGTGGAGCCGGCAGGCTCGCCGGTACTTTCCAAGGGAACGGCAGGAGCACATAAGATTCAGGGAATCGGTGCCGGATTTGTACCAAATACCCTGAATGTAGATATCTATGATGAAATTATCACCGTGGAAAATGAAGATGCATTTGAAACGGGACGCGCAATTGCAAAATCCGACGGAGTGCTGTGCGGAATCTCGTCCGGTGCAGCAGTGTATGGAGAAGATTTGCTGGAGGATTTAAAGCAGGCATTTGATTCCTGTAATGCAGGGCTGACTATAAATTAAATTTATAGCCAGCCCTAATTGATATGTATTATACATTTGGGAAAAGAGATGGTATGATAAGAACTGTCTTAAGGAAGTACATAAGAATACCAAACAAATATATAATAGAAGGATGGAGGACAAAAATATGGCAGACATTAAGGAAAGTTCATTGGAATTAGTCGGAGGAACACCACTCTTAAAATTGAACCGTTACAGCAGAAAGGCAGGAGTAGACAATGCATCTATTTTAGCAAAGCTGGAGTATCTGAATCCGGCAGGCTCTGTTAAGGACCGTGTTGCCCTTTCCATGATTGAAGATGCAGAGGAGAAGGGAATCTTAAAGGAAGGCGCAACGATTATTGAGCCGACCAGCGGAAATACCGGAATCGGTCTTGCAGCAGTTGCAGCGGCAAAGGGATATCGTGCGATTTTAACGCTTCCGGAGACCATGAGCGTAGAGCGGAGAAATCTGCTGAAGGCTTACGGTGCGGAAATTGTACTGACTGAAGGAGCAAAGGGCATGAAGGGTGCCATTGCCAAGGCAGAGGAACTGGAAAAAGAGATTGAGGGTGCAGTAATCTTAGGACAGTTTGTGAATCCTGCCAATCCAAAGGTTCATCGCGAGACAACCGGACCGGAAATCTGGGAGCAGACGGACGGCAAGGTTGATATTTTCATCGCAGGCGTAGGTACCGGCGGAACCGTAACCGGAGTAGGGGAATATTTAAAGAGTAAGAATCCGGATATCAAGGTCATTGCCGTAGAACCGGCAACAAGTCCGGTATTGTCAAAAGGTACTGCCGGAGCGCACAAGATTCAGGGAATTGGAGCAGGCTTTGTTCCGGATGTACTCAATACAAAGATTTATGATGAGGTGATTGCCATCGAGAACGAGGATGCTTTTGCAGAAGGAAAAGCATTTGCGGTTTCCGAAGGCATTCTGGTCGGCATTTCTTCCGGTGCGGCACTCAAAGCGGCAACTATCGTAGCCGCAAGACCGGAGAATCAGGGCAAGAATATTGTAGTGCTTCTCCCGGATTCCGGCGACCGTTATCTCTCTACCCCGCTCTTTGCAGAGTAAAACGGATATAAAAAAATAGATTCTGCAATTCAGATTACAACACCCACTGAAGCGTGTCTGTAATCTGAATATGCAAAATCATACGTTTAGTTCAGGTCAAGATAGAAGGTATAATCTTCTTCTCCATAATGTTCATTTCCAACCCATACAGCGGTCTTGTCAGTCAGGTTATAGACCACGCTGTGAACGGTAATTCCGTTCGAGTCATCGTTATTCCAGCTTCGGCGTCCTACGCCTGCGAGCAGGTTCATTGCCTCTTCTTCATCGGTAACAATTCCATCTAAGTTTTCCAGATTCGTGCGAAGATACTCATAGCGGTCAAATCCTGCTTTCTCATCATCCGAAGCATAGTAATCCGGAGTTACAATGAAATTGGTTACAACCTGGTAAGCGTCGGTTCCCATCGCGGCGTCATCGGTATTGTAGATAACATTTAAGGTGCGTGCGCTGCCATTATTGTCGGTAACATCCGTATCGCCAACCCATTCGAGAATTGCGCTTTTTCCGGTTGCATCCGCTACCATATAGTGATAAGAGGTTCCGGCGGAATCGTGCAGGTCATACTGCATGGCTATTTCCACCGCTTCATCCACGCTGTCCGCATAATCGAGAATCAGGCGCAGCAGGGTGGTACTGGTAATGTCCGGCTTGTCGGTCTGCTGGTCAGTTGCGATGGTCGGCTCACCCTGATAGGTCATATAGATTCCGCAGCTTACACCGGCATCGTTCATTCCGTCCAATGGAACATACGGAGCAGCAAGCGTCATAACATAGTCCATGATACCGTCAATTCCGACCTCGTTTTCGATGCTGATGAACTGAAGATCTATCGTGGAGACAGAGGCATGTCTGCCGTCCGAAGGTGCAGTATATACGATACAGTTGTTGGTCTGGGCAAAATCATAGTTTCGTCCGAAAATGCGGTCACCGTCAGCCGTTGCGGCAGTGATGGAGGAACAGGAGATATTGGTGGTTTCGATTCCGATATTCATAAGTCCTCTGGTGATGTGGTTAGATAAAAATGAAATCAGCTCAGAGTCACTGCTGACACCGCCCTGTGCAAGAAAATCTTCCATATAATAATCTCCGTAGACCGTCATCTGGTAGGTGTAACCATCGTCATGCGATAAATCCTGCGGAGTAATGGCCTTGATGGAAGCAATGCTGCGGATTTCATTGTGCCATATGCACCCGACGATGATGCACAGGATGAAAATAATTGCCAGAAGTGCGCCGAGAATAATTCCGACAATCTTCTTTGCTTTTGAAGTTTTTTTCGTTGTCTCTTTCATTGAGAAGAGTCTCCTTTCCGGTTTTTGTAAGAATGCGTCTAAATGCTTTGATAATCAAAGCATTTAGACCGAAAGGCATTATAGCAGAGAAAATACGGTGTGTAAATAGTGGAATTTTGCGATTTACAAAATAGAAGATAAGAAAATGTATAAATTTGTGCTTGGGTGTGGTAAAATAGAATCATTCGATTATGGGCGCAGGGAGGATGAAAAAGTCCATGGAACATGATATCCCGGAACAGGTGAGACAGTTATCCCGGAGAATCAGGGAGAGCCGGATTTCGATTTATGCAGGGCAGACAGCTTTTTTTATGATGCTGTCTTTTTTTCCGTTCCTGCTCTTCTTCTTTTTGCTGCTGAATCTGACTCCGATTACGGAGGAGACTTTTTACGCATTTGTTTCCGGCTTTATCCCATCGTCTTTTCAGGAGGTTATGTACACATTTTCCCATCAGATTTACACGGACAATATCGGTGGGAAACTTTCGGCTACCATTATTACCGCGGTTTATCTTAGCTCAAAATCTTTCTGGTCGATTCAGCAGGGCTTAAATTCCATGTATCAGGTGAAGGAGACGCGTAACCGGTTTCTACTTCGTATCTACTCCGTCCTGTACAGTATTGTATTTGCGGTTATGCTTGTGGTGGTACTGGGAGTCATGGTCTTCGGTGACTGGATTGTCAATAAGATTCTGGTTCGTTTTGATGCTGCTTCCGATATATTTGAGTGGGTTTTGCAATTTAAGAACTGGATTTGTATTCCACTGTTGTTTTTGTTTTTCTGGATTTTATATGTGCTGGTGCCAGACAGGAAATCGCGTTGGGGACATCGCTGGAGAAAACAATTGCCGGGAGCGGCTTTTGCGGCGGCAGGCTGGATGATATTTTCCTATGCGTTTTCCATCTATGTCAACAATTATACGAGGTATTCTACCTTCTATGGAACGATGGCGACGATTGCGCTGGTGATGCTGTGGGTGTACGGCTGTATGTATGTGCTTTTCCTGGGGGGACTATTAAACAGTATCCTGCCGGATGTACAGATTCTGTTCTGCAGCATACGCAGGGAGCGGAAAACATTGCGAAAACAATACAAAGGAGAGTTGAAGTATATGTTTGGATGGAAGAAATGGAGGAAGAAGGACAAAGAACTGGAGGAGATTATTCTGCATCTCGAAAATAACGCCTCCAACAATTATAAGGACGCGGCGCAGAAGAATTTTCAGGAATTAAAGCAGCAGTATGCGCAGATGAAGGAAAAAAATCTTTTAAATGAGCGGCAGACAGATTATTACGCTGGCCAGATTGCAGAATATGAGAAGCAGATGGCGGCATTTTATCACAATCCGGAGGTACACAGGAAGTAAAGGGGGATACATATGGAAAAAAGATTAAAGGCGTATCTTGCATATTTAGAGAAACTGACAGAGGAGAAGGAACAGCAGGCACAGGGCAGCAGACCGGACCGCACCCTGCTTGAGGAGATTCTGACGCAGATTGCTTTTTTTCAACACGAGAGACTGGTACATTTAATCGTAACCATGACGTTTGCGCTGATGACGGTCGGCTCTCTGGTGGGCTGTGTGCTGTCCGGCAATCTGTGGCTTCTGGTGCTTACCCTTATGTTTTTGGTGCTTCTGATTCCGTATATCCGCCATTATTACATTCTTGAGAATGGCGTGCAGAAGATGTACCGCTACTATGATGTACTGAGCGGAGCAACTTTTGAATAATTCTCTTTTTACAAAAATGTATTCGAATGAATTTGCATATTCTATTGCAGACACGCTCTCGCTCGGAGCGCAACATAGCGGTACTAAATTCGTAAAAAGCACTCATTAAGTACCGATGTTGCTTAACGGTCTGCAAGTAGAATAGCAAATTCATTCTTTGGGGCATAAATGTAAAAATGGGATTTGAATGGGATTTGAATAAAAGAAAGTAGCGTAATTTGTCAAAGTATGCTACATTTATGTGTGAGGAGAAGATATTTGACGGAATTAGAAGCCTATTACAACAAATTTAACGAGGAAAAACGCTTAAACAGCCGCCACGGACAGGTGGAGTTCGTTACCTCCATGAAATATATTCACAAGTATCTGGAAGAACTGGGCAGCAGAGCCGGTGCGGACGATGACCCAAAGCAGAGTCTTAGAATCCTTGATATCGGGGCAGGCACCGGGCGATACAGTGTACCGCTTGCAGAAGAGGGATATGATGTGACTGCGGTAGAGCTTGTAAAGCACAATCTTGGCAGGCTGAAGAAAAAGAGCAGCCTTGTGCATGCTTATCAGGGGAATGCCACGAAACTCTCCCGTTTTGCGGATGACAGCTTTGATCTGACGCTGCTGTTTGGTCCGATGTACCACTTACAGTCGGAGGAGGACAAATATCAGGCACTCTGTGAGGCGAAGCGGGTTACAAGACCGGGAGGATATCTTCTGGTTGCATATATTATGAATGAGTACAGCGTGATTACATATGCTTTTAAAGAGAAGCATATTTTAGAGGGAATGGCAGACGGTTCTTTGACAGAGGACTTTCACTGTACGGACAAGGCCAATCCTCTTTACAGCATGGTGCGTCTGGAGGATATCGCTGCGCTCAACGAGAAGGCAGGGCTTTCGCGCTGCCAGATTATTGCGGCAGATGGGGCGGCGAATTATATCCGTCCATATCTGAATGCGTTGACGGAAGAGGAGTTTTCCTGTTTTATCCAATATCATCTGAGTACCTGTGAGAGGATGGATCTGATGGGAGCAACCGCCCATACGGTGGATATTCTGCAGGTATAATCCTTCAAAAATGCCGGTTTCAGAGGAAGAAATGCAGGCAGGGAAAAAGCAGGAATTTGGAAATATGGAGGAGTAAATGATGCACAGACGACATAGGAGAAGACTGCCGGCAGGAGTCCTTGCGGCAGGAATTGCGCTTGGAATCGCCGGATGCGGGCAGACTGTTCCAACCGCCGATATGACACAACAGACGGAGCAAGTCGGTGATGTGGTGGAAGATACGCAGACAGAGGTTCATTTTCAGGAGGAAGAAACCGAAGAAATAGCAGAACCTGTCGTTCAGACGGTCACCATTTCCGCGACCGGAGACTGTACCCTTGGAATTACACAGACACATGGCTATGAAGGCTCTTTTGACCAGTACTATGACCTGTATGGCGAGGAGTACTTCTTCGAAGATGTGAGGGAGGTTTTTGAGGAGGATGATTTTACCATTGTGAATCTGGAATGCGTGCTGACGACAGAGACGGAGCGCGTTGAGAAGACCTGGAATCTGAAAGGGCGGCCGGAATATGTCAATATTATGACGAGCAGCTCTGTGGAAGGCTGCAGTCTTGGCAATAATCATACCTATGATTACGGTCAGAAAAGTCATGACGATACGGAAGCGGTGCTGAACGAAGCAGGGATTGTGTTCGGGTTTAACGGGCATACCGGGATATATACAACCGAAGAGGGTGTAAGCATAGGTGTGGTATCTGCGAATCTGCTGAGTGGGGCGGAAGAGTATGAGAATTATATTCAGAATGGAATTGCTTCCCTCAAGGAGCAGGAGGTGGATATTATTCTGGTCTGCTGCCATTGGGGGATTGAACTGGATCATTTTCCGACAGAGTACCAGACCACGATGGCACACCGGATTGTTGACTGGGGAGCGGATCTTGTGATTGGCAATCATCCGCATGTGCCGCAGGGGATTGAAGTGTACAACGGCAAAGTAATCTGTTACAGTCTTGGTAATTTCTGTTTTGGAGGTAATCGCAATCCAAAACAGAAGGAGACCATGATTTATCAGCAGACCTTTACATTCGTTGATGGACAGATGCAGCCGCAGGTGGACGCATCGATTATTCCGTGCATGGTAAGTTCGGTATCCGACCATAATGATTTTCAGCCAACCATTGTCGAAGGAGACAAAAAGCAGGCGATTATTGATGACATTAACGCATATTCGGAGCCGTACAGCGCTATCCGGTTTGACGCAGAGGGTGTTATGTATATTCCGGAGGAGCAGACGGAATATTAATATAGATTATGAAAAGGTAAAAGGGATATATTATGTTGCAGTGGAGAGACAAAAATCACAATACGGTATCGCAGAAAGAGCCGGAGCAGGAGGTCGAAAGACCGGACAATACCTTGGGCGGCAGGCTGAAAGCATTGGATGAGATTGCCGGATTCAAGGTAAGACCGGGATTTTACCGTATGGAGGGCGCGCATGAGACGGTGAACGGCGTCAGCTTTACCATCAGTTCGCATGGGGCGACAGGCTGTACACTGCTGTTGTTTCGTCCGCAGGAGTCAGAGCCGTATGCGGAACTGCCATTTCCAAGCAATTATCATATCGGTGATACGTACTCCATGCTGGTCTACGGGCTTAAAATCACGGATTTCGAGTACGCCTACCGTATGGATGGACCGTTTGATCCAAAGCGAGGCCTGCGGTTTGACAAAAACAATATTTTGCTGGATCCGTATGCAAAGGCGGTTACCGGACAGCGCAACTGGGGAGAGAAGCCGGAGGGCGGCAAGGATTTTGTGTATAAGGCGCGCGTGGTTCATAATGACTTTGACTGGGAGGACCTGGAGCCGTTGGAGCATGCCTTTGAGGATCTGGTCATTTACGAGACGCATGTGAGGGGATTCACGAAGGATAAATCCTCCGGAGTGGAGGAAGCGGGAACCTATGAGGGACTGCGCAAAAAGATTCCGTATCTGAAGGATTTAGGAATCAATGCCATCGAGCTTATGCCGATTTTTGAGTTTGATGAGATGGAGAGCGCCCGTGTCGTTGACGGGGAACAACTGTACAATTACTGGGGCTATAATACCGTATCCTTTTTTGCCCCGAATACCGGATATTCCTATCGTCTGGAGCACAATCATGAGGGGGATGAATTAAAGCACCTGATTCGTGATTTGAAGAAAAACGGAATTGAGGTCATTCTGGATGTCGTATTCAATCATACGGCAGAGGGCAACGAGATGGGACCGAGTTTCTCATTTAAGGGTATCGACAACAATATCTACTATATGCTTACACCGGACGGATATTATTATAACTTCAGCGGTTGCGGCAATGTTATGAACTGCAACCATCCGGTTGTGCGGCGTTTCATCATTGAATGTCTGCGCCATTGGGTAATTGATTACCGCGTGGACGGTTTCCGTTTTGATCTGGCGTCTATCTTAGGGCGCGACCAGAATGGTGCTCCGATGGAAAAACCGCCAATCCTTGAGGAATTGGCATTTGATTCGATACTCGGCAAAGTAAAACTGATTGCCGAGGCGTGGGATGCAGGCGGACTCTATCAGGTGGGTAGTTTCCCGTCATGGAACCGTTGGGCAGAATGGAACGGAAGATACCGCGATGACATGCGCCGCTTCCTGAAGGGAGACTGCGGAATGGCAGGCGGTGCAATTGAACGTATCACAGGTTCGCGGGATTTGTATAATCCGCAGAGCCGCGGACACCGCGCATCCGTGAATTTCCTGACATGCCACGACGGGTTCACCCTGTATGATTTGTATTCTTACAATGTAAAGCATAATGAGAAAAACGGCTGGGGAAATACGGACGGCGACAACAATGGCAACAGCTGGAATTGCGGTGCGGAAGGTGAAACTGACAATCCGGGTGTCAATGCACTTCGCATCCGTCTGATTAAGAATGCGTTTGCCGCATTGCTTTGCAGTCGGGGACCAGCCATGTTTTTTGCAGGAGATGAATTCTGCAATACGCAGTTCGGCAATAACAACGCATATTGTCAGGATAATATTATTTCCTGGCTGGACTGGACACGGCTGGAAAAATATAAGGAGATTCATGATTTTGTCCGTTTTATGATTCATTTCCGGGCAGCACATCCGATTCTCCGCAAAAAGACAAATCCGGCAGCCTGCCAGCTTCCGGAAATCAGTGTGCATAACGGCGTCCCGAATCAGGCTGCAACGGAATATGATACCCATATGATTGGTATTATGTTTGCAGGGCGCAATGAAGAGAATACCGGTGATGATATTATCTTCTATTGTATGAATTCCTATTGGGAGCCACTGACTTTAAAGCTTCCGCCTTTGTCGAACGGTATGCAGTGGAAGGTGGTTGTCAACACATACAGTGCGTATGAAGATGGAAAAGACTTCCATCAGGAGACAGAGCTTTTAGGACCGAATACCATCCGCGTGCAGGCGCGCACCACCATTATCTTGTTGGCACAATAGAAAACATTCATTATTCTGTATGGAGTTGTATATTTTATTGCAGACACGCTTCCGCTCGGATCGGCAACATAGCGGTACTAAATTCGTTGAAAAACACTCATTAAGTACCGATGTGCCTTTACGGTCTGCAATTAAAATATCCAACTCCATGCAAATATTTCCTATATCAACAGGAATTTATTGTGGGGGAGGATAGATGTGCACGGAGTCATCATCGCTGAGTCCGAGCAGGTAATCGGCAGAAACATTGAGTTCCCGGCACAGCACGGCAATCTGTTCAATGCCGGGTGTGCGGTGACCGGTTCGGTAACCGCTTATGGTGGAGGGGGATAGGTATAGCTGAAGTGCTAATTCGATGTTCTGGCGGTGGCGGATAAGCATGATGTGCTGCAGGCGCTGGCTGAAGGTTTGGTTGGTTGTGCACGCAGAAATCGCGGCATCCTTATTATTGTGTATGTATGCGTTCATATTAAGATTTTAGCGCAATTATTTTGTGAAAAAAATAGAAAACGCGAAGCGCGTTTTTATTCTCTGTATTGGAAAAATTTTTAACATAAAAAGGTTTATAATTTTAGGCAAAATGTACAAAAAGTCTATCCGAATGAATTTGCATATTCTATTGCAGACGCGCTCCCGCTCTGACGAAGCGTAGCGGTACTAAAGTGTAACAGTTCAGCCCGCGCCATTCGCAATCTCGCCCTTCGGGCTTCAAAGCTTGCTAACGCAAGCGGATTGCTCATAATCGGGCGCTTAGCTCATACCCAACTTGATGTGCTCATTCATGCAAGCATGATTCGCCCATCATGTCGGTTATGGCTGAACTGTTACTATACATGGTTATGTCCAGCCACCATCAAGTGTGATGATTTGTCCGGTGAGATAGTCATTGCCGTTTATGAGAGAAAGCGCAAGTCTGGCAACTTCCTGCGCAGTTCCGAATCGTCCTGCCGGAATCTCCTCCGCAAGCTCCTGCCGTTCTTCTTCCGAGAAACAGGCATTCATATCGGTGTCAATGACGCCGCAGGCAATCGCATTGACCTGAATATTGCTTGGGGCGAGTTCTTTGCCCAGGGCTTTGGTAAACGCATTGAGTCCGCCTTTGCAGGCAGAGTATGCAACCTCGCAGGAAGCGCCCACATTGCCCCAGACGGAAGAGATATTAAGAATTTTTCCGCTTTTGCGGTGTACCATGGATGGAATTACAGCTTTGCAGGTGGAGAAAGCGGCAGTCAGATTGACAGAGACAATGCGGTTCCATTCATCAATGCTCATATCACTCAATAGTCCGATGTGCGCAATACCGGCATTGTTGATGAGTACATCGATACTTCCGAATGTCCGGAGTGCGGTTTCTACCATGGATACGGCGGTCGGATGGTCGCCGATATCTCCGGTGAGAGGAAGTACACGGACACCGTATTCTTTGGAAAGCCGTTCCGCAAGGTTATAAAGTTGTTCTGTGGATTGATTGCCGCATAGGGCGAGATTGTATCCGGCTTCGGCGAAAGCCTGTGCGAGCGCTGCACCGATTCCTCTGGAAGCGCCGGTAATAAAAGCAGTCTGTGTCATGAGGGTGTCTCCTT
>JBGVFC010000127.1:0-2973 GCA_045120755.1 Agathobacter sp. | reverse complement strand
GCGCCGGATTGGAGCCAAGTTCAGCAATGAAACGCAAAGCAATTGGCTTCACAGCAATTCCGGAGTATCCGCCAACGGCGGAGTATCCATGAACAGCAGGTGCGGAGACATAAGTATGTGGATTGATTCCCGTAATGCACTTGATGGTGTTAATGGCTGCAAGACCGTCCGCACCGCCGCGTTTTGCCGCCAGGGCCGCTTCGGACATGGTTCCCGTGTTCGGCGTCAGCTTCGCAAGAACCGGCAGATGGGTTCCCCGCTTTGCTGCGGCGGTGAAGCGCTCCACAAGCTCCGGAATTTGACCGATATCCGAACCAAGACCATCCTCCGCCATATTAGGACAGGAGAAATTCAGTTCAATCGCATCCGCACCGGCTTCTGTCACAACGCGGGAAATTTCCGTCCATTCCGCTTCATTGCGTCCCATAATAGAAACGAGCAGGAATTTGTTTGGATAATTCTGCTTCAACTTGCGGAAAATTTCGGCGTTCTCGATAAGAGAATGATCCGAAAGCTGTTCGATGTTTTTAAAACCGTAGATTGAACCAATATCATCCTTGACCGCCGAGAAGCGCGGTGACGCTTCGTGAATATCCAGCATGCTGACTGTTTTGAAGGCCGCACCGGCCCACCCCATTTCAAACGCTCTGGCACACATATCGTAACTGCTTGCCACAACCGAGGATGAGAGCAGGAATGGGTTGTCAAGTGGAATGCCGCAAAGATTCGTTTTTAATCTGTCGCAATCCCCCGGCGCGGAGTCCTGAATCTCGGCGCGGATTGCGTGAAGCCGCTCCATCAGAGACCGAATAGGCACTTCCCCCGGAAAAACACAGGCTTTCTCACAGGGAGCACTGCACCCGATGCAAGGCGACTGTTCCGGCAAAGACTGCGCGGCAGTATCTTCGTTATCGAACCAGATGCTGCGCAAAGCGCCGGCACAATCTATGGCTCCGCAAGCGCTGCTGCATGGCGGGTTGTCGCATAACGCACAGCGGAGCATGTCTTTTCTAAACAACTTTCTTTGAACTTTCATCATTATCCCTCTTTTCGTCTATTGTCTGTAATATCCTCAGGGTGGTTTAGCCGTTAGCTTTCTCCCAAATTTTCTAATATTATCAGTATATCATATAAAGCAAGACAAAAGATTGACAAAAAACATTTTTCAATTTTTTTAATTTTTTTAAAAAAGTGCTTGCAATTATATATAGGTCGTGCTATTATAATTAACGGTTCGTTGGTCAAGCGGTTAAGACGCCGCCCTCTCACGGCGGAAACACGGGTTCGATTCCCGTACGGACTGCTCCTGAATTTAAGAAATTAAATACAGCCCAACCCTAAGAAATCGCTTCGGCGATTTTTTTATTTGCACAAAATTATACTTACAGACTCAATAATGCCAAGTCAATACATCTGCAATGACCCGGCATTATTATTTACATTATTCTCTATTAATTTTCATATCCGTTCGGATTGTTCTTCTGCCATCTCCATGCATCCTCGCACATCTCACGGACACCATACTGCGCCTTCCAGCCCAGCTCCCGCTCAGCCTTGCCCGGATCGCAGTAACAGGTAGCAATATCGCCCGGTCTGCGCTCCTTGATGACATATGGGATTTTGATGCCATTGACCTCTTCAAAATTTTTCACAAGATCAAGAACACTGTATCCGTGTCCGGTTCCAAGGTTATAAATTTTAAGACCAGCCTTCTCTTCCAGCTTCTTAAGTGCCTTTACATGTCCTGCGGCAAGATCCACAACATGAATGTAATCACGCACTCCGGTTCCGTCCGGTGTATCATAATCATCTCCAAACACACCAAGCTGCTTGAGTTTTCCAACAGCAACCTGTGTAATGTACGGCATCAGATTGTTCGGAATACCGTTTGGATTCTCACCCATGGTACCGCTTGGATGTGCCCCAATCGGGTTGAAGTAACGAAGCAGAATCACATTCCACTCGTTGTCTGCCTTCTGGATATCCATAAGAATCTGCTCAAGCATGGACTTCGTCCAGCCATACGGATTTGTGCACTGTCCCTTCGGGCACTCCTCAGTAATCGGAATCTGTGCCGGATCTCCATACACCGTCGCCGATGAGGAGAAAATAATATTCTTGCAGCCATGCTGTCTCATCACATCCACCAGTGTGAGGGTGCCGGCAATATTGTTGTTATAATATTCCCAAGGTTTTGCCACAGATTCTCCGACCGCCTTGAGTCCCGCAAAATGAATACAGCTGTCAATGCTCTCCTTTGCAAAAATCTCATTCAAAACATCCCGGTCCAAAATATCACCTTTGTAGAAGGTTACCGCTTTGCCTGTCAGTGCTTTTACTCTCTTTAGTGATTCTTCGGAAGAATTCGCCAGATTGTCCAGCACGACAACTTCATAACCTGCATTTAACAGTTCCACGCAGGTATGACTTCCAATATATCCCGCTCCACCTGTTACTAAAATTGCCATAATCGATTCTCCTTTTTGATTAAATTTAAATCTTATATAAAAACCGCCGCACAATTTCTGTGCGGCGTCTTATAAATCAATGTAATTAATTCAGCTTGCTCTTAGCAACCTCTACTAACTGTGCAAATCCGGCAGCATCGGTAACAGCCATGTCAGCCAATACCTTGCGGTTCAAATCTGCTCCTGCTAACTTTAAGCCATGCATAAACTGGCTGTAAGAAAGTCCATTCATACGAGCTGCAGCGTTGATACGTGCAATCCATAACTGACGGAACTGTCTCTTTCTCTCCTTACGTCCTGCATAAGAGCTTGTTAAGGCTCTCATAACAGACTGTTTAGCTACACGGTACTGCTTGGATCTTGCTCCTCTGTAACCTTTTGCTAATTTTAAAACTCTATTATGTCTCTTTTTTGCGCCTAAGCCGCCTTTTACTCTTGCCATGTCGATTATTCCTCCTTAACCTATCTTACATATATGGTAAAATCTTCTTCATATTCTTAACAT
>JBGVFC010000126.1:0-6276 GCA_045120755.1 Agathobacter sp. | reverse complement strand
CGGCCATCCGGACTTGTGATACCCTCGATTGCCATGTAGGAGCCATTGACATTCCACTCTTCGTCCATCGTCGGCTGTCCTGCCTCATTGACATACTGGGTAGCTACCTGACCGTTTGCAAACAGCGCATCAAGCCATTCCTTCGGTGCAACAAAACGTCCCTCTCCGTGGGATGCCGGATTACAGTAAGTCCTGCCAAGCTCTGCCTGTGCCAGCCATGGGCTCTTGTTCGTCACAACCTTGGTGTAAACCATCTTGCTGATATGGCGGTTGATGGTATTGTAGGTCAGTGTCGGAGAATTTTCATCCTGCATACGAATCTCACCGTATGGTACAAGTCCCAGCTTGATCAATGCCTGGAAACCATTACAGATACCAAGTGCCAGTCCATCCCTCTCCTGAAGCAGGCGGTTGACCGCCTCTGTCATCTTCGCGTTGCGGAATGCAGTTGCGAAGAACTTTGCAGAGCCCTCCGGTTCATCACCGGCTGAGAATCCGCCCGGGAACATGATAATCTGTGACTGGTCAATTGCCTTGACGAATTCATCCACCGAATCGCGGATGTCGCCTGCGGTAAGGTTCTTAAATACCTTCACGATGACATCTGCTCCTGCACGCTCAAATGCCTTTGCACTATCGTATTCGCAGTTGGTTCCCGGAAATACCGGAATGAATACGGTAGGTCTGGCCACCTTGTTCTTGCAGACATAGATATTCTTCGTATCATACAGACCGGTATCAACGACAGTGGTATCCTCGGTTGCTCTCGTGTGGAATACACCCTCCAATGTACCTGTCCATGCTGCAATTGCCTCCTCAATCGGAAGCACCATATTCTCACATTCAATCGTCTGTGTATCGTTGACCACACCAACTACTGCATCATATCCGGACAATCCGGCTTTTTCCAGCTCTGCCTTGACGGTTCCCAGCTTATCTGCCGGCACTTCTGCAACAATATTTCCAAAGCCCGGAGCAAACAGGATATCTGCAGTCACCTCATCCGCGATGGTCACACCGAGCTTGTTGCCGAATGCCATCTTGGACACTGCTGCTGCAAGTCCTTTTCCGTCCAGTGCGTAAGCGGAGATAATTGCCTTCTTCTGAATCATCACATGCACAGCGTCATACAGCTTCATAACCTGCTCATAATCCGGAAGGTCATATTCATCCTTCGCAATCGAGAACAGAATCAATTGATTACCTGCTGCTTTCAGCTCCGGCGTAATGACATCTCTCTCCCGTGCCACATCAACAGCAAATGAGACAAGTGTCGGTGGAACATCGATTTCGTTGAAGGTTCCGGACATGGAATCCTTACCTCCGATGGAAGGAAGTCCGAAGCCAATCTGTGCACTGTATGCTCCAAGCAATGCGGCAAACGGCTGGCTCCAGCGCTTCGGGTCCTCGCTCATTCTGCGGAAATACTCCTGGAAGGTAAAGCGAACCTTCTTGTAATCACCGCCGGCAGTCACAATTCTTGACAGTGACTCCAGTACCGCATAGATGGAGCCGTGGTATGGACTCCAGGAGGACAGATATGGATCAAAACCGTATGCCATCATGGTAACAGTATCACATTTGCCGTGCATAACCGGAAGTTTTGCAACCATGCTCTGTGTCTCGGTAAGCTGATAACGTCCGCCATACGGCATATATACGCTACCTGCGCCGATGGAACCGTCGAACATCTCAACCAGTCCCTTCTGTGAGCAGACATTAAGGTCTGCAAGCTCTGCAAGCCATGCGCCCTTCATATCTCCTGCTTCTACCTTCTGTGCAATCTTGTCCGAAGAAATGCGGGTCAGATAATTCTCTTCCTGCTTTGGCATATCCACCGCAACATCTGTCTCCTGATGTGCACCGTTGGTATCCAGAAATGCACGCGAAATATTCACGATTTCCCTGCCGCGCCATTCAAGTACAAGTCTTGGCTCCTCTGTCACAACCGCAACCTCGGTTGCCTCCAGATTCTCTTCCTTCGCATATGCCAGAAACTGCTCTACATCTTCCGGTGCAACAACAACCGCCATACGTTCCTGTGACTCGGAAATAGCGATTTCTGTCCCGTCAAGACCTGCGTACTTTTTCGGAACCTTGTCGAGGGAAACGCGAAGTCCCGCTGCAAGCTCACCGATGGCTACCGACACTCCGCCTGCACCAAAGTCATTGCACTTCTTGATGATATGGGATACTTCTTCTCTGCGAAACAATCTCTGCAGCTTGCGCTCCGTAGGAGCATTACCCTTCTGTACCTCTGCGCCGCAGACTGCGGTAGATTCGGTATTGTGTGCTTTGGAGGAACCGGTAGCTCCACCGATTCCGTCACGTCCGGTACGTCCGCCGAGCAGGATAATCTTATCGCCTGGGTCCGAATTCAGACGCTGTACCGCACGTCTTGGGGCAGCGCCCATAACCGCTCCGATTTCCATACGCTTTGCGACATAATCCGGATGATATACTTCCTTGACATATCCGGTTGCCAGTCCAATCTGATTGCCATAGGAGCTGTATCCGTGTGCAGCTTCGCGAACCAGCTTCTTCTGCGGAAGCTTGCCCTCGATGGTCTGTGAATTCGGAACCGTCGGATCTGCAGCACCGGTCACACGCATTGCCTGATATACATAGGTTCTGCCTGACAATGGATCGCGGATTGCGCCTCCCAGACAGGTAGCAGCGCCACCAAACGGTTCAATCTCGGTCGGATGGTTATGTGTCTCGTTCTTGAAATTCACAAGCCACTCTTCCTCCTTGCCGTCCACCTCTACCGGAACGACAATCGAGCATGCGTTAATCTCGTCGGACTCCTCCTGATCTGCCAGCTTGCCCTCTGCCTTTAACTTCTTCATTCCCACTAATGCAAGATCCATCAGACATACGAACTTATCATCGCGTCCCTTGTAGAGCTCCTTATGAGCATCCAGATATTCCTGATAGGTCTTTTCGATCGGTGCGCGGTAGAAGCCCTCATCAAAGGCAACATTCTTCAGCTCTGTTGAGAAGGTCGTATGGCGGCAGTGGTCTGACCAGTAGGTATCCAGCACACGAATCTCCGTCATGGATGGATTGCGCTTCTCTTCATTCTTAAAATACTTCTGGATATGAAGGAAATCCTTAAAGGTCATCGCAAGATTCAAAGAATCATACAGTCCCTTCAGCTCTGCCTCCGGCATCTCGATAAATGCACTCTGTCCATCCTGTGCGTCAAATACGATAACATCTGCCGGCTCATCGAACTTCTGGAGCAGCGTATCCGGCTTGTCCATGCCGACTGCACGCGAATCCACCGGATTGATGCAGTGCTTCTGAATCGCTGCAAACTGCTCGTCCGTAATCTGTCCCTCAATCACATAGGTGGTAGCGCTGCGGATTACAGGCTCTTCCTCCTCATTCAGCAGTTTCACACACTGCTCTGCCGAATCTGCTCTCTGGTCGAACTGTCCCGGTAAAAATTCTACGGAAAAGACTCTTGCATCTCCGTAATCAAAGTTCTCCTCATAGATATCATCCACCGGCGGCTCAGAAAATACGGTAAGAAGCGCCTTGCGGTAAGTATCCTCGGAGATATTTTCCACATCATAACGAATCAGGACACGGACTGCATCCACCCCTGTAATTCCAAGGTAATGCTTGATTTCATGCTTTAATTCCTTTGCTTTTACCGCAAAATCCGGTTTTTTCTCGACATATACACGGCGTACATTGCTCATAGATTTTTTCCTCCATCATAGTTTAATCCTGTACCGCTCCAACCTCCCAAAGCATCGGCATTTGCGCACGCATATGTCCGAAAGCTCCTGCGGTGGTCTGGAATCGTTACTTCAAATTTTCATAACTGAACTAAGTATAACATTCCAATATAAATTAGAACAATTAATATATCTAAAATATTTTATAAGATATTCTTATAACAAAACTACGGCATCCGGCTGGCATGGCAGGTAAAGTAAATCATCTGATACTCTTCTGACACCTTGCGGAGCAGCTCCATGCCGCGCACGGTCTTCTCCTCGTCCAAATTCACAAAAGGATCATCCAGAATCAGCATCGGCTTCTCATCCGGATACATGGCATCCACCATTGCCAGCCGCATGCACACACCAATTAAATCCTGATATCCCGCTGACAACTGCTGTACCTGCCGCAACTGTCCCTGCTCTTTTGTCATAAAAGAGACATTGGCATCAATCTGCCAGTCTCCGGCATCCTCCCCCAGAAGCATCCGGTAATACTTCTCAAAGGATTGCGAAATTGGCTTCATATAACGGGCGGTAAGCTGCTCTTTGGCATTCTTCAAATACTCCTGCGTCATCGAGACAATCTCAAACTTTTTCTTCTCTTCCTCCTGCAGAATCTGAAGTTCCCTAAGCTCCTGCCGCTTCTCATCCCTGATATCAAGCTGCTCCTTGGCATCCTCAAGCTGACGGTTGCACTGCTCAATGACCGCCCGCGCCTGCTCAATCGCCTCGTCCAGCCGGGCAATCTGACAGTTGATTTCTTCAAGCTCCGCCGCGGCATCTTCCGATTCCGCAGACGCATCCTGCTCCAGCTTTCCGTCCGGATTCTGTGCTAAAAATGCCTCGATTCTGCGCTGTGCAAATACAACATTTTTCTCCGCCATCCGGTACTCACCCGAAATCTGCTGAAGATGCGTGGCTACCTCCAGTGCATCCTCCTCACTCAGACCTTCCACCTGCTCAAAGATTTCCGGATTGGTGTCATCGCTCCACTTTCGCATCTGTGACCAGAACAGCTTTCTGTCCTGCTCATACTGCTGCCGGATATTCCGATATGCCTCCTGCTGCTTTTTTAAGCGGTGATAGACCTCCACCTGCCCTTTCAGCTCATAGAGGCGCGCAATGAGATTCTCCTCCGTACAGTGGATATGGCATTTTTCCAGAAGGCTTCGCATCCGCTCCTGTATCTGCCGTATCTGTGCGTGTTTTTCCTCCTCCTGCACCTGAAGCCTGTGAACCGCCTCTTCCTGACGTTCCTTTGCTTCGGACGCATTTTGAAGCAGTTCCCGGGACTTTTTGCGTCCCTTGCGGTTGGTAACGATTCCGGTCAGAAGCAGTCCCGCTCCTGCCAGGGCTGTCACCGCACCGATTCCCAGCACAAGGATGCGCATCTCCCGGTTCCACCAGCCGGCGTCCATGCCTCCTGTCAGCCAGACAGCCACTGCCGCGCAGATTCCAAGCACCAGAAGGACTGCCCCTGCGATGGTCAGACCACGCCCCGCCTGTGCGAGACTTTTTGCCTCCGCCTCATAATCCTGCTGCTGTAAAAAGTGCTTTTCCTGCTCATCCAGACGCGCCTGCAGGCGAACCCGGTCCTCGCGCAGCCGCGGAAGATGCCCATGCTCTCTCAATACTTCCTCCACCATCGCGTCGGTCGGACAGAAATCCCCAAAACGCTCCTGCAACCGGGCAAGGCTTTCTTCCTCCTCAGGTGTAAGCGCATAGCGCTTATAGCCGGCAGCTTCCTCCTTTAAGCTTCTTGCAAGTTCAAGCTGCTGACTGACCTGTTCTTCCTGTGGTATGCCATTCGGAAAGCTCTGCTCCATCAGTGCAAGAGCCGCCGACAATTCTTCTTTTTCGGCCAAAAGCATCCGGTAATGCTTCTGCATCTCCTGCCGCTGTCCGGCTTCTCCGGCAAGCTTCATATCCTTAAGACACTGTGCACGCTGTTCCGTCAGTGTCTCCCGCTCCGCAATTGCCTCATTTTTCTTCTGATTCAAATCCCCAATCAGATGGTCCGCGGAGGATAGGTTTCGAATCTCCTGTTCCAACTGTGCAATCTGCGCGGTTCTGCGCTTCACACTTCCGGTAGAACGGTTCGGTGTGAGCTGGTTCGCCAGATTCTTCAGAAGCTCCTGTGCCTTCTCATAATGATTGATATCATTCGTGTGCTCCACCAGATTGCCCAGCTTGGCATTGATGGCATCGGAGGTCCTGCTGCTGCAGTCGTTCTGTGCGATATAGATGCTGCGCTTAAAGGAGATTGCATCAAGTTCAAACAGCTCCTCACCGATTTTTTCACTAAAATCCCCGCTCTCAAGATTGGTGGCACAGTCAAACAGATGAAATTCATCCGACTTCTCCGTCTGCCCGAAGGTGCGGCAGATGCGATACTGTCTGCCACCAGCTTCTATCTCAAGCTGTCCGCCAAAAGCGCCTCCCTGCCACGGACGGTAACGCTTGCGTTCCTTCTCAAAAGTACCCGGCTCCTTGCGGTTCTCCAGTCCGTAGAGCATTGCCTTTATAAAAGCCGCCAGCG
>JBGVFC010000125.1:0-6013 GCA_045120755.1 Agathobacter sp. | reverse complement strand
GTCTATCTCGTTCTGAGATAAAACATCACCCATTCAAATCTCACCACCTAATACTTTTATTTTACTCAGTTGTCATACTCGGGAAACTTACGCCAACCACATAATCTTCTCCGAATAAGCTCTGCATATCCTCTAAAATCTCCTGCTGAATCATCGCCGGATCGGAAATCAGTTCCTCTTTGGTATGCTGCACAATAATCATATTGATATTGTTTTTGATTATGGATTCCTTTTCCTTGAGAACCTGCGGAGAATATTTGTCGTAGGAATCACTCTCCTTGTTCAGCGACAGGGAAACCTCCATAACTGCATAATGGGACTTGCCATCCTCTGATTTCAGATTCATGCTCATAGGCTCTCCGCCATTGATATCATAGGTCTCAATCTGGTCAATATTACTTACCCCGCCAGCACTTCCATTGTTCAATTCAAGGCTGATTGCCGAACATACCGCATCAATCATCTCGTTGGCCTTCTTCGTCTCTGGAAGCACCGTAAAAACCAGCAGTGCTGTAAGAACCAGATTGGCCAGCACAAGTGCCAAAATTATCACTGACATTAAATTCTTCTTCATCTGCTCTAACCCCTTCTACTACTTAAACTCTGAATTGTAGGAATTATGTATCTTAATCTCAACACGACGGTTCCTCGCCCTGCCTTCCGCTGTGGAATTATCCGCAATTGGAACATACTCACCACGTCCGGAGGACTTGATATATGCCGGGTCTAAATCTGTCACATCCCGGATATAGGTAGCAACCGTATAAGCACGATAAACGGACAACAAATCGTTATTCTGGTATTTGCCCGAATTTAAAGGCACATTATCCGTGTGTCCTTCTATTTCAATTACATTCTCATCATAAGTCTCTAAAATTGCTGCAATCTTGTCAACAACCGGATAGGCATCCTCAAGTATATCTGCCTTACCTGAATCAAACAGCAGTGCACCGCTTAGACTAAGCTGCACATATTCCGCATTAAAATCGACTTCGACAAGATCCTGAATTCCCACCTTATCGATTGCTTCCTGAATCTGCTCTGCCATCTGCTCCGACTCTGCAAGCTCCTGCTCGCGAACCTCTTCAAATATATCATTCGTTCCGTTCTGATTGTCTTCCTCACTCTTGGAATTGGCCATCTCGTTGTAATAAGAATCCAGAAATTCCAATTGTCGGACACCGGAGGATATCAGTTCGCCCTCTCCGATACTGGTGCTCCCGGCCGGCAAAATGCTTACATTGCTCTGCAGGGAAGCAATTACCATAAGGAATTTTTCGGTATCCAGACTGGACATGGAGTAGAGCAAAACAAAAAAGCACAACAAAAGATTCATCAAATCCGAGAAGGTCGTCATCCATGCCGGCGAGCCCTTCGGTGCATCCTCCCGTCGCCTTTTTGCCATTATTCTCCACCTCCTACTACGGTATTCATGTCATCTCTCGCAGTTGGTGAGAGGAAGGATTTTAATTTTTCTTCGATAACACGCGGATTCTCACCCGCCTGAATGGAGAGTAATCCCTCAATGGTAATGTTGCGGATGGTAACCTCAAGTTCATTGTTCACCTTCAGCTTGGTAGCAACCGGATTGCAGAGCCAGTTGGCAATCAGCGAACCATAGAGTGTGGTCAAAAGAGCTGTTCCCATGGCAGGTCCGATGCTGCTTGTACCCTCTTCCATATTGTAAAGCATAATAATCAGACCGATGAGGGTACCAATCATACCCCAGGCCGGACCAAGCTCTGCCCATTTTTCCCAAAAACCAATTACCTTCCTGTGGCGTTCATCCACACAGTTAAGATCAGTCTCTAAAATTCCTCTCACAAGATCCGGATCCGTTCCATCCACCACAAGCATGATTCCCTTCTTGAGAAATTCATCCTCCACTTCATCGGCCGCTTCCTCCAGCGCCAGAAGTCCTTCCTTACGCCCAATATTGGACAGATGAATAATCGTCCGTATCGTATCGGACGGGTCTCTCACCTCTCCTGAGAATGCCAGCTTAATGGATTTTAATCCACCGATAAAGTCCGACATCTTGTGACTGCTTAAAACACCACTGATTGAGCCTCCAATCGTAATAATAACCGACGGCAAATCAAAAAAGTATTTAAAGCCGCTCACTCCACCGCTCGTTAAAACTCCAACCACAAACATGACAGCACCAAGCAAAATTCCTACAAGAGATGCTACATCCATAAAAAGCCACCTTCCACACTAATAATCGGCAGTTTTTGACATCAAACGATACAAAACGCCATAAAAACCTTTTTATATGATTCTACTAAATTTCCATCCGAATGTCTACTTACTTTTTGTATAAAATCGAAAAAACCGAAGAACACATAACTGATTCTCCGATTTTTCCGCTCATTCAGATAAGGTTCATCCTCAATTATCTCTTCAGATTAATCAATTCTTCCAACAGTGTATCCGAAGTTGTAATTACACGGGAATTTGCCTGAAAACCTCTCTGTGTGACAATCATCGAAGTAAATTCTGAAGACAAATCCACGTTGGACATCTCGAGCTGTCCGGTCGCCATGGAGCTTCCGTCTGAAGATATGTCTACACCGATTCCGTTAAACTCTCCGGAATTTAAGGTTGTCATATAGCAGTTCTCTCCTACCTTCTCAAGACCGGATGCATTCGAAAACTGTGCAGCCGCAATCTGGCATAACAAAACGGTATTACCATTGTCATAAGAGCCATAAATTCTTCCGTCGCTATTGACAGTAACTCCGGTCAGAACGCCAAGCTTCTTGCCTGCGCCATTGCCGTCTGTATCTCCTTTTAACGCCTTCATGGTGGATACACCGCCATTGTTATAATTCATGCTTCTTGAAAAATCAACCGCTATATTGGAAAAATTACTTCTCGTAATCCCGTCTGCTGAAATCAGATTCTGGAATACATCTCCGACATTCAAACTGGCAATTGCATCCTTCGCAGTGCCGTCCGCTCCGATTCCGACAAAAGTACCTTTGTTCGTATCATACACAATGGTATAAGGAACTTTATTGCCGTTCGCATCTGTTGCTGCAAATAAATTCTTCGGGTCATACAGATATTTTTGTCCGGTCGGGTCCGTCGGATCTTTGATGATGGAATCGCTGTTCTGATCAATAATATCATACAGGGAAATTGAATACTGTCCGTCAATTGCATCCCCGTTTGCATCATAGACCGGAACGGTAGAGAATTTTGCTGTATAGGAATAACCAAGGCTGTCAAAAAAGCCCAGTGTCATCGTATAACCTTCTTCGCTGTTGACATTGGTGTCATTCTTGTCAAGAACACCGGATACATAAGCCTTTGTCGTAGCTTCCGGCGCTGATGTCTGATTGTTCGGAGACAATACCTGAAGTGCGGATACAATATCCTTGCGGATTTCACCGGTCGTCTCCTCCACCTGCCAGCCCATTAATGTGTATCCGGTCGAACTCATACACAGATATCCGTTGCCATCTACATAAAAAGAACCCGCTCTGGTAAACATAGTATTGGTTCCGTCACTTACAATAAAAAAGTTGGTAGACTGACTGTCCGTCAGCTTAATATCAAACGGATTGCCGGTTGTCTCTGCAGCACCCGCTGACTCAATGCTCACAGAGGTAGAGCCGGTCGTAACACCAAGACCAATCTGCTTTGCATTAATACCTCCGGTTCCGTTAGCACCGTTACCTGCCGAAGCCGTTGCAGTTGTCTGATACATAATCTCACTAAAGGTTACGGAAGAAGATTTGAATGCTTCCGTGTTGACATTGGCAATATTATTACCAATAACGTCCATTCTTGTCTGATGTGTCTTGAGTCCTGACACAGCAGAATATAATGCTCTCATCATAATTACATGACCTCCTTGTGTTGACGGGCGGGCGTTCCATCTGTCAGTCAGGAACAATAACCCCCATAAGGTCCGGCTATACAATCACCGCGCCGTCAATATTAGTAAATATATTATTATTTGTTTCTGTCTGGTCTATCGCTGTTACAACCGTCCTGCTTGGTACATTGACGATAAAAGCAAGCGAATCCACCAGAACTAAAGACTCCTGGATTCCTTTTTGGTCAGCCTGTCTGACCCCATTCTCCAACCGGCCATTCAGCTCCTCTGTCAGACAGATATTCCGGTTCGAGAGCCGCATGGATGCATGCTTGGAAAATTTCAGTGCGGACTGCTCCATGATTTGTTCATTTTTCTTCTGTTGCAGCAATTCCTCAAAAGATATATCGGAATTTGTCTGTGTCTTTTTCAAAGTTCCCGTCGATAAGAACGGAGCTGTTATCTGTTCAATCGGCGCAAACTGACCTGCAATCGGATGATTCATAGCGTCACCTCCATGTTACGCTTTTTATGTTTCCGTTGTTGCCTTGATACTTCTATGCCTCTTCGGTTTTTTCCGGGACATCATCATCTGCCTTCGTGCTTTCGCCATCCCCTTCGGCAATCTCCAAGTCCTCACCGGCTTCCGTCTTTTTTTCTTCCTCAACTTTTAACAGTTCTTCCAGACGTTCCTCCAGTTCACGCAGCACCTTTAAATCATCATCCGAAACAAACTGTTGCTGATAAGAAGTCATACCATCATACATATCACGCAGTTCTTCGATTGCGCCCTTGTATGCGGTTGTCAGATTCTCCACATCCGGAAGCTGCGATACCATATTGGTAAAGCTCTTGCCTAAAGCGACCGCTTCATAATATTCTCCATCAGCTACCGTATCCAGTTCAGATAATGGATACAGACCATCCTGTACCGACAAATAAATTTCTCCATCCTTGTACATGGTATAATCCACTCTGCCGTCAACGTAATACGTCTTGCCGGTAGAAGTATCCTCATGCTTGATGATAACCTCTTTGCCGACCAGATTATTTGCCATGGTACTCTGCTGTGCAGTCGTCTGAGAGAGAGTTGCCTCCAGTTCTGAAAACGTCGCAAGCTGTGCTACATAATCAGTGTTGCTGGTCGGCTCCAGCGGATCCTGATACTGCATCTCTGCACACAGAAGCTGCAAAAACTGGTCATATCCAAGATTTGTCCCCTGTGGTTCTGTCTTCTGGGAAGCAGGAGTCGTATACTTTTCATCCAGCTTTCCGTTGGTTACATTCGCTATAATTGCCATAATATAGCCCCTTTCCTATGCTGTAAAATCAACTGAATTGCCATTGTCCTTCATAATCTGCGCGGCAAGCATTTCTTCTTCCGTCATAAGTCCTGACAATTCATCCAGCGAATCCATCCGTATATTCCGGCGGTTGCTGTGTTCGGCAGCTTCTTTCTGCGGATTGTCCCTGTGCTCCTGCCCCTGATTCTGTTCCAGATTGCGTTCAAATTCATGGGAAGCAATCGTAACTTCCACCTCGTCAACCCGGATTCCCGCCTGATTTAAGTTCTCCCTTAAGGTTGCAAGCTGAAGTTCAAGTGCTTCCTTAACCTGTTCATTCTGAACTGCAAGCTGTGCATGAACAGTACCTTCCTGTGCGGAAACATGCAGATAAACCTTACCAAGATTCTCCGGATTAAGCTGCATCTCCATGCTCGCGGTATCACCCGTCAGAATCACTCTTGCCTGTTCGGAAATCTGCTGAATCAGATCAATTGCATCCGCTACACCCGTATAGGACGTCTGCCCCGACGCAGGAGCCACTTCCTGCACAGATGCTTCTGCCTGCAGGGCATTCTGCGCAACTACATGATGCCCGGATACATCTTGTCCGCTTTGTTCCTGATTACCCTTATCGGAAAACGAGGTATTGTCCCCTTCCGTATGTACCGAATCTTTATGAATTACTTCAATCTCCCCGATCAAACCATCTTCTTTATCTGTCGTCGGGGCAGATTGCTCATCCATCGGAATATTCCCAATTTCTTCTGATTGGTCCGGCGTAAAAACCGAGGATTCCAATTCCTGATTCACAAGTTCCACCGGAGCATCCATAATTTCCATCCGGGATACCAGTTCATCCATCTGGTTCATCTCAAGATTCAGCCGGTTCACAAGTTCGCTA
>JBGVFC010000124.1:0-20250 GCA_045120755.1 Agathobacter sp. | reverse complement strand
CTTCTTTGTTAAGATATGTCTCTTGTAAGCTTTATTTCTCTTTAACTTACCGGTTCCGGTTAATTTGAAACGTTTTGCAGCTGCTCTGCTTGTCTTCATTTTTGGCATTGTTGTAATCCTCCTTAAAATGTTATCTTTTTTCTGCCAGCACCATGCCGATACTTCTTCCTTCGATCTTCGGTGCTTTTTCCACTACTGCCACATCTGCTAAATTCTCAGCAAAATCGTCCAGGATGTGCTTGCTCTGATTCATATGAGCCATCTCACGTCCGCGGAAACGAAGCGTAATCTTAACCTTGTCACCCTTTGAGAGAAACTTGCGTGCAGCATTCATTTTGGTATTCAAATCGTTAGCTTCGATGTTCGGTGACAGACGAATCTCTTTTAATTCTACTGTCTTCTGTTTCTTCTTTGCATCCTTCTCTTTACGAGCCTGTTCGTAACGATATTTACCGTAATCAATCACCTTACATACAGGTGGCTTTGCATTCGGAGCAATCTTCACCAGATCAAGTCCGGCCTCATCTGCAATCTTCTGTGCTTCTCTTGCAGAAACAATGCCCAACTGTTCACCGTCAGCTCCAATCAGACGAACTTCCTTGTCTCTGATTTGTTCATTAATCATTAACTCGCTAATGGTCTTGTACCTCCATAAATTAAAAAAGTGGATAGGCAGACTATCCACTAACATCTCTAACATAAAAAACATGTTGGAAATATAAACGCTAAGTCGCGCAATTGCGCTTAGGTGAGAGTGGATACTCTACTTGTTTTCTAACAACTATTAGAAGTTACCATAGAATGAAATCGATGTCAAGGGGAATTTTTGATTTTTAAATAAAATCCGAATAAAGCTGCATGTTCCACTTGCAGACACGCTCTCGCTCGAATCGCAACATAACGGTACTAAAGTGTAACAGTTCAGCCCGCGCCATTCGCAATCTCGCCCTTCAGGCTTCAAAGCTTGCTCACGCAAGCGGATTGCTCATAATCGGGCGCTTAGCTCATAACCAACCTGATGTGCTCATTCATGCAAGCATGATTCGCTCATCAAATTGGTTATGGCTGAACTGTTACAATAAAAATCGTCCTACATATAATTATTCTCTACATTGTACCCGGTTCGGCAGGAATGAAGACACGCTCCCTTCCTGTGGTCTGCGTCTTAGGTACAGCGGCTTTGGCTTCCTCACAGAAGATAAGCTGGGAGTTTATTACCTGCCTGCCCCGCTTGTCAATCTTCTCATAGACGCCGTCTGCGCCGAGAAGTCTCGCCTTGACATTATCCTGCAATTCGACTTCTAAAACATGATATGCCCTGGCTTTTAATTCCTCGTCCAGCACCGGAAAGACAATCTCGACGCGGCGGTCAAGATTTCGCGGCATCCAGTCGGCACTGCCCATGTAGATTTCAGAGTCACCGTTATTCTCAAAATAGAAAATACGGCTGTGCTCAAGGAAATTGCCTACAATGGAGCGCACGGTAATATTCTCGCTCACCTGCGGGATGCCGACCTTCAGACAGCAGATTCCACGCACGATTAAATCGATTTTGACACCGCTTGCGGATGCCTCGTAGAGTGCCGCAATAATCTGCGGATCGCAGAGGGAATTCATCTTGGCAATGATGCGCGCCTCCCTGCCCTCTTTGGCGTATCTGCTCTCTCTTTGAATCAGGTGGAGGAATTTGTCGCGCAGCCAGTACGGTGCAAGAATCAGCTCATTCCATGACTTCGGCTCCGAATATCCGGAAAGCATATTAAAGACAGCCGTTGCATCCTCACCGATGGATTCCTTGCAGGTAAAGATTCCGCAGTCCGTATATAATTTGGCGGTGGAATCGTTGTAATTGCCGGTTCCCAAATGCACATACCGACGGATGCCCTCATCTTCCTTCCGGACAACCAGTGCAATCTTGCTGTGTGTCTTGAGCCCGACAAGACCATAGATCACATGGCAGCCGGCCTGCTCCAGTTTCTTCGCCCAGACAATATTGTGTTCCTCGTCAAAGCGCGCCTTCAGCTCAACAAGAACCGTTACCTGTTTGCCATTCTCCGCCGCCTGCGCGAGCGAGCTGATAATCGGGGAATTGCCGCTGACACGGTACAGCGTCTGTTTAATTGCAAGCACATCCGGATCAACTGCTGCCTGATGGATAAAATCCACCACCGGGTCAAAGGTCTCGTACGGATGATGCAGGAATATATCTCCTTTGCGGATTGCATCAAAAATATTGCTGCCCGGCTCAATCTCCGGTACATTCTGCGGTGTCGGCTGCACATAGCGAAGCTCCTCATAGCCATCAATGCCATACAGCTTCATCAGCACCGTCAAATCCAGCGGCCCGTCAATATGGAACACATCCTCTTCCGCCACTTTCAGCTCACTTTTTAGAAATTTAAGAAGCGTCTTGTCCATCTCTTCTTCCACTTCCAGACGGATTACCTCGCCTCGCTGGCGCTGTTTTAATTTGCTCTGAATCTCCTTCAATAAATCCGATGCCTCATCCTCATCAATCGTAAGGTCCGCATTGCGCATAACCCGGTAAGGATATGCGCACAGCACCTTATAATTAGAAAAGAGCTTATCGATATTGCGCTCAATAATCTGCTCCAACAGAATGTAGGTCACGGTTCCCTCCCTGCCCGGAATCTGTACCAGACGAGGAAGCACTCCCGGCACCTGAACCGTTGCAAATACATGTTCTGTATCCTTGTCGGACTTTTTCCCCTTCTTGTTCTGCAAAAGTGCCGCGATATTTAAGGTTTTGTTGCGAATCAGCGGAAACGGTCTTGAAGCATCGACCGCCATCGGCGTAAGCACCGGATAGACATTCTCCATGAAATACCTGTCCACAAATTCCTTCTGCTCGTCCGTCAGATTCTCATGCTCATGCAGAAGATAGATTCCCTCTTTTTTGAGAAGCGGCAGCAACGAACGCATGAAGGTATTATACTGGCTCTCCACCAATGCCCTTGTGCTTCGATTGATTTCTGCAAGCTGCTCCGAGGCTGTCATCCCAGCGATATCTGTCTTTTTGTAATTAGCGTGTACCATATCCTTCAGAGAGGCAACGCGCACCATAAAAAATTCATCCAGATTCGAGGACGTAATACTGACAAATTTCAGACGCTCCAGAAGCGGAATGGACTTGTCCCTCGCCTCACTCAATACGCGCTCATCAAACTTAATCCAGCTTAATTCCCTGTTCTCGTAATATTTCGGATTTTCAAAATCAATCTTTGCTTCCATATATCTGTCTCCCCATCATTCCAAACACTGTTCTTTGCTCTTATAGTTGTACACCCGCTTCTCCCTTAGAACCGGCTTCATACTGAATACCCGCTCAAAATAGGAGGTCTTCGACTCAAACAACGCCTGCTCCAATGAGATATCCTCCAATGATTCCACCGTGATGACCAGTTCTCTTCCCTTCAATGCGATATGGATATCCTGAAACTTCTGTCTGTGACTCTGGTCAAGCGCGTTGGCAACACGAAGAATCGCCGACAGCTTGGCGACAATCAGATAACTGTCCTTATCCAAATGCTCCTTCAACGCCTCATACGGTTCCAAAAGCAGTGTATTGTACAACACAATATAGGCAATCATCTGCCGCTCAATATCCTTAAGACCGATAATCTCCGACGACATAATAATCTCGTAGGCACATCTCGGACTGTTAGAGAGGCTGACATATTTGCCGCAGTCATGCAGCATCACTGCCACCTGAAGCAGCAGCCGTTCCCGCTCGCCCATACCGTGAACCTTCTTCATGGTATCAAAAATCTTCGTCGACAGCTTCTTTAAGGTCTCAATGTGCGGAGAATAACTGTTAAAATGCTCGGACAGATACTGCGCAGCCGACAGAATATCCGCATCAAAATCGTGAGAGACCTTCAGCAGTCGCTTTTCCTGTGCATAATCATATGCAATCCCGTCATTCATATTGACGCCCGGCACCCATACCTGTGTGGCGCCCAGCTTTCGCGTAATCACCTTAACCATCGTAATCGACGGGACAATCAGGGCGTCCTTGTCGCTGGAGAGCCCTAACTCCTCGCTGATTTCTTCTACGCTCTCCTTCTGAAGTTTTTCGATATATTTAATCAGGCGCTCCGCCTTGACGATGTTATCCTGTGAATGATTTTTCTCCATGGTGCGGACCAGCTCAGAACAATAATCATTCAAAAAAATAATGTTCTCTACCTTCTCGGACAGATACATCGAGCAGAATACCTCTAATTTCTTGCTGACATATTCCTCCATCTGCCGCTCATAACGCCCAAGTGTATGCCCGTAATTGCTCAAAAGCTCCCGCAGCCGGACCGTACCGATTTCCATATGCCGGGTAATGATAAGCTTTCCTTTTCGAAACAAAGTAATCTGGATGGCGGAGCCGCCGATATCCACAACCGCTGCCGAGTCCTGAATCATTTTTTCAAAGCGCTCGCGCCCGGCCACGGATTTGTACCCGATAAAACGGTTCTCGGAATTGCTGATCACATTCACCTCAAATCCGGTTCGCAGGTAAATCTGGTCTGCCACAAAAAGGTCATTGTCCGCCTCCCGAAGAATCGCGGAAGCATAGACTCTCTTGTCGGCGACCTTGTATCCCTTCATAATCTCTGCAAACTCAGACAGAATATCGCACAGTTCGTCCACAAGCTCATAACCCACTCTTCCCGTCTTATAGATATCCATGCCAAGATCCAGTCTTGCGCGTACATGGTCAATCTCGCGAATCTTTTTACGGGATGAGAATTCAAAAATTTTGAGGCTGACCTCATAGGATCCGATATAAATTGCTCCAAACAATTCTGTTGCCATTTTTGCTTCCTCCCCTGTCTGTGGCCCGCACCGCCTTAATAGGAACCTAATATACGAAGATGTGTGGCCTCCTCTTTCAGGCCATTTAACGCATTCTGCACCGCACTGTCGGTAAAGGTTCCCTCAAAATCAACGAAAAAACGATACTCCCAATTACGCTCGCCAAGCGGGCGCGACTGGATGTTCGTCATATTCAGATTGTTGTAGATGAAATGCGACAGCATATGATACAGCGAACCGCTCTCATGCGGAATCTCAAAACAGATACTAATCCGGTTTGCCTTCGGATTGTACACCTTCCTGTCTGTCACAATCAAAAACCGTGTGGAATTGTTCTTGTTATTCTGAACGGAGCTTTTGAGTACCTTAAGTCCATAGATATCTGCATTCTGTTCACTCGCAATCGCTGCCTGTGTCAGCAGAGCGTCATCCCGGATTTTTTTTGCAGCAAACGCATTGTTCTTTAAGCTGTGCTTCTCCCAAGCCCTGTGTTCCTCCAAAAATGTACTGCACTGCATCAGTGACTGTGGGTGTGAATAAACGGAGGTAATATCCTCCATCTGCGCTTCCGGCAGACCAAGCAGTGCATGCTCAATACGGATAATCTGCTCTCCCACGATATAATTGTCATATTCCACCAGCAAATCGTAATTCTCCGACACGATTCCTGCAGAAGAATTTTCAATCGGAAGCACCGCAAAATCCGCCTCGTGGTTCTTGATTGCCTCCATCGCATCCTTCCAGGTCTCTACATGATAGCAGTCACAATCCTCTCCGAAATATTCCTTGGTCGCAAGCTCACTGTACGCGCCTTCCAGCCCCTGAAATACGATTCTTGCCCCGCTGTAATCCGTCCGCTCCATGCAGCTAAACTCCAAAGGCTCTGCCTTTCCGTGCTCATTCAGAAGACGATACTGCTTTTTGCGGCTGACCGACATAATCTGCTCGAACAGTTCGCAAACTGCCTTCCTGTTAAATTCCGATTCCGCCATCGCTCCAAGCCGTTCTAACTTGCTTAATTCCCTCTGACGGTCCAACACCTTCCGGTTATTCAGAATCTTATATTCTGCGACCTCATCCGTCAGCTTCATCCGCTTCTGGTACAGGTTCACAATCTCCTCATCGATTACGTCAATGTCCTGTCTGATTTCCTGTAAATCCTTCATCTGTCACTTCTCCTATTATTAAAAAAAATAATCCCTTTTTACATACTGTCACCATCATACCTCAAATCTATCGAAAACACAATTGCGAAAAGGTGGGGGTTGCATATATAATAGAGGAAAAGAGGAGGTGCCTTATGAAAAAATTACCTATCATATTTCTTTCGGCTGCGCTGGTGCTTGCACTTGCAGGCGTCATTATTGTTCATCAGGTGCAGAACCGCACACACTTTAATACCTACTACGTCAACGGCAACACTGCCGGCAATCTGTACAACGCAGGCCTGTTCTGCGAGAGCAACGGGACGGTATTTTTCTCCAACCCGGATGATGGCGGCAGTCTGTATTCCATGGACTCCAACGGAAGCAACTTAAAAAAGCTCTGCAATGACAATGCCATGTATATCAACGCAGACGACCACTATGTCTATTATGTCCGCAACAATACCGCCGTCTCAGCCTCCGGCGATACGATATTTTCCTATTTTTCCTACAATAACAACAGCCTCTGCCGCCTCGACCGCAAAAACGGCAAAATAAAGGTTCTCGATGCAGACCCGTGCATCTACGCATCCTTAATCGGCAACTACATCTATTATCTGCATTACGATACCGAGACAGCTACCACGCTCTACAAAATCAAAATCGACGGAAGCGAGCGGACAAAGCTGTCAGATACCTATGTATTCACCTGCAGCAGCGACGGCCAATATTTTTACTACAATGACATGACCACAAACGGTTATATCCACCGGTACGATACCGCAACCGACACCGACACGACCGTCTACTCCTGCAACAGCTACAAGCCGATTGTCACAGACGGCGACAATGCCTACTATCTTGATGTCAGCCGCAACAATGCACTGATGCACACGAATCTTAACTCCGAGACCCCGACCATGCTCTCCTCCGACAGCATTGATCTCTACAATGTCCACGGAAGCTATGCCTACTATCAGACCTATGACTCCGCAAGTCCGGCGCTGTGCATGATTAAAAATGACGGAACCGGAGAACGCGTACTGATGGAGGGTACTTTTAGCTGCATCAATGTGACCTCCTACTATATCTACTGCACCGATTACCACACCGGAATGGTATTTCGGACTCCAACCTCCAATCCTGGAGAGTTCGAGCCCTTCCATCCGGGAATCATAGAGTAAAATCAAACAACGAAAGCTGGTTGGATTCCGGTATATCTCCGAGCAGTCCCAGGTCGGCCATCAGGTCCGCAACATTCTTGGATACCTTCGTGCGGTCCCTGAAATCGTCCTTGGACAGAAATGGACCGTCCTTGGCTGCCTCTGCGATTCCGACCGCCGCGTTGTCCCCTAGTCCGTCAATACTGTTGAAGGACGGCATCAGTTTTCCGTCGATAATCTGAAAACGGTGTGACTGCGCGCGGTAGACATCAATCGGCATGAATTCAAAGCCTCTGGCATACATCTCCTGAACAATCCGCATATCACTGTAAGTATCCTGCTCCTTCTTGGACAGCGTATCCTTGCGTTTTTTGTAATCTGCCATATGAATCTCCAGACGCTCCCGCCCCTGACACATAAGCTCATAGCTGAAGCCCGATGCACGGATGGAAAAATACGCTGCATAATACGCCAGCGGATAGAATACCTTGCAGTATGCGATTCTCCACGCCATCATAACATAGGCCGCTGCGTGTGCCTTCGGGAACATGTACTTGATTTTTTCGCAGGACCAGATATACCAGTCCGGTACGCCATGCGCAATCATATCCGCCTTCCACTCCGGCCATTTGTCGCATTTGCCCTTGGCAACCGTTCCTTTTCGGACCGCCTCCATAATCTTGAAGGACTCCTCCGAATCCAGCCCCATTCCAATCAGGTAAATCATAATATCATCACGCGTACAGATTGCCGTGGAAATCGTTGCCTTACCTTCCTGAATCAAGGTCTGTGCATTTCCCAGCCATACATCCGTACCGTGGGAAAGCCCCGCAATACGAATCAGGTCCGAAAATTCCTGTGGCTTCGTATCAATGAGCATCCCCATAGCAAAATCCGTTCCAAATTCCGGTATTCCAAGCGCCCCAAGCGGACAGCCATCAATATCATCCGGCGTAATTCCAAGCGCAGACGTATTCTGAAACAGCGACATAACCGCCGGATCATCCAGCGGAATCTGCGTCGGGTCCACGCCCGTCAGATCCTGAAGCATACGAATCATGGTCGGGTCGGCATGTCCTAAGATATCCAGCTTGAGCAGATTGTGGTCAATCGAATGGTAATCAAAATGCGTTGTGACAATGTCCACCGTCATATCGTTTGCCGGATGCTGCACCGGAGTAAAGGTATCGATATCCTCCCCCATCGGAAGAACTACGATTCCGCCCGGATGCTGTCCGGTCGTTCTATGTACACCGACACAGCCGGTAACAATACGGTCAATCTCACAATTGCGCTTGTGCATGCCCCGCTCCTCATAGTAATTCTTCACATATCCAAAAGCTGTCTTATCCGCAAGCGTTCCGATTGTCCCCGCCTTGAAGGTCTGACCCTCACCGAAGATAATCTCCGTATATTTGTGTGCCTTTGCCTGATACTCTCCCGAAAAGTTCAAATCGATATCCGGCTCCTTGTTGCCCTTAAATCCCAGGAAAGTCTCAAACGGAATATCAAATCCCTCCTTGCGCAGCGGCTTGCCGCACCGCGGACAGATGGCATCCGGCATATCGCAGCCGCCCCGTCCGGAAAAGGACTGCACCAGCTCCGAATCAAAATCACTGTACTGGCAATACTCACACAGATAATGTGCATGCAGCGGATTTACCTCCGTAATACCGGACATTGTCGCCGCAAAAGAACTTCCGACAGAACCTCGCGAGCCAACCAGATATCCGTCCTCGTTGGACTTCCACACCAGCTTCAGGGCAATGATGTACATAACCGCATATCCGTTGGAGATAATGGAATTTAATTCCCGGTCAAGTCTCTCCTGTACAATCGGCGGAAGCTCCTCTCCGTACATCTTGTGCGCCTTGGTGTAGCAGATATCACGAAGCATCTGATCCGAATTTTCAATAACCGGCGGACATTTATCCGGCCGGACCGGAGCGATTTTCTCACACATATCCGCAATCTTGTTCGTATTGGTAATGACAACCTCCTCTGCCTTCGCAGAACCTAAGTACGCAAATTCCGCCAGCATCTCCTCCGTTGTGCGCAAAAACAGCGGTGCCTGTTCATCCGCATCCTTAAAGCCCTGTCCGGTCATGATGATTCTTCGATAAATCTCATCCTCCGGGTCCAGAAAATGCACATCACAGGTTGCCACAACCAGTTTCCCAAAATCCTCGCCGAGCTGGACGATTTTCTTATTGATGGCAATCAGATCATTCTCATCCGCAATCGGCATATCCTCATCGCGAATCATGAAGGCATTGTTTCCAAGCGGCTGAATCTCCAGATAATCATAGAAGTCAACCAGACGCGCAATCTCCTCCTCCGGCCTTCCGTTTAGGATTGCCCGGTACAATTCTCCCGCCTCACACGCAGAACCTATGAGCAGTCCGTCCCGGTATTTTAAAAATTCGCTCTTTGGAATACGCGGTCTTCGCTGGTAATAGACCAGATGCGATTCTGAAATCAAATGATACAGATTGGTACGCCCCTGGTCACAGGTTGCCAGAATGATAGCATGGTAGGTCGGCAGTTTCCGGATATTCTCTACCGACGCGCTTCCCATCTCGTTCACCGCGTCCAGTGTCAGCACATCCCTCTGGTGCAGCATCTCAACAAATTTTACAAAAATCTCCGCCGTACAGCCTGCATCATCCACTGCCCTGTGATGATTTTCCAGAGAAACACCGAGCGCCTTCGCCACCGTATCCAGCTTAAAACGGTTGAGATTCGGCAGCAGAATCCGGGCAAGCGCCACCGTATCCACAATCGATGGTGCGAACTCGATACCAAGGTCTTCGCAATTCTTGAAAATAAAACTCATATCAAAATCCGCGTTGTGCGCCACCATGATGCACCCCTGACAAAAATCGATGAACTGAGGCAGAATCACATCAATCGTCGGAGCATTCTCCACCATACTGTCATTGATGGAAGTCAGCTCCTCAATGCGGAACGGAATCGGAACCTGCGGATTCACGAATGTCGAGAATTTGTCCGTAATTTTTCCATGCTCAACCTTCACCGCACCAATCTCGATAATCTTGTTCACCTTCGGGGAAAATCCGGTTGTCTCGATATCAAACACAACGTAATTGTCATCGATGGACTGATTTTTGCTATTGGTGACAATCTCCTTCAAATCATCCACCAGATATGCCTCCACACCGTAGATGACCTTAAAATCATCCCCACAGCCCTCCACAGCGTGATTTGCATCCGGAAATGCCTGCACATCCCCATGGTCGGTAATCGCAATTGCCTTGTGCCCCCACTTCATCGCGCGCTTGACGATATCCTTCACATCCGAAACACCGTCCATATCACTCATCTTTGTATGACAGTGAAGCTCCACTCTCTTTTCCGGACTGGTATCCATGCGGACACTGGTAAAATCAGATATCTTCTTGATTCCCGCAATATGTCCGACCGTCAAATCTCCATCGAATTTATCAATCGTGGCGATACCCTTGATTTTGACAAATTTGCCCGGAGAAACCGCCCCGCTGATCTCCGGCAATTCCTCATTTTTAACAAACAGCTTGATGACCATCGTATCGGTAAAATCCGTCACGGCAAACATGAGAATCGTTCTCTCATTGCGAATCTCCCGGCTCTCTAAGGTGAGGATTTTGCCGCGGATAACAACTTCGCCAATCGGCGCATCAATCTTTACAATATCCATCGGCTCTTCTTCGAAATCTTTTCCGTAGATGACATCCGGATTCGTGGATTTTTTCATGGAATCCTTCTCGAATTTTCTGCGGAACTCACCCTTCTTCTCCATCGCAGACGAAGTACCGCCGGATGGGCGCTTATGCCCGTCAGCCTTCGGCTGTGCAGGTGCCGTCTTTGCCTTCTCCGCCGCTCCATCCTGCTTCGGTGCAAGCATAAGAGCATCCTCTCCTGCAGGAACCTCCGGTGCATCCTCTTCCCCGCTTCTTTGGATGCCGATACGCTCTACGATATTGTGTACCTCCATCTGAATCTGCTTTTCTGCGTTCTTGCGGTATTTGCTCTCCTTCGCCGGCACATAGCAGACATCAATCTTTAAGTCCATACCGCACCGCACACAGAATACATTCTCTAAAAATTCAACCAGTTCATTCGTGCGCGTCTTGGCAATAATAGTCTCCTCAAGTGTCAACTTTAAATGATTGTCCGGCAAAAAGGTAAGCTGTGCCGTCCGAAGCAGATTGTAGACCAGCACACTGTAATCATTCAGCTCCTCCAACACGCTGTCCTTGTATGCCTCCCATAGAAATTCCGGGGTATATTGTGCGGACAAGCGGAATTTTTCAAAAATGCGCACAGTAACCATCGGATTCTGAAAAATCTGATTTTTAATCTCCTCCTCGATTCTGTGTATGTTTTTCTTGAAAATCAATCTCTCCGCAAGCAAATAAATGCGAACATGACTTCTGTCATGGTTCGCACTTATCTTCGTCACTTCTGTTTTTTCTAATAAATGTTGCAGCTCCGGCTCGAGCTTTAAAGCCGGAAAAACTTCCGCAAAATTCTTAGCCATTCTGTTCACTCCAATGCTCTAATTCATAGCGCAGCGCCGCAAGGAGCTGTTCCTCCGGCACCTTCTTACAAATCTCTCCATGCTTGATGATCAGACCTTCCCCGATACCACCGGCGATTCCCAGATCCGCCTCTTTGGCTTCTCCCGGACCATTGACCACACAGCCCATCACCGCCACCTTGATATCAAGAGGAAATTCCTCCACCATATTCTCAACCTGATTGGCAAGACCAATCAAATCAATCTGTGTTCTGCCGCAGGTCGGGCAGGATACTACCTCAATTCCACCTTTGCGCAGTCCCAGCGTCCGCAAAATCTGCTTGGCAGACTTAATCTCCTCTATCGGGTCTCCGGTTAAGGATACACGTATCGTATCTCCAATACCCTGACTTAGAATCAGTCCAAGTCCGATGGATGATTTGATGTTGCCGCTGATTAAGGTTCCTGCTTCTGTAATTCCCACATGGAGCGGATAATCGGTCTTCGCGGCAATCAGTTCATGTGCCTTCACACACATCAGAACATCCGAGGATTTGATGCTGATGACCAGATTGTCATACCCCATATCCTCAATCATATGCACCTTGTCAAGCGCACTTAATACGATTCCTTCTGCCGTTACCCCGTGATATTTTTCTACGATATTCTTCTCCAGCGAACCGCTGTTGACTCCGACACGGATTGGAATATTGCGCTCTCTTGCGACATCAATCACTGCCTTTAGACGCTCTGCACTTCCGATATTGCCCGGATTGATGCGAATCTTGTCTGCACCGTGCTCCATTGCTGCAATTGCCAGCCGGTAATCAAAATGAATATCGCAGACCAGCGGAATCTCTATCTGCTTCTTAATCTCCGCAATCGCCTGCGCAGCTTCCATCGTCGGTACCGCACAGCGGATGATATCACATCCGGCGGCTGTCAGCTTCTGAATCTGCGCCACCGTAGCCGCAACATCCTCCGTCCTTGTATTGGTCATGGACTGAATCAGAATCGGGTTGCCGCCACCAATCACGCGATTGCCAATCTGAATCTGTTTTGTGAGCTTTCGGGTAATCTCCATTTTTTCTCCTTATCTGTATCCGTTATCATCATATCTATCTTTTTTACAGAAGTATGTTATCAAGAATCAATTTTACTGTTCCAATTGCAGACCGTTAAGCAACGTCGGCACTTAATGAGTGCTTTTTACGAATTTAGTACCGCTACGTTGCGATTCGAGCGAGAGCGTGTCTGCAATTAGAATACGTAAAATTGATTCTTTCTATATTTTTGAAAATAATTCTCTATATAAATAACTTTCTAATATCATTGAACATGACAACTACCATGAGGAGCATCAATAGGACAATTCCTATCATGTGCACCATTCCTTCCTTCTCCGGCGGTACACGCTTCTTCGTGACTGCCTCTATCAGAAGGAATACCAGTCTGCCGCCGTCCAAAGCCGGAATCGGCAACAGATTCATGACGCCGAGATTTGCGGAAATCAGTACCATCCACGCACACATATCCAGCAGGCCATATTTGATACCACCGGCTACAACTGCCTGCTCATAGTCCTCACCCATCGTACTGACTATGCCGACCGGTCCGCTCAAATCGTTCATGGAAGCAGCTCCGCTAAACAACATCCGAAGGCTCTCAAAAGTCATCTTGATATAATAACCGACATCATATCCGGCATACAACAGATTGTGGAATACATTGGATCTCTTTTCCGGATAGCAGCCCTGAAATCCATACAGATATCTGCCCTCCTCCTCATTAAAGGTCGGGGACAGAGTTGTCTGATACCTCTTGCCATCTCTCTCGTAAGTAACTAAAACATCTTCCCCCTCGTGAAGAGCTGCATAAGAGCCAATCTCACCGAAGAAATGGACGCGCGAATTGTTCAATTTTACAATGGTATCACCATCCTGCATACCTGCCTCGTCCGCTGCATAGCCGTCGATGACACCCGCAATCTTCGTGGAATTGTACCCCATTGCCGTAATCATGATAAAAGAAAAAACAAACGCCAGAATAAAATTGAACACCGGACCGGCAAGCACCACGCTGATTCGCGCCCAGACGCTCTTATTCTGAAAAGATCTCGGATTCTCAGATTCTCCGTCCTCACCCTCCATCATACAGGCACCTCCAAACGGAAGCAGCTTGAGGGAATATTTTGTCTCTCCACGCTTAAAACCGATAATTGTCGGTCCCAGTCCGAGTGAAAATTCATTGACTAAAATTCCATTTGCTTTCGCCAGCCAGAAGTGTCCCAGCTCGTGAAATATAACAATCAGACTAAATATAATAATCGCAATAACTATCTTCACACTACCACCTGCTATCTATAAAATCATAGACCTCCTGCTCTGTTGTCAGAATCTCATCCACATTCGGATTTGCTATATAGACTGCCTGTTCCATGGATGCACGGATGATTTCCGGAATCTGCAGATAACGGATTCTGCGGTCCAAAAAGAGTGCCACTGCACGCTCATTTGCCGCATTGTATGCAGTCGGAATATTGCCGCCCCTTTGCATTGCCTGATAGGCCAGTGCCAGCCCTTCAAAATTCTCCAAATCCGGCTTTTCAAAAGTCAATTGTCCCAGCTCAAACAAATCCAGTCTCCTGCCCGATAAATTCCGCCGCTTCGGATAATACAGCGCATATTGAATCGGAAGACGCATATCCGGCGTACCAAGCTGTGCAATCACTGCACCATCCGCATACTCCACGGCCGAGTGAATCACACTCTGCGGATGAACCACAACCTGTATCCGGTCGAGTTCAACCCCGAACAGCCATTTTGCCTCCATCACCTCAAGTCCCTTGTTGACCATCGTGGAGGAATCAATCGTAATCTTGCGCCCCATAGACCAGTTCGGGTGCTTTAGGGCATCCTCTACCTGTATATCTGCCATCTGCTCTTTGGTTCGCCCACGGAACGGACCACCGGAAGCAGTCAGCAAAATACGCGAAATCGCATTGTCTCTCTCCCCGTTTAACGACTGGAAAATCGCACTGTGCTCGCTGTCCACCGGAAGGATTGGAACGCCCTTTCTGGCGGCAAGCGGCATAATAATATGTCCCGCCGTAACCAGTGTCTCCTTGTTGGCAAGCGCGATGGTCTTGCCCGCTTCAATCGCAGCAATCGTCGGCCGGATACCAAGCATTCCCACAATCGCGGTGACAAGAATCTCCACCCCCTCACAGGTGGCAATCTCCAAAAGGCCATCCATGCCGCAACATACCTTAACATCCATATCCGCTATATTTCTCCGCAGAGTCATAGCATCCGCTTCCTGCCATACACTGACAAGCTTGGGATGAAATTTTCGAATCTGCTCCTCAAATAAAGTCAGATTCCGCCCACATGCAAGCGCCACAACCTCGATATCTCCCTGCTCCGCAACGACCTCAAGTGTCTGCGTGCCAATCGAACCGGTAGAACCCAATATTGCAATTTTTTTCATATATGCCCCTCTCAATCGCTATCGCATTCCTGCCACATCAACATTGACATACCTACTGCAGAAGGTAGTAGGAAAGATAATAGATAATCGGAGCCGTGATAATCATACTGTCAAAGCGGTCCAATATACCGCCATGTCCCGGTATCAGATGTCCGAAATCCTTGATATCGTAATTTCTCTTGATGGCGCTTGCCGTCAAATCTCCAATCATGGATACCACTGCAGCCGCCATTGCGATGGCAATCATTGCAAAAATCTTCGTATTCGTCAAATTCATCTGCTCACGCAGGATAAAGCAGTACACCGCAGCCAGAATTGCTGTTCCCACAACACCGCCAATCGCGCCCTCTATGGACTTCTTCGGGCTGAGCTGCGGAGACATCTTATGCTTGCCGAACTTCACTCCCACCAGATACGCACAGGTATCACACCCCCACGAACAGATAAATACGAGGAAAGTGATATATACACCGTGCTCTAACAGTCTAAGCTGATAGACATACGACAACATCACTGCCACATAAAATACACCGAAAAACGCCGCCATAACCTTCTTTGCGCGAAACTTTGGGTAGGTAAACACATACAAAAACATCAGAATAATCAAAAATCCCATCCACAGCATCATAATATCCGGAATAAAATTCCATTCCAAATTTGCAAAATAGGTAATGGCAATAAGATAACTCACGATTGCCAAAGCTGATTTTTCCATCTGATAAACACGATACAATTCATACATACCGATTATGGAGAGAATCATAATCACTCCAAGCAATAATTCCCGTCCCACAATAATGATTCCAATCATTGCCGTGAGCATAAGTACCGCACTGATTGACCTTGTTATAAAACTTTTCAGCATCTGCTTACTCCTTTACTTCTTTTACACCACCAAATCTTCTGTCGCGATTATTATATGCTTCAACTGCCAGCTCCAACTCTTTTTTATCGAAATCCGGCCACGGAACCTCCGTAAAATAGAACTCCGAATATGCCAGCTGCCAGAGCAGATAATTAGACAATCGCTGTTCCCCGCTGGTCCGGATTAACAAATCCGGGTCCGGAAGCCCCGCCGTGTCCAGATGTGCAGCAATTACACTCTCATCAATCTCCTGCGGCAGAAGCTTTCCCTGACTTACCTCATCCGCAATCGCGCGAACCGCTCTCGTAATCTCATCACGGCTTCCGTAATTGATTGCGATTGTCATGTTCAATCCGTCATAGCCAGCGGATGCCTCTTCTACTCTGCGGATACTCTCCTGAAACTCCGGCTTCAGACGACTGAGTTCTCCAATCACACGGACACGGATATGGTCCTTCTCAGCGGTTCTAAGACAAGTCTTTAAATAGCTGTCCAGCAGCTTCATCAGCGCTTCCACCTCCGCATCCGGCCGGCTCCAGTTCTCCGTGGAAAAAGCATAGAACGTCAGATACTTAATCCCCATATCATAGGCCACGCGGCAAATGCTCTCAACATTCTTCGCTCCAACCGTATGTCCATAGGTTCGCGGCATTCCCTTGCTTTTGGCCCAACGCCCGTTCCCGTCCAATATAATCGCAACATGCTGCGGAATTTTCATGACATAACCTCCTACGGGAAAGAGGGCACGACAAAAACTTAGTCTGCCCTCTTTTGCTTCTTATACTGTCATAATTTCTTTTGTCTTTGCATCGATTGCTTTGTCAATCTTCGCAACATACTGGTCGGTGAGCTTCTGGATTTCATCCTCTAAATCCTTAATCTCATCCTCGGAGATATCCTCTTCCTTACCCAATTTCTTGAACTGATCCATCGCATCACGACGGATATTACGAATTGCCACCTTGGCGTTGTCACCCTTCTTCTTGACATCCTTCGCAAGGTCCTTACGTCTCTCCTCTGTCAGCTCCGGAAATACCAGACGGATAACCTTGCCATCATTGGTCGGATTGATTCCGATATCCGAACACATAATTGCTTTTTCAATCTCCTTGACCAGAGACGGCTCCCACGGCTGAATCAAAATCATGCGCGCTTCCGGAACAGAGACATTGGCAACACTCTGAATCGAGGACGGTGTACCGTAATAATCTACGCGAAGCTTGTCGAGTACATGCGGATTTGCACGGCCTGCACGGACTCCTGCATATTCCTCCTCCAGATTGTGAAAGGACTTGTCCATCTTATCCTGAAATTCATTTAATCTTGCATCCATATTCTAACCTCCACATCTATACTGTGACCTTCGTGCCACTAAATTCACCGCCCAACGCCTTGACAATGCTGTTCTCCTCGTTCAAAGCAAAGACATACATCGGCATCTTATTCTCCATACAGAGGATGGATGCGGTCATGTCAACTACCGCCAGCTTCTGCGCAATAACCTCCTCGATGGAAATCTCATCGTATTTCTTCGCATCCGGATTGGTCTTCGGATCACTGTCATAAACTCCGTCAATCGCCTTGGCAAGCCAAATACCCTCTGCCTCAATCTCTACTGCCCGAAGAACGGTCGCAGTGTCGGTTGAAAAATACGGATGTCCCGTACCTCCGGCGAAAAACACCACCATTCCATGTCCAAAATATTTGTTTGCACGGTCCTTAGAGAACAATTTGGTCATGGAACCGCACTCAAACGGTGTAAGAACCGCAGTCTTCATACCTACGGAACGGAAAATCTCCGACACATAGATACAATTCATAACTGTGGCAAGCATACCAATCTGATCTGCTTTCGTGCGGTCAATTGTCTCACTGGTACGTCCGCGCCAGAAATTGCCGCCCCCGATTACGATACCAACCTCGATTCCCTGATCCACAAGCTGCTTTACCTGCTGTGCAACCAATGTAACTGTCGGCTCGTCAAATCCATGGTGCTTGTCACCCGCAAGCGCCTCTCCACTTAATTTTAATAAAATACGCTTCATCTCACGCAGTCCTTTCTGTTATTTACCTTCAAACAGACCCTGAACATCAATATCTGCATAGCACTGTGAGCAGAAGCCCTCGATAACAGCACCATTGTTAATCTGAACAGAACGGGACTTGATATTACCCATAATAACTGCAGAGGTATCTACAACAACCGGTCCCTGCACATCAATATCACCCTTAACTGCGCCTGCGATAACAGCAGAAGCTGCAGTGATATTACCGATAATCACAGAACCTGCACCTATCTTAACAGTGCCTGTGCTCACAACCTCTCCTTCAATCTTTGCTACATCTGCAAAGAACTCAGAAGCATTGCTGTTACCATTGATGGTACCGGTTACGGTAATTTTTCCATTACAGGTAATATTGCCGTTGATGGTTCCCTGAATATCAAAAGAACCTGACGACTGAAGGTCACCACTCAGTACAGTGCTTGCTGTAATCAGAGAAACCTCCTCTGTCACTGCTGACGGATTTACATTGTTCTGTGGAGCACGCATCTCCATATTAATTGGCATATCACTCATTGTCTTAGTCTCCTTCTTCATCTCCGGCATTACCGGCTTTGTATCCATTGTCTGTGCTGCATAAGCAGGCTTTGGTTCTTCCTCCATAGCTGTCGCTGCCACAGTTCTCTGATGTACCTCCGCTCTCTGCGAAAGCGCATCCATGCTGCTCTCCAAATGCTCCTTGTCATCAACCTGTTCAAGCAGACCATCCAGCTTAGATAATTCAGATTCCACATCCACCTCTTCATTCAGGGTATCAACTACAAGGTCCTGGGATTTCTCCTGCTCCGGCTCCATCTCTCCTCCCGGAACCAGCTCATTCACTGCCTGAGCAAAATCATCCTTAAAATCTTTAAAAAGTCCCATTCTAAGTTCCTCCATTTGTCTTTTATTCAACGCTATCTGCTTTCAGATATTGAATAACTTGTGTATTTTCATCAATCGGCAAAAGCACAGCCTCCTGCGCCTGCAGGGTCTCAATCAAAGTTCCCAGTGCCTCTACCGTCTCAGACTTATCCTCACCGTCATGCAACAGCACCACGGAAGTCTTATAATTGGCAACGCCCTCCGTCACATTGGAAACCACATCCTCGGACTGATAATCCGCGCCTGCGTCCCCTCCGGAGACATTCCAATCATAATATACAATTCCATCTTCATTCAGGATACGGACAAATTCCTCCATACCCACATCACTTACCTCATTCCCGCTGCTTCCCGGAAAACGGTAATATCTGCTCTCCACTCCGGTAACCGAGTACAGATAATCACTCAGCCGTATATAATCCGCACGGAAAGCATCCGTCGAAGCGTAGATGGTACTATACTGATTTGAAAAAGAATGCATACCAAGTGTGTGTCCTTCGTCCACGATTCTCTGATAGATTGCTTCCGCTTCCGCAGATTCATCGCCCGAGACAAAGAATGTCGCCTTCACACCATACTGCTTCAGCACATCCAAAATCGCCTCTGTGTTCGCTCCCGGCTCACTGTCAAAGGTCAGATACACATAGTGGGTATCTCCCTCTGCTGCCATATTGTCCGAAGAATCCACTCCCGTAAGCCAGCTCTCCTGCGCATCCTCATATGCAGGATTGTCTGTCTGTGTCTGCTCCGGCATAAGCTTCGCGACAACTCCCGTAAGCGCCGCCGTCTGCACCTCCAGATAGCCCACCCGGTTATTCAGACGTACACACTGGACAATCAGAACAACAATTGCGACAAAGGAAATAATCATCCATGATGTAATGGTAAGTATAATTCCGCTCTTCATCCGGTTGATTCTTGCTCGCCTTCTTCTCTGCTCGTCCATTCCAATTGCCTTTCTTCACTCAATAACATCCTTATCTATTTTAACACATTTGTTCTAATTGTAAAGAAAAAAACCGCTAAGAGGAAAAAATGAGACAAAAATGAGATATATTCATCTTCAATTTTTTCATAAACTCCGAATTCCTTTGTGGGTTGTCTGTCATTGTTGTTATCTATTCTTATTATGGAAACATGGTCGAATCGACCAGACGGATATTCCTCGGAATACCCATAGTACATATATAGATTCCAAATAAATCAGCACGGCTTCTCTCCGCCTTAAAGCTGGTTCATATATTCCGTGAATTCTTCAATGGAATGGCAGGTTACAGCCTTCTGTAAAAGCAAATCCATGGTATTCATATCG
>JBGVFC010000123.1:0-3697 GCA_045120755.1 Agathobacter sp. | reverse complement strand
TGTCGACAGCACCGGTTGTGATTTTGATTATGCTGGTGATTATGGCACTGTGCATTGTGCTCAGCCATTTGCTGACGCGTAAACTGTTAGAGCCAATCAAGGTGATGGCGGAGGATATCGACAATGCGGGGCAGTTTGTAGAGTACAAGGAGCTGGCTCCGTTTATGACGAGAATCCGGGAACAGCATCAGGAGATACTCGCAGCGGCAAAAATCCGGCAGGATTTTACCGCGAATGTATCCCATGAGCTGAAGACGCCGATTACCGCGATATCCGGCTATGCGGAGCTGATAGAGAACCGCATGGTGGATGAGAAGCAGCAGGTGAAGTTTGCCGGAGAGATTCGCAGACAGTCGGACCGGCTGGTTTCCCTAGTCAACGATATTATCCGGCTATCCGAGCTGGATCACAAGGAGAGCCTTCCGGATTTTTCCAAAGTTGATCTGTATGAGATTGCGGAGGAGCGAATCGAACTGCTTCGGAATAATGCCCGCAATAGGAATGTCCGGATTACACTGAGTGGCAGTCCGTGTATGGTTACCTCGAACCGTGATTTACTGATTGAACTGATTGACAATCTGGTGCAGAATGCCATCCGCTACAATGTTGCAAATGGCTCTGTGGATGTGACAGTGGAGGCGGTGGGACATCATGCGCGCCTGACGGTCGCAGATACGGGCATCGGAATCCCGCAGAGTGACCAGAGCCGCGTGTTCGAGCGGTTTTACCGTGTGGATAAAAGCCGTTCCAGAGAAACAGGCGGAACCGGACTGGGGCTTGCCATCGTCAAGCATATTGTGGAACTGCATGACGGGGAAATCCACTTGGAGAGCGAAGAAGGAAAAGGCACGGTTATTCAGGTGCTTTTGTAATAGCGAAAAAGGTGCAAAATGCACCTTTTTTTGTTGACGAAAGTTATCATATATGATAACCTAAAAACAGTGGCGTGCAGTTTTTACAGAGAACAGGAAAGTGAGGAAGAAAATGGGACAGGAACATGCACAGGATGTGAAGAAGAACAGCAGCAGGAGGCGGACGGCAGAAGAATCGCCGAGAGAATCTGTGGTTCGCCAGTTGAAGGAGGTTCGCAAGGGGCAGGGGATGACACAGGCGTATCTCGCGGAACTGGTCGGAACCAAGAAGTCCAACATATCCCGACTGGAGAGCGGAAGGTACAATCCGAGTCTGGATTTTTTGATTAAGGTTGCGGGAGGACTTGGCAAGGAGATTTCACTTCAGGTGAAGTGACAGTTTATTACAGAGGACAAACAGGAAGCAGGGAGGTACAGCCGGATGGCGGCAAAGACACTTGGAGGATATACAGGAAGAGATATTGAGTTGTGCAGGACAACTAATGAGAAGGTCGGCAATATGACACGGGAAATTTTGATCGAGGAGCGGATTCCGTTTACCACGAACTGCAGAAAAATTCCGTTTTTCAAGAGAGATAAGTATAAGGGTGCAAGCAGGGTATGGGTAATCAGTACCAATCCGAATTGTTACAGCGAGGCAAGAAGGGCGTTGGATCTTTTGGATTTGCGTTCGCGCCGGAGATTAAAGCTGAGCAATTTTTAGGAGTGATTTCAGTTCTCCAATCATCCCTTGTGCAATCTTCCGAAGAGTGGCATAATGGAGACAATTTTAAGGGGATGGATGCGATGAGAACAAGAGAACGAAATAGCACAGAACAGAATACCGGAAAACAGCATATATACACTGCGATAAAGGCACTTATCTTTGCCCTGACAGCGGCAGGACTTTTTTATCTGATGGAATTTTATGAGCATAATCCGTTTGTGGAAGTGCGGCAGCAGGCACAATGGTTTAACATAGTGTTGTTCGAACTGTTTGGATGGGGACTTTTCTGCCTGTTTGGAAGCGGAAGAGTGGCGCTTCGGGTACTCGCGGCGGTGGCAATGGTCTTTGGGCTTTTAAATCACTATGTCGTTGTTTTTCGCTCGAATCCGTTGGTCCCGTGGGATTTCCTTTCCTATCGGACGGCAATCAGTGTGATGGACAATTATAACTATACGCCGACGGTGCGTGTGGTTGTGGTTACACTGATTTTTCTTGGAATTATCGGCTTTCTGCAATTTTTCCATTTCAAATGGAAGGCACGAATCTATTGGAGGATGATTCCGCTTGCGGCTGTCTGTGTGGGAGTATATTGGTTCGCAGGGGCTTTGCAGGACGAAAAGTTCCAGACCAGACATTATCTGTATCCGTTTTTGTTCACTCCGGCATATATGACACAGGTCAACGGTATGGCGGTCACCTTCACCATGAATATGGCATATATCCAGGTGGATAAGCCGGATGGGTACAGCCGGCAGAAGGCAGAGCAGATTTTGGAGGCTTATGCAGATGAGCCGGATGGGGAAGAGGAAAGCGACTATCCGAATATCATCGTCATCATGGACGAGGCATTTTCGGACCTTGCAGTGCTGGGGGATTTGGAAACTTCGGAAGACTACATGCCGTTTGTGCATAGTCTGCAGCAGGGGGCAGAAAATACAATTACCGGATATCTGAATGTATCGGTGTGCGGAGGCAATACTGCCAATTCCGAGTTTGAGTTTTTGACAGGGAATACAATGGCATACCTTCCGGCTGGAAGTGTGCCTTATCAGCAATACATTAAGTCAAAGATGCCGTCGCTGGCAGGCTATCTAAAGGAGCTTGGCTATGTGACTTATGCCATGCATCCGTACAATGCCGGTGGATGGGACCGGGATACCGTCTATCCGCTGCTTGGGTTTGACGAGAGCTATTTTCTTTCGGATTACCGGCAGGTCACCTATCTGAGAAAATATGTCAGCGATGCTTCTGATTTTGACAATCTGATTCGGGTCTATGAGAATAAACCGCAGGGGCAGCCGGCTTTTATTTTCAATGTGACGATGCAGAACCATGGCGGCTACACGGATACATATGAGAATTTTGAGTCGGATGTGAAGGCGCTCTCGGCAGACAGTGCGGCATTGGACCAGTATTTATCTCTGGTAAAGCGCACGGACACGGCGTTTGAGCAGCTTCTGAATTATTTTGACGCGCAGGACGAGAAGACGGTGGTTCTGTTTTTCGGTGACCATCAGCCGAGTAATGCGGTGACAAAATATGTGCAGGGAGCGGACACACAGAACGAGCAGAGGTATGAGGTGCCGTATGTGATATGGGCAAATTATGATATTAGTGAGGAGAGTGGCGCGGATACCAGCGCCAATTATCTGGCAGCACAGGTACTAAAAGCCGCAGGCGTTCCGACTTCTCCGTACCACAATTTTCTGCTGGAGCTGGAAGAATACTATCCAATCTATTCGGCGGTTCGCACAGAGTGCAGCAGGGAATCGGAGGAATTACTGTCGGATTACCGGATGCTGCAGTATTATCTGCTGTTTGACTATGGGCGATGACGGATTTAGGGGGTGAGAGTTTGTCTATGAAAAAGAAAAAATATGTATATTACATTCTTGCTTTTCTGATTCCGTTTTGTACAGCGATGGGAATCTGCTTTGGAACCGGTGTCTATCCCTTCGGGGACCGGTGTATCCTGCATGTGGATATGTATCATCAGTATTGTCCGTTTTTTACCGAATTTCTCAATAAGCTGCAGAACGGCGGCAGTCTTATGTACACATGGAATCAGGGACTTGGAACAGATTTTGTTGCTTTGTATGCCTATTATCTGGCGAGTCCG
>JBGVFC010000122.1:0-21506 GCA_045120755.1 Agathobacter sp. | reverse complement strand
CATCCAGTTCGGACACGTCACCTTCTGCCCGTCGCAATACTGTGTCAGAATCGGTTGCGAGACATTCGGGCGCGATAAGTAATTCTCAAACATCTCATCCACAATCGTCGAGATGGTCTGGAAGATATTTCTTCCGTAAGTAAATGCGTGGTCATATGCGGTGGATGAGGTAATCGTAAAATTCTTGCCTTTGCCGCGGTACAGCAAAGCCACCACTTTCGCGTACAGAATTGTCCATGGATGTGTCCATATAATCTTCCAAACGAATCTTGAATTTTATATTGATTTCTTCCTCTTTTACCATGATTTGATCTATCAAGGTTGAAAGTAACATCTGCTTTGTCCGCGTGTCTGCTTCTTGGAAAAGCTCTCTCCAGTTTGGCATGAGGGTGACAAACTGCTCCATTTCCTCTTTTTGTATGGAGAACTGTTCCAACTGTTCTTTTAAACTCTTTTTGGTGTTTTCAATCTCCTGCTTTCTTGTCTCTTTTTCTTTGATAATGGCAGATAATTTATCTACAGTAAAAGCAAAATCTCCCCGAATTGCATCTGGTATTTTTTCTTCAAGTGTTGCAATATCTGATACCAGATTTCTAATTTCTTTGTCAAGGTCTCTGATTTCACGCTCTATGCTCTTTCCCTGCTGCGCATGCATCTCCTCAAGTTCGCTTGTGATATCAATTTTCTTTAAGTTCTCTAAATATGTTTCAACTGTTGCAAATACGATGGATTCTAAATATTCCTGTGAATAGCTGCTTCTCGGCTTGCACCCATTCGGACATCCATAACGCCCTACATAAGAAACTTTTTTCTCTCCAGTTTTCTTTGATGTCCAATGATTTGCATAACCTGTGTTCTTTAATTTCTTTCCACAGTAACCACAATAAACCATACCTGTGAGTGCTAATTTTCCTCTTGTGGAAAATGGCACATTGTATTGCTCCATATACAAATCACTGGTTGCCTGCTTACTTGCACTTATCTGTTTCTTTCTTGCTTCACGTATCTCCTGCGCTCTCTCCCATGTCTCCTGTGGTACGATTACCAGCTCACTATTTTGCTCCTTTGCATAAGTCCATAAACTCCGATCGAGCCTTGTGCATCCTGCATGCCCATCTTTTCTTCTTCCATATGCCACATATCCCATATAGATAGGATTGGTTAGAATACTTCTTACTGTTCCACTTTTCCATATTTCTAAAGTTGGAGCTGGTACACTATTTTCATTTAATGTGTTTGCTATCTTTTGATAGCCCATACCTTGATTTACTGCATAGGAATAAATCTGTCGCACAATCTCTGCCTGCTTAGGTACAATTACCAGTTTATGTAATGCCCGACCATGATTGCTGATTTCTCCTGATAAGACCAGCTTATAGCCATAAGGTGCTTTTCCACCTACAAACTTGCCATCCTTTACCATTTCCACCATGGTGTCATGCACACGCATACCTGTTTTCTTACTTTCTCCCTCGTTCTGCCAGAATCTTATATAGTTGAGAAGCTTATCTATATGCTCTTCTGTTTTTAACTGTCCGTCTTTGATGGTCCAGACCTCAATTCCAAGTCTGTTTAATTCTGCTACATAGAAGCTGTACTCTTCCTGTCTGCCGATTCGGTCTGACATATATGCAAGTAAAATGTCAAACTTTCTGTCTCTGGCATCCTGCATGATTTCCTGCAGTACCTCTCTGTCCTCTACTCCATTGTGATAAGCAGAAATACCTTTTTCCAAGTATTCTCTGTCAAATACCCAATCTGGATGCTTGCTGATAAACTTCTCTGCCTCTGCTCTCTGAATCGGAATATCATCATCATGCAACTGCTGTCTGGATGATACACGAAGAAGTGTCCTTACTCTTTTACTCATGGCTTCAAAGAACCTATTTGAATTTTGTTTAAGTATATATCTTTTAACATATGCTCGAATTGCTCTGCATCTTTTCGGTCTACTGTGTACGGAAATTCTATGGTTATTGTTACCTTTTTCTTTGTGCATATTTCTAATTCCTGAGTATATGTTTCCACATTCTTCATACTGCACTCACTTTTTTTCTTCTTCACTTGCTAACTTATGAGTGCCTGGATTGTCCTATACTCTCTTTTAAAATTCGCGTACAAAAAAATACCGACTACCATTTCTGATAGCCGGTACACATTGAATTGTAGAAAGTTTTTCTTTATTCACTTTTGACAGTGCACTTACAATACATGCCTCAAATCAAATTTTTATATTCTCTTCTTCCATCAACTATTGCATAAACTACAACTGATGCAGATTCTTCATCAACTTTGTAAAATACAAGGTGTTTTTCCACAATCAAAACCAAATACCCCTGCTTTCTCAAAGTTGAATAATGTGGCTTAACCCCCGAGTACGGAAAGTTTTCCAGATTTGACACTGCCTTTTCAATTTTATCCAAATATTCCAGTGCAGTATCAATGCTCCCGGAGTCCTCTGCAATATAAAAGATAATGTCCCTTAATTGTTCATCTGCCTTATCCGTCCTAAGTATATTATACTTCTTCATTCCCCGCGTCTTGCCTCCAGTGCCGAACGAATGTCAGCAAACGAATCTCTCATAGGTGCTATCCGTCCTGCCCTCACATCTTCTTCCGCTTCAGCCAGATTACGAAGCAACTCTAGTTCTGACTTCATTTGGCAATAATCCGGATAACTTAAAATTGCTGTGTCTCCTCTCCCATTCACTGTGATTATGACCGGGGTTCGTTCCTCATGACACTGTTTTGATATTTCATTATAATGATTTCTTAAATCTGCTGATGGTCTTATTACTGCATCCATGATAAACACCTCCGCTTTGCATAGTCAAATTATATCACATCTTGTCTATATCTTCAATAAATTATTCTTATTATCTCCTGATTATCCTATTGCGTTCTCATAGTCCTGTAATTCGTGGTACATACCTTCAACGATTACTTCGTTTCCCACTATTCGATAAACAAACAAATACCGATGTTTCTGAAAATTAATTTTATGGAATCCCAATTTTTTAAGCCGGATGCTTTTACAAAATCCAAAACTTCCAGCTGCCTTTTCCAACACGGAAATTGTCTCATCATAATCATCCATAACATTTATTAAGGCTTGCGGATTCTTCAGCTTATTTGAGATATAAGATAATATTGCATCATACTGCTCTTCGGCAAGAGTAGAAAGTCTCACGTTATACTGCATACTTTTCCCTCATTTGCTTTGCCACTTCTCTTGCTGACTTTGTTTCGCCTTTATTGCTTTTCTCCATAGAAGCTGTGAGTTGTTCCACCAATTCGTCCTCACTAAACTTTTGAAGTCCATTAGATTCGGTCTTTTCTGATAATCTATTTACTAGCATGATAACCATATTATAATCTTCTGCTGACAAGTTCTCGATTTTGGATGTTAATTCTGCTATACCCATACAATCGCTCCTTTCGCTTTTTCTTTATTATACTTCCTCATGTGCTTAAAATCCATAACTATTTGTTCCATTAACACAAACTTACCGCCCTGCTACTTTGTATGCCTGTCCACTTGTGCGATACTTTCTGCTCTCCGGATAAACCACCAGTTCCCTACAAAAATACCTCTTTTTCCTATCAAAAACTTTACTCGAAACTATTTGCCTACCTACCACTCCGTATATACCCGGTTAAGCGTAAATGACATGATTGCCAATACATTTGCCCGGATTGTCGCATCCGGCCACGTTGCATAGATTTCACTGGATGCCACATTCTTAATATAATCGCGGTAGCGGACATAATAGTTGTTGGCGGTATTATCATTTGGGGAACCGTCATGCACAACAATGTACTCCGGAATCACAACTCTGCTGAGCACGATTTCACCCGATTCCGTAACGGTCTTGACCTCCTCTTCCGGAATTTTCGGTGGAAAATTACCGTATAATGTATTTGCCGGTATTACAATATTCTGGATCGTGCTCCCCTGCGTATCCTGTGCATCAAGCGAGACGTTCTGGAGTGAGAGCTGGTTCGGAAGGACTTCAATTCCGGAAATATTGACCGAGCGATACCCCGGTGCCGAGATTGTGATGGTGTATTCAGAATATGGCTGCTGTTCGGACGGCTCCATGGAATATTCCAGCGGCGGAGCATCCAGTTCAAGGACCTGAGAGTTGCCTGATTCATCGGTTGTCACCTCCTCAAGAGTTTGCGATGGATTGCCGGTGTAGGAGAGCGATATTTTCGCGTCCGGGACCGGACTGCCGTCCGACCTGCCGCTCACACGAACCCGAAGCGTTCCGGTATCTACCGCCTCCTGCTGCAGATAATGAAGGTTTTTCATGCGATATCCTTTTTGATTCATTCCCTTTATTCTATGCCGCTTTCCTCAGAAAGTTACGCAATTCTTCTCCACCTTTGACAGTTGGTCAAAAACAAAACTCCCCTGAATAATAGTTTTATTTTATTAATGTGCTATAATAAAACCAACAAATCGAAAATGGTGGTGAACCGTTGTGAAAACAATTGCGATTATAGATGATGATGTTCCTATTGGAAATATGATGGAAGAACTTTTACAAAAAGAAGGCTATCAGGTTCTTCGCGCTTATTCCGGCACGGAAGCCTTGTATCTGCTCTCCAATCATAAGCCGGACCTCGTACTGCTCGACCTTATGCTGCCGGGGCTTTCCGGCGAGGAAGTATTGCCGCACATTCAAAATATTCCTGCTATCGTAGTGAGTGCAAAAGTAGATATTGACAGCAAAGTGGATTTGCTTATGTCGGGCGCAGCGGATTATCTGACCAAGCCTTTTGACACAAAAGAGCTTCTTGCCCGAATTGCCGTACAGCTTCGCAATACAGACAATAAATACAATTCTGCTATCATTGCTGCTGGAAAACTGAGCCTTGATGAACTGTCCCACGAAGTGAAATATGACGGTGCGTTAATGAAAATAACCAAAACCGAATATGCCATATTGAAAATACTTATGGTTCATCAGAATCATACCATCTCCAAATCAGCCATTTTGGAGCAGATAACCACAGATACCCCTGACTGTACCGAAGATTCCCTGAAGCAGCACATCAGTAATCTCCGGGTGAAACTTCGCGATGTCAGCGGAAAAGATATGATTGAAGCGGTCTGGGGGATTGGGTACAAATTCGTGTCCGCATAAATCTTTACAAAATCTTTACCTTTTTCTTTACCGCTGTCTTTACCTTTATAGCGTAAAATGTGGCTGTAAAACAAATAGGGAGGAAATTTTATGGAATATGTACTTACAACATCCGCCCTCTCAAAGAGGTACGGTAAATTTCAGGCACTTAACGAAGTGTCCATGCACATCCTCAAAGGTGCTATTTATGGATTTATCGGCAAAAACGGTGCCGGTAAGACTACGCTTATTCGTTTAATCTGCGGTTTGCAGGAACCTACAAACGGTTCTTATTCTATTTATGGAATAAACTATAAGGACAAAACCATCCGCAAATCCCGTCGCAGAATGGGGGCAGTTGTAGAGACACCCTCCATCTATTTAGATATGACTGCGGAAGATAATCTGAAGCAGCAGGCTCTTATACTTGGTCTGCCGTCTTATGATTCTATCCCCGAAATTTTACAACTGGTCGAACTTGAAAACACCGGAAAAAAGAAAGCGCGGAACTTCTCTCTTGGTATGAAACAGAGGCTTGCCGGCTATATCGGTTTCCGTAAGAAAGAATTGAGGTGAGCAAATCTATGAACAGATTACTTGCAGGCAATCTTTCAAGATTGCGAAAAAATATTTTATTTTGGTTAGCACTGGTCTGTGCAATGGTTAATCCGATATATGTCGTAATCAACAACTGGTATTACAAGGGACTTTGGGATTTGCCTTTGTATGCAGAGGGACCATTTTTTAGCATTGGTACCGACTATTTTTTTATAATTGCGCTTGCTGTTGTCATATCGCTGTTTATCGGAACGGAGTATGGCTATCATACGATAAGGAACAAGCTGATTTCCGGATATTCCCGTTTGTCTGTCTATCTTGCAAATCTGACCGTAAGCATGATCATTGCGGTGGCGATGTATTTGACAGGCACAATAAGTGCCTGTATTGGGATTCCGTTGCTTGACGGATTTGTGTTGCCATTCGGAAAACGAATGATACAAATGTGCGTTGCGGTCATATCCATCTCTGTTATGGCTACAATTATCTGCACGATTTCAATAATAATCGGCAACAGAGTGATTGGGGTGATTGTATCGCTGCTTACTGCAATTGGATTACAATATCTTCCATTTGCTTTGTGGTCTGATATACAGTTCCTTACAGACATGGGAAGGCTGGATAGTTTTCGGGCAAGGCTGGATTTGCTGCTGTACGATTTACTGCCCACCGGTCAATTGTATCAGCTCACAGGTTCATTGGAAAATATACCGAAAAATATCTATTTGTTTCCCGTGTACTCGCTTCTTTTCATGGCGCTGCTCGGAACAATTGGTGTCATCTGCTTTAGAAAGAAGAATTTAAAATAAGAAGAGGTGGAAAAAATTGCTTTGGCTTGGTATTCTATGCGGCATATTGGCTGTTGCAGTTGTCTTGCTTTCTGTAAAAATCTTTATATTGAAAAAGAGTATAAACGAAATAGGTACCGGTTTTGAGGAATGTCTGCACAAGGATACCAATGTTCTGATTTCCGTTTCATCCGGCGATGAGACGCTCCGGCATTTGGCAAAGACCATCAATCTTCAACTTTCAAAGTTGCGGAATATGAAATTGAAATACGAGAACGGGGATCGTGAGCTGAAAACAGCAGTGACAAATATTTCACATGATCTGCGAACGCCATTGACTGCGATATGCGGATATCTTAACTTATTAGAAAAGCAAGAGCTTTCCGAAGATTCCGAAAGGTATATAGAGCAGATTCGTAATCGTTCCGAAGCGCTGAAACAGCTTACGGAGGAGTTGTTTACTTATTCGATTATGTCATCTTTACCTGAGCTGTCATTCGAAAAGGTCAATCTTTGCCGTGTGCTTGAAGAATCCCTGATTTCGTTTGAAGGAGCTTTGCAGCAGGCAAATATGGAACCCCAAATACAGATGCCGGGGAATCCGGTATGGCGGACACTGGATTCTTCTGCTGTTACCCGTGTTTTCGGAAATATCATCAACAATGCGATTAAGTACAGTGATGGCGATTTTTCCATTGCACTTGACGCTGATGGTACCATTGTTTTTGCTAACACAGCCAGAGAATTGAATACGATTGAGGTTGGGAAATTATTTGAACGCTTTTATACGGTGGATTCCGCGAGAAAATCAACCGGACTTGGATTGTCGATTGCAAAACTTCTGACCGAGCGCATGAATGGAACGATTCAAGCGGAATATATATCCGATAAGCTGATAATCACAATAAAATTTCGTGAAGCGGCAGCTTCAACCATCTAGCTTCAACAATCGATTGCAATTCTTCTTGTAGTCCTCTCACATCGTCTGCTATAATGACATATCATAATAGCAGAGTCTAAGGACAAACAAGAAAGCGAGGTTTTTACATGCATACATTTCAACCATATCCAATCGAACAGCTTATGATGAATCCATTTACCAAAATCGGCAAGGAATGGGCGCTTGTCACTGCCGGAGACAGATACTCCTGCAATCCCATGACGGTAAGCTGGGGTGGACTGGGTGTTCTTTGGGGCAAGAATGTTGTCTATATCTTTATTCGGGATTCACGTTATACCAAGGAGTTCCTTGACAGCGGAGACTTTTTCTCCCTGTCCTTCTTTGATGAACAATACCACTCTGCACTGCAGTATTGCGGCGCACATTCCGGCCGCGAAGAAGATAAATGCAAAGCTGCCGGCCTTACCCCTGCATTATATCAGGGCATACCGTATCCGGATGAGGCCAATCTGGTTCTCCTGTGCAAAAAGATGGCTGCCGTTCCGATTACGGAGGATTCCTTTACCGATTCGGAAATCATGCTCAAATGGTACAGCGACCACAATATGCACACCATGTATGTCGGAGAAATCGTAGAAGCCCTGACAAGAGAGTAGCTAACAATAAAACCTGCCAAGAAAGTATTGACTTTCTTAGCAGGTTTTATTTATCCCGTTTTTAGTAAAAAGGTAGAGTTTTATCTGCATCCGGTACTGATGGATTCAATCGCTACTGCTCCACCGCGCACAACGTGAATGTTCTGGAATTTACTCTTGAGCAGCGCAATCAGTTCATTGTTTCTGCGCTCTGTCAACATGCACTCTAAAATGACACTCTCGCCGTTGATATCGGACACTGCCACCTTGAATACCTGTGCAATCTGGAAGACCTGTGTAATCTGCTCCTGCTTCAGACCGCCGATTTTGACATACAAAATCTCCTTCATGTGAAGCGGAACATCGGTCAGGTCAATGACCTTGATGACCTCAACCATGCGATTTAACTGCTTTTTGATCTGCTCAAAGGTCACATCATCACTGGTTACACAGATGGTCATCCGCGATACCGTCTCATCCTCTGTGGTTCCTACCGTAAGTGACTGCAGGTTATAGGATTTCGCAGAAAATAATCCTGCCACTTTGGCAAGAACACCAACCTGATTTTCTACATAAAGAGCAATCCATCGATTTTTCATTTCTGACATGTCTTTGCCTCCTTATTTCAATATCATCTCGCTCATCGGATTGCCGCCCTTAACCATCGGAAGGACAATTTCATCCGTAGCAATCATAAATTCGATGAGTCTCGGAACGCCGGCATGCTTCTTTGCTTCCTCAAATACTGCATCAATATCTTCTTCTCTCTCAACGCGCGCGCCGAAGCCTCCATAACTTTCTACCAGCTTCACAAAATCCGGTACATATGGCGGACATGCACTGTTTGGTCCCTTGCACTCTGCCGGACATTCTCTGCGTCTGCGCAGACAGGTAGCAGAATAACGCTTACCGTAGAACAACTGCTGCATCTGACGAACCATGCCAAGATAATAATTATTCAGAACACAGATGGTTACATCCGCTCCCTGTACTACCGCGGTCGCAAGCTCCTGAATATTCATCTGCAGACCGCCGTCACCGGAGATACAGATGACATCCTTGTCACGATTGGCAATTCTTGCACCGATGGATGCCGGAAGTCCAAATCCCATCGTTCCAAGTCCGCCCGAGGTAATCAACTGATTCTGCGGTCCCAGTTCCAGATACTGTGCTGCCCACATCTGGTGCTGTCCGACATCCGTAACATAAATTGCATCCGGATAATTCTTATTGATGTGTTCCATAATCATCTGCGGAGACATTCCTCGGTCTCTGCGCATCTCAAGCGGATTCTTCGCCTCCCAAGCTGCGATCTGCTTCTGCCATTCGGAGGTATCCTTCTTCTCCGCCCATTCCAGTAATTTTTCCAAAGCCAGCCCTGCATCCGATACCACCGGAACATCTACGACTACATTTCTTGAGATGGAAGCCGCATCGATATCGATATGTACGATTTTGGCGTGCGGTGCAAATTCATTCAAATCTCCGGTAATCCGGTCATTAAAACGTGTTCCGATGGAAAAGAGGACATTGCACTCGCTGACTGCCATATTTGCCGCATATTTTCCATGCATACCGCAGCTTCCGACATAGAGCGGATGCTTCGTCGGCATTGCTCCGCGCCCCATCACCGTGGTAACTACCGGAACATTCATAGCCTCCGCAAAAGCCTGAAGTTTATCGCCTGCTTTTGAGATATTCACGCCGCCACCGGCAAGAATCAGAGGCTTGCTGGTTGCCTTGAGCAATTTGTAAGCTCTCTTTAGCTGTCCGACATGAACACTCTCATTCGGTTTATAGCCGCGGATATCCACCTGCTGCGGATATTCACTGCTGCCGGATGCAGTCTGGATATCCTTCGGAATATCAACCACAACCGGTCCCGGCTTACCACTTTTTGCAATATAAAATGCCATCTTAATGATACGTCCGAGATCCTCTCTGCGGCGGACCGTCACCCCGTACTTGGTGATACTTCTTGTCATGCCGACAATATCTACCTCCTGAAAAGCATCATTGCCGATTAAGCTGAGCGGAACCTGCCCCGTAAAACATACCAGCGGTATGCTGTCATAGAAGGCATCCGCCAGTCCCGTAATGATATTGGTCGCTCCCGGACCGCTCGTAACCAGGCACACACCGACTCTGCCGGAGGATTTTGCATAGCCTTCTGCCTCATGAATCAGTCCCTGCTCATGACGAGGCAGCACCAGATCGATATTGTCCGTCTTATACAGCTCATCAAACAAATCCGTAACTGTTCCGCCTGGATAGGCAAAGATGGTGTCAACCCCTTCCTCCTGTAATGCTTTTACAAATAATTTTCTTCCTGTGATATCCATGAAAAAATACTTCCTCTCTATCTTAAATCAGCCCGCGCACTTTAAGCAGATAAATCCACCCCGTCAAAGTGAATGCCGCAAGCAGTGTTGTCATAACCACGATACTCGATGTCAGAACTCCGTCATTCTTCATATTCTTGGCCATAATATAGCAGCTTGGTGTAGACGGAGCAGCCAACATAATCAGAATGGCAATCAGCTTCTCCCCGGTAAATCCCATCCAGACCGCAACCGGAATGAACACAAGCGGCTGAAGTACCAGCTTAATTGCCGAAGCCCACAAGGTCGGCTTCAGCTTCTTAATCGCCTTGCGCCCCTCAAAGCCTGCGCCCAAGCCAATCAGGGCAAGCGGGGTGGCAAGCTGTGCAATGGAGTCTACGGTCTTGTCAACCAGCACCGGAAAATCAATTCCAATCAAAGCTACAATCACACCCAGGGCAATCGCGATGACAATCGGATTCTTCAGAATGTTGATACACGCCTCTTTAATCTTGCCGGTATCGCGCTTCTCTCCCTCTGTCCGCTCTGCCTCGAAGGTCAGAACAATCACCGAATAGATGTTGTACAGAGGAACCGCACCGATGACCATCATAGGTCCCATCGCCGATGCTCCGAATATATTGCTGATAAATGCCATTCCCATCACGGCCGCACTGCTCCGGAAGGATGCCTGCACAAAGGCCCCCCGAAGACTCTTATCCTTCAAAAAGAGCTTAGTGCCTCCCCATATTGCCCAAAAGCATATGCTCGATGCTGCCGCACAGAACAGAACAAATTTCGGGTCAAAATCTTCCCGGATATTGACTGCTGACAAATCCCGGAAAAGCATAACCGGAAGCGTGACCTTAAAATTAAACCGGTTCGCAATCGTCACAAAATTGTCATTCAATATACCAGCCTGTTTTAATGCCCATCCGACTACCATCACAAGAAAAATCGGCAATGTGACATTAATACTGAACAAAAAATTATCCATCTTACTTCTTCACTCGTTCATACCTGTAAAAATAAAATTCCAGATCAAAATAGGTCTGTTCCTCACTGTCTGCCGTAATCACCCAGTCCGGATCCTCATCCAGATTCGGAAAATACGCATCCGCATCATAGGTATAGCAAATCTTAGTAATGTGCGCCACATCACACTCATCCAATAGCTGACGGTAAATCTTCTCACCACCGATGACATAGACATCCTCGCTTGGATATTTGCGCAATTCCTCATGCAGTTCCTCCATGGAATGCACAACAATTGCGTCCTTTACTTTATAATTCGGATTGTGCGTCAACACAATATTCGTGCGGTTTTTCAGCGGCAGACCATTCGGAAAACTCTCTAATGTCTTTCTTCCCATCACCACAACCTTGCCGGTTGTCGTCTCCCGAAAAAACTTCTGGTCAGCCGGAATCCGGACTAACAATTCGTTATTCTTGCCAATTGCCCACTTCTCGTCGACTGCTGCAATTAAATTCATGTCGTACTCCTTCTCTTCATAGAAACAATCAGATTGCAATCGGGATATCCTTAATCTGCTCACCCGTGACATAGTCCGTGATACGGATATCATCCGTCGTAAACTTATAAAAATCCCGAACATCCGGGTTCAGCCAGAACTTCGGTGCCGGATGCTGCTCCCTTTGAATCAGCTCCCGTACAATCGGAACATGCCTGTCATAAATATGTGCATCCGCAATCACATGAACCAGCTCACCCACCTGCATATTGCTTACCTGTGCAATCATATGCATAAGCACCGCATACTGGCAGACATTCCAGTTATTCGCCGCCAAAACATCCTGCGAGCGCTGGTTGAGTATGCCGTTGAGTGTCAGCTTGTCCTCGCCCTTTTTCTGGGTGACATTGAACGTCATGCTGTACGCGCATTTGTACAGATTCATCTAGCTCAAATCCTGATGCACATAGATATTGGTCATGATTCTACGCGAAAACGGGTTATGCTTCAAGTCTTAGAGCACGCGGTCTACCTGGTCCATCATACCCTCTTTGTACTTATGCTTCACTCCCATCTGGTAGCCGTACGCCTTACCGATGGAGCCATTCTCATCTGCCCATTCATCCCACACACCACTCTTCAAATCGTGGATATTGTTGGACTTTTTCTGCCATATCCACAAAAGCTCATCCGTGGCGCTCTTGATATAGGTCTTGCGCAGTGTAATCGCCGGAAATTCCTTCGACAAATCATAACGGTTCACGACTCCGAACTTCTTAATCGTATAAGCACTCGTGCCATCCTCCCAGTGCGGCCGGACCAGTTCGCCCTCCGTACTTGTTCCGTTCTCTAAAATATCCTGACACATTGCCACAAAAATCTGATCTGCGTAGCTCATCTTCGCCTCCCACTTATCCATGTTGTATTATTGTACCGAATCCCTCTGTAAAAAGCAAGCACATGCACCAATAAAAGCTAACCAATAGTAACAGTTCAGCCATAACCAATCCGATGTGCTCATTCATGCAAGCATGATTCGCCCATACAAATGGTTATGGCTGAACTGTTACTATTAAAAAGACCCAGTACCCATGCCGCAAGGCACAGTACTGGATCTAAAAATAAGCAGGACGATAAGCCGGGTTATGTCGTTGGATGTTCATCTATCTAGGACGGCTGTTGCCAGTCGCCTCAAGCGACCTACCTAAACCTGGCGGGCCACGTCATTGCTTTGATTCGGTCTTGCTTCGGATGGGGTTTACATGTGCCCTCCCTGTTACCAGAAAGGCGGTAGTCTCTTACACTGCCATTGCACCCTTACCACTTGCGTGGCGGTATATTTCTGTTGCACTTTCCTTAGAGTTTCCTCCACCGGCCGTTAACCGGCATCCTGCCCTGTGAAGCCCGGACTTTCCTCACCTGCGGTCTTTCGACACTTGCAGCCGCGAACACCTGTCCTGCACATTTTTCACTGCTAGTAACTATTCAGAATCTTACCCACCATTCGCATTTCCGCACGCATAAGCGTGCTTTCCCGTCCCTTCAGGACTAAAAATGCTCATATGTGGGGAAGTGACTCTATTCGAGTCACCTTGCGAATTTGAAAAACTGCTTCTTACACATAAATGCGACAAATCAGCTTTTCAAATTCACAAGGATTCTGAATAGTCACGATTCTAATCAAATATACCAATACCTTTTGAAAAAATCAAGTGCGGATTTACACATGAAAACAGCTTCCGCCTACAAATTCGCGCACAAGCGAATTTTTCGATATGCCCTCCGTCGGAAGCGGCAGAACATAGTCGAGGAATTTTAAGAGCCGTTTTGCCTCATAATACTCCGCAGCTCCCTTTGGAATCTGGAACAGAAGCGGCTCCGCATAGACCTTGAGCACTGCCAGCTCATAGACCAGAGCGGAATTAAAAATCACATCCGCACTCTCCTGAAACGGAAAAATATTCTGCTCCTCCCCTTTTCGCACAGCCGGCCACATGGCAATCGTCTCCTGCGCATTGGTGCCGCGGGTTCGCGCATCCCGGACGATTCTGCGCAGCAATCTTCCATCGGTCGTCGGCAGAGGATTATTCTCATCCACATTCAACTGTGTCAGCGCGGAAATATAAATCTTGAACTTGCTCTCTGCCGGAAGCATATAGGATAATTTATCATTCAGTCCGTGGATTCCCTCAATTACAAGGATATCCCCCTGCTGCAGGCGCAATTTTTTATTGCGGTACTCCCGCTTTCCGGTCTTGAAATTGAACGACGGCATGTCGATTTCTTCTCCCTGCAGCAGCCTTGTCATATCCAAATTGAACTGCTCCACATCCAGTGCTTCCAGACATTCGTAATCATGGGTGCCATCCGGATTCCTCGGGCATAATTCCCTGTCCGCATAGTAATCATCCAGACTGAGCGCATGCGGTCTGCGTCCCTTTGCGGAAAGCTGGATGGACAGACGGTTTGCAAAAGAGGTCTTGCCGGAAGATGACGGCCCCGCGATCATCACAAACTTAATATCCTCGCGTCCCGCAATCTGCGCCGCAAGATTGCCGATACGCTCCTCCATCAGCGCCTCCTGCGTAAGAATCATTTCCTGTCCCCGTCCGGCTGTAATGGCGTCATTTAGGGCACCAACACTTCCGATATTCAACATCCTGCTCCACTCGCGGGATGCGCGCAAGGTCTTGTGCAGCTTGTTCGAGGTCACAAGCGGTCCCACCTGCGTGGAACCCGTATTGGGAAAAAGTACCACAAATCCATCCTCATAGGGAACGATATCAAAATATGCCAGATATCCGGTACTCGGCACCATATAGCCATAGAAATAATCCTTCAGCCCATCTAAATCATACAGATTTACCCTGGAGCTTCTGCGGTAATGCAGCAGCCGCTCCTTATCATGCATGCCAATCTCACGGAACCGGCGCTCTGCCTCCTCTGTTTTGACACTGCTCTTTTTAATCGGGCAGTCCGCATCCACAAGCCTGCGCATCTCGCACTTGAGCCGCTCAATATCTTCCCCAGTCACCTCCAGACGCTTCTGCTCCCGGTCAAGCCGCTCACAATAGTATCCCTGTCCAAGGGAATAGAACACTTTGATAATCGTCTGATTTCCCCACAGATTCAGTGCCGCCCTCTGCATGAGAAGCGTCACGCCTCTTCGGTAGGTTCGTTTTCCGTCACTGTGCGTCATCGTCAGAAAAGACACTCTTCCATCCTTATGAATCGTCTTGGACAATTCACGCAGCGACTGGTTAAACATCGCAAGCACAATCTTATCCGGATAACAATCCTGAAATTGTGTAGCGATATCTTCCAAATTTGTTCCTTCCGGCACGACTAACTCTTCGCACCTGTCGTCCGGCAATACCACCGTAATCTTATACTCCTGCATAAAAACTCCCTCTCCTTCCAATCTGACAAACTTATCCCTCCTGCGCTTCCTCTTCCATGATTGCCTGCGCCTGCCGGTTGAGCTGCAGCTTTTCTTCGACTTCGTGCATTCTTTGTACAATCTGCTCCGAAGCCGGCTGGCTCTGCAATCCGCTTAGGATTTTTGCAAGCTGGCTGTGCTGTTTTTTCAAAAAACGCAGCAATACCGGATGGCGCTTCCAAAGCAATACAGGTCCATAAGCATCCTCCACCGGTGTCGCCTGTATGGATTCGTTTTCCCCAAAAACAACCCGCATCATCGGATAATATTTGCCATCTTCTTCTATCATATTCTCATCACAGATCCGATACCCCTGATTCCGGAGAAAAGCTCTCACCCCCGCAATCTCCGACTGCGGCTGCAGGATTAACTCCTTCGCACCTTTGCAGACCTGTTCCCCATCGGACAAAATATGTATGACAAGCTCTCCTCCCATACCTGCAATCACGATGGTCTCCGCCTCCCCCGGTGCAAGCGCCGCAACACCATCAGACAAGCGGGTATCAATTTTTTCCCCAAGTCCGTACTGTGCGATATGCTCCCTGGCTCTGGCTAACGGTCCTTCCCGCAAATCCATCGCAATTGCCTTCGGAATCCGTCCTCTTGTCACCAACGCAATCGGAATATAGCCATGGTCTGTCCCCACATCGGCAAGTATATTGCCCACCGTAACCATATCCGCAATTGCTTCCATTCGTTCTGATAATCTCATCTTACTCCAAATAATCCTTTAATTTTCTGCTTCTGCTTGGATGACGCAGCTTGCGCAGTGCCTTCGCCTCAATCTGGCGGATTCGCTCACGCGTAACATTGAACTCCTTGCCGACCTCCTCGAGCGTCCGCGCACGGCCATCCTCCAGTCCAAAACGCAGGGTAAGCACCTTCTGCTCCCGCTCTGTCAGGGTGCCCAGCACCTCCTCAAGCTGCTCCTTCAACAGGGTAAATGCAGCCGCATCCGCCGGAACCGGAACATTCTCATCGCGGATAAAATCTCCCAGATGGGAATCCTCCTCCTCACCGATTGGCGTCTCTAAAGATACCGGCTCCTGTGAGATTTTTAAAATTTCACGCACACGCTCCACCGGCATGTTCATCTCTTCTGCTATCTCCTCCGGACTTGGCTCTCGTCCCAGCTCCTGCAAAAGCTGTCTTGATACACGAATCAGCTTGTTGATGGTCTCAACCATATGAACCGGAATACGGATGGTTCTCGCCTGATCAGCAATTGCTCTGGTAATCGCCTGACGAATCCACCATGTCGCATAGGTAGAGAACTTGTATCCCTTATGGTAATCAAATTTCTCAACCGCTTTAATCAGACCGAGATTTCCTTCCTGAATCAAATCCAGAAACAGCATTCCACGTCCGACATAGCGCTTTGCAATGCTGACAACCAGACGCAGATTGGCCTCTGCCAGACGCTTCTTTGCATCAGCACCAATATCGACCAACTTCTGCTGCTCTTTGATATCCTCCTGAATCTCCTCCTTTTCCTCTTCGGAAGCCTCTTCCAGGCGGCGCTTTAAAATCTGGATTTTCTCGTATGCGACATTACCGTCTTCCATACTCATGGCAAGCTCCGTCTCCTCCTCCGCACTTAAAAGAGGAACTTTTCCGATTTCCTTCAAATACATACGAACCGGATCTTCCACGCTCACGCCATCCGGCACAGACAAATCGATATTCTCAACCTCTACTTCTTCGACATCCTCATCATCGAGAATAATATCATCATCATCGTCACCGTTGCTGATTTTTAAGACATCAATTCCATTGTGCTCCAGATAGTCCAGTACCAGCTCCATCTTCTCGGCATCCAGATTCATATCCTTGAAAAAATCACTCACTTCGTGGTCTTCAAGCATATTTTTCCGCTTCTTGGCAAGCTCGAGCAATTCCCTCAGGCGCTCCTGGAACTTTGCCTGAAGTTCTTCGTTATTAACGGTTTCTACATTTTCTTCTTTTTTCTTTGTCATTTTGATACATCCTCTCAGGTTATTTACTATTTTGTCCTTAATCAACGGAAATATGCAGATGTTGTAACTGCTGCAGTGTATTCCTGTCCTGCACAAGCTTCATCAGTCCTGCCATATCCGTTGGGTCAAGCTGCTTTGAATGGTATTCAATACTATTCTGCTTCACTTTGATTACCGTTTCCTTAACCGCCTTGGCCAGGTCGTTCTTTGTCTCCACCTCATGAATCGTCGCGTTAAACAGACCTGCCACCTCGCGCTGTTCTTCCTCATCCATAAATGCACTGATAATCTGTGCCGGATTCACCGTCTTCGACTGCTCATACTGCGCAAACAGCATCCCTGCCACCTTGCGGTATAGCTCCTCTGTAAAATCCTCCGGTGTGATATATGGACCAATCACACCGAACAGGCGGGTATCCTCTATGAGCCATGTGAGCAGAAGTTTTTGGGATTTTTTCATGCCATCCTCTTTTTTCTTCTCCTGGATACCGCTTTTCGGCCGCACGGGCGGTGCAGTGATTCCGCCATTCTTCAGGGCAGTCTGGTTGACCAGACGCCTTAAATCGTCAAATCCGATGTGATATTTGTCGGCAACCGCCTGAATATAATTGTTGCGCTCCAGCTCCTCCGTAAAACCGGTCAACTTTCGTGCAATTTCATTATAAAATGCAGTCTTCGATTCCGGATCATTCATATCGTAATCTCTCTGTGCAATCCTTATCTCGAACAGAAAGCTGTTCTCCGCCTCATCGATGCGCTTCTGGTATTCCTCTGCGCCGAGTGCTTTGATAAATTCATCCGGATCCTTGTAGGGCTGCATATTGATAATCTTCGTTGTAATCCCGACCTCCTTCAAAATCGGGATTGCGCGCAGCGCCGCTTTCACGCCCGCGCCGTCGCTGTCATAGGTCAGATATACCTCTCTGGTATAGCGTTTGAGCAGACTTGCATGTCCGCTGGTCAGTGCCGTTCCAAGCGAAGCCACTGCATTGTCAAAACCTGCCTGATGAAGCGCGATTACATCCATATAGCCCTCACAGAGCAGAAGCTGGCTCTTGCGCGTGCTCCGCGCAATATTGAGTCCATACAGATTGCGGCTCTTGTCGAATATCTTTGTCTCCGGCGAATTCAGGTACTTGGGTTCGCCCTCACCAATTACCCGTCCGCCAAAGCCAATGACGCGGTTCCGCACATCCATAATCGGAAACATCGCCCGATTCCAGAATTTATCATGTCCGCCCCGCTCATCCAGCGTGACCAGACCGGAATCCTTTAAAATATCATCCTCATATCCCTTTTTCCGCAGATACTGATAGAGGTCATTGCTATACTGGTCCGAATATCCCAATCCGAACTTTTTTATGGTATCCTCACTCAGTTCCCGCTTCCGGAAATACTCATATGCCCGCTGTCCTCTCGGACTTTTCAGCAGGGAATAGAAGTATCTGGCAGCTTCTTTATTGATTTCCAACAGACGGGTCCGCCGGTCCGCTTCCCGCTTCTGCGCCTCGCTTAACTCCTGGCGCGGTAGCTCCACCCCCGCGCGGTCCGCAAGCGTCTGCATCGCCTCCGCAAAAGTAAAATTCTCATACTGCATCAGGAAGGTAAATACATTTCCTCCTGCGCCGCATCCAAAGCAATAATACATCTGCTTATTCGGCGATACGGAAAACGAACCCGTCTTCTCATTATGAAATGGGCAAAGCCCGAAATAGGTACTGCCCTTTTTCTGAAGACGCACATATCCGCCGATGACATCCACAATGTCATTGCGGGAACGCACCTCTTCAATCAGTTCATCCGAGTAATACGGCATGTGTATCTCCTTTCTGTGAATGAATATCCCGCATATCGCAACTTAATATCCATCCACCTGCCATGCAACCGGAATGAAATACTCACTGAATTTTGTAATTGCATACTGGTCTGTCATTCCCGATATGTAGTCACAGACAACACGCCCACGGTCCTCACCGGCCTCCCACATCACGATATGCTTCTGCGGGAGCAATTCCATATGCTCCATATAGAAATGGTAAAGCTGGGACAGCATCGCTTTGGCTTTGATTTCCTCGCCCTTTGCCACCGGATTCTTGTAGACATTGTCAAACATAAATACCCGAAGATCTGCAAGCGCCTGTCTGGTTCCCTCGGACATCACAATATCATCCTTCCCGCTGCTGTTGATGATGATATCATGAATCATATGGTCCAGACGTTCTCGCGTGGTATGCCCAAGTTCGTTGCGAATTGCCAGCGGAATATCCTCCTCACACAGAAGCTGCGCCCGGATTGCATCATCAAAATCCGAATTGACATATGCAATCTTATCCGACAGGCGGACAATCTTGCCCTCCAAGGTGTGCGGCATGGTCTTCGTCTGATGATTCAGTATGCCATCCCTCACTTCCCATGTGAGATTCAGTCCCGCTCCGTCCTTCTCCAGCTTCTCTACGATGCGGACACTCTGCTCGTTGTGCCGGAAGCCGCCCTCATAAATCTGATTTAAGAGATGCTCTCCTGCATGCCCGAACGGCGTATGTCCCAGATCATGCCCTAATGCAATCGCCTCCACCAAATCCTCATTCAGGCGAAGTGCCTTGGCAATCGTCCGCGCATTCTGCGACACCTCAAGCGTATGCGACATTCTCGTCCGGTAGTGGTCACCCTTCGGTGTCAGAAATACCTGCGTCTTGTTCTTCAGACGCCGGAAGGATTTGCTGTGCAGAATCCTGTCTCGGTCCCTCTGAAACACCGGACGGATGTCACACTGCGGTTCCTCAACATCCCTGCCGCGCGAATTGACGCTTAAACATGCATACGGGCTTAAATTTTCTTTTTCCATCTGTTCAATTTGTTCACGTATTGACATTTAAACACCTTCCTACATAAGTTAATTTCTACGTTTCCCGATAAAATCCTTTTTTTCTGCAAAAAAAATTTTATTTTTTCAAAAAATATGATTGACATTCTATTTGAGGTTTGCTATTATAATCAAGTCGTCAAGCGAAACAGCTTGTAAGACACATGCGGAAGTGTCGGAACTGGCAGACGAGCAAGACTAAGGATCTTGTGGCTATTGCAGTCGTGTGGGTTCAACTCCCAACTTACCCACTAATTAAAATAATGGGAAGCCTTATAAATCAAGGCTTCCTATTTTTTTGCTTGTAAACAAATTTGGGTTACAGTTGGGTTACAAATTTTCTTGTCCTATGCGTCAAGTACTTTTGCGAATTCTTCTGCATATTCTGTAATATCTTTGGTCTGATGGATATAACATTTCTGTGTTGTAGAAATATCTTTGTGTCCTGCAAATGTTTTTAATGTATCATCGGAAATTACCATAGCTTCATGTAGTTCTGATATTGTTGTACGTCTGATACTATGGTTACCAGATGGTCTACCTTCAATTATAAAAGCATCTTTTTCATTTCTTACACCATTTAATCTGCGAAGAACATTATTGACTGCATGGTCATGTATTCTATTTCCTTTTTTATCCAGAAAAATAAAATCCTCGTCTTTAAGTCCTTTTGATTCATTATATCTAAGTGCCATATCAATATATTTACGTGCTTTTGGAGTAAGAATTAATCTACGATTACCACTTAATGTTTTTGTATGATTTACAATTTCATAACCATCTCTGTGAATCGTTCCATCTGCATCCTTATGATAGGTCTTAGTTTCTTCTTGACAGATAGTAATTGTTCCATCATCGTTTATGTGACTTGTTCTTAATGCGACTAATTCACCTACACGAAGACCAAGAGAGAAGTTCAGACAGACTGCAATATATGCAATATTCTTTGTCTTAAAAAACTGTTCCATAGCTTCTGCGAGAACAGAATGTTTTGCATCTGCATTATAAACAATTTCTTCAACAGGCTTTTCGGCTTCTGGTTTGAAATTTCTTGCAGAAAAACCTCTGACCTGACGAGATAGGTTGATTTGGATAATATCGAAAGATACTGCATAATCAAATATCATATTCATAATAGATTTTAAATCTTTAAATTGTCTATCTGATAAATGCATTTCTGCAATCACATCAACACACCATTTTTTTAAAGCTCCTGTGGTTAATTTTTCAAATGGAACATCTATGATACTAGAATTTTCAAAATAGCGTTTCCATCTAGATTGAATATTACAAGCATTTGCATACGAAGTCTCTTTGCTCTTATAATCTATCCACTCTGGATAAATAGAACGCATACAAGGCTTTGCAGGTTTCTTTTCAAGATTCTTGTAGTACTCGACTATATAGTTTTCAAGGTGCTC
>JBGVFC010000121.1:0-27602 GCA_045120755.1 Agathobacter sp. | reverse complement strand
TTTGCATATTATCACACCGGATGCAGTACATCCGTTAGCGATTGAATATGCAGCAGATAAACCGACTCAGAATGTAATCGTGGATGATGGTGAAGGGTATATCAGCACCAACGGTTATGCATGGGAAAATGTTAAAAATGTAATAGATTGTAATTTATGTATAAAAGCGTTTAGTAATAATCGCTGACAAATGTATCTGAAGAGAAATGCAGGGGCACGGCTACGTGCTCTTGCTTTGTAAAAGGAGAAAGTTTATGCGTATTGTTTTTGCAACAGGAAATGAAGGAAAAATGAGAGAAATTCGTGATATTCTTGCGGGAATGGAGGCAGAAATTGTGTCCATGAAAGAAGCAGGACTTAGCACAGATGTAGAAGAAACAGGAACAACTTTTGAAGAAAATGCTGTAATTAAGGCGAAAGCTATTGCAGAACTTACAGATGATATTGTATTAGCTGATGATTCTGGATTAGAGGTTGACTATTTAAATAAAGAGCCAGGTATTTACTCTGCACGTTATTTAGGTGAGGATACATCTTATGATATCAAAAATAGAGCTATCTTAGATCGTTTAGAGGGTGTACCAAAGGAAAAGCGTTCTGCCCGATTCGTTTGTGCTATTGCTGCTGTATTGCCAAATAAAGAGGTGTTGGTGGCAAGAGAGACTATTGAAGGCTATATCGGATTTGAAATTGCAGGCTGCCATGGATTTGGATATGATCCGATTTTTTATGTAGATGAATTTGGTTGTTCTACAGCAGAATTGACTGAGGAAGAAAAGAATGTTATCAGTCATAGAGGAAAAGCTTTGCGTGTTATGCGCAATATGCTTATCTCACATGGTATTAAATAAGTTTATTGAGGTAAGATATGAAAGTGTTGATTGTTAGTGACACGCATGGAAAACATTACAATCTGGAAGAAATCTTAGAGCGAGAGAAACCATTGGATTTATTAATTCATCTTGGGGATGCAGAAGGTGCGGAGGATTATATAGAAGTCATTGCGGAATGTCCGGTAGAAGTGGTGGCAGGAAATAATGACTTTTATACAACGCTTCCAAATGAGCGGGAATTAAAAATTGGCGACTATAAAGTGTTAATTACTCATGGACATTATTATTATGTCAATGGGGGAATAGGACATATTAAAAAGGCTGCGCATGAACGTAATATTGATATTGCTATGTTTGGGCATACCCACAAACCATTTTTTGAAGAAGATGAAAATGTAATTATTTTAAATCCCGGAAGTATTTCTTACCCAAGACAAGAGGGGAGAAAACCTTCTTATATGATTATGAACCTGGATAAAGAGGGAAAAGCCCAGTTTTCGTTGTGCTATTTGTAGTAGAAATGTTCAAGTTGTACATGTTTTACGTACAATTTGAACAAATGCGAAAATTTCTAAAAAAATATTCAAAAAAATGTTGACATTATAGGAACCATGTAATATAATATCTCTTGTGTTAAGCAAACGACACGAAATAAAACAAAATCCTTCGGGGTGTGGCTCAGCTTGGCTAGAGCGCCTGGTTTGGGACCAGGAGGTCGCAGGTTCGAATCCTGTCACCCCGACTTCATGCGGGTGTAGTTCAATGGTAGAACACCAGCCTTCCAAGCTGGATACGTGGGTTCGATTCCCATCACCCGCTTTATGTCTGAGACATCAGGCAAGGGTATACATCCTATGTGTCCGTAGCTCAGCTGGATAGAGCAACGGCCTTCTAAGCCGTGGGTCGGGGGTTCGAATCCCTTCGGGCACATTCTCACTTCGTTCGAATGTGCAGATGTGATTAGATGCGCATTCGCGCGCAGAATCGTCAAGCGATTCTGGAGAGTCTCACTTCATTCGAATGTGCAGATGTGAGAAAAAATTATGGTGGGTATAGCGCAGTTGGTTAGCGCGCCAGATTGTGGCTCTGGAGGCCCAGGGTTCGAATCCCTGTATCCACCCTGTTGTATAAACAACATGTGCCATGCACAGAATTGCTGTGCAGACTGCGGCGCGCAAGTATTTTACTTTTGGGCTATCGCCAAGCGGTAAGGCACAGGATTTTGATTCCTGCATTCGTTGGTTCGAATCCAACTAGCCCAGTTGTATCTTACGGGATACTTTACATCACAGAATATGGGATACTAGCTCAGGTGGTAGAGCACTTGACTTTTAATCAAGTTGTCGGGGGTTCGAATCCCCCGTGTCTCATTCACGCAATTTAGCGGAAAACCCCAAGAATCAAGCATTCTTGGGGTTTTTTAGTGCTTAAAATGAAACGAAAAATGGATAAAAAAACGGTATTTTTCGCGAAAATTTGTCATGAATTTGTCATGAATTTGTCATGAAAATTTGTCAGAACAGACCGTCCGCAATCTTCGTGGATACTTCCCGGCTTTCTTTTGTTGCGTGCCGGTACACGCGCTTCATTACATGGTCAGTTGACCATCCACCGAATTCCTGAATGTCCCTGTCCGGTATGGATGAGTGAAAGGATAGGAGAAAAATTGATTCAGAAATTGTAATTGCAGGATTTTGTTTGGTTAACTTTTGATTGAAAGGCGTTCTTTGAAATGGTATGATATGCACATGGGAAAACCAGAGAGCCGGGCGGCTTACCCTCTTTTATCGGAGGGGCTAACCCTCCAGACGAAAGAAAGGAGGGCGTTGCCGATGTATGTTACATATGCCGATTTGATTCAGATTGGAATATTCATTTGCGCCCTTGTGGGATTGTGTTACACGATTTTCAAGGGGAAACGAAAATAGCCGCCATTACTCGCAATAATGACGGCTGATTGTAAAAAATTAGTTTGTTAATTATCTGAGGGTAAGCTGTAACTCTCTAGCTTTCCCTTTTTCTATGCTTAATATAACATATCCTATCAGCTGACGCAAGAATTAAGTTCAAAAAAGAATTAGTGCTAAGTTTGCCAACCGGGCTTTTCCGTGGTCACAAGTCTCCGCCTGTAAGACTAGACGGCCGAATAATCTGCCGATAACTTTTGATTGAAAGGCGTTCTTTGAAATGATATGATATACGCATGGGAAAACCAGAGAGCCGGGCGGCTTACCCTCTTTTATCGGAGGAGCTAACCCTCCAGACGAAAGAAAGGAGGGCGTTGCCAATGTATGTTACATATGCTGATTTAATTCAGATTGGAATATTCATTTGCGCCCTTGTGGGATTGTGTTACACAATTTTCAGGGGAAAACGAAAATAGCCGCCATTACTCGCAATAATGACGGCTGATTGTAAAAAATTAGTTTGTTAATTATCTGAGGGTAAGCTGTAACTCTCTGACTTTCCCTTTTTCTATGCTTAATATAGCATATTTTATCAGCTGACGCAAGAATTAAGTTCAAATATGACCGGTGACTGGAGCCTTGGAACGGGAGACTGTCTTTACAAGGACGGACAGAAGTACACGACAAGCATATCCAGCTACAAGGGCGGCGCGTTCCTGTCTGAAGTGACCGCACGGCGCACCGGCTACACACTGGATTATATCTGGACTGTGGAAGGAACAAACAACACCTACGCTTACGGCTCGCAGGCCAACGCAAAGCAGCTTGGCGGCAATGTCACGGTTGTCGGAAGCTAGCGCATCGGAATTTAGTATTGTTCTGCTTTTCTTCTCCGGCAATGCGAAGTGGAACAGATGAAATGATAAATTAGTTATCGTTGCAATCGTTATTGTGTGTAAGAATATTGGCGAGCATGTCACTGAGGACAACGAGATTAGCGGATAGTTCAGCTAATTCCTGTTCAGATAGGCATTCGGAAAGCTGACAGGCGATTGTTGATAATACATAGAGATTTTTGCAGTTGGAATTCATAAGATTAAGTTCCTAAGTGGCCTTAATTTATGATATGCAGAAAAGAAAGATAGATGAAGAAAGGTAATCTCAAAGTTTTTTCGTAGCCTTTTCGTCATAAGCACGAGCATATTCATCAAGATCGACACAGACCATATTAACAAGTGCGGCATCGTCGTCTTTCTCGACTGCATCAATAGGCGACGGGGTAGGGAGTGCGGCTCCGTCACGCAGAGATGTGAACAGGTATTTCTTGTATTTGTAGTTGTGCAAATGCGAGATTGGTGGTCCTAAATGAACAAAACAGAGAATTTAGGACCACCGAGCAAAAACGGTAAATTTTTACGTTGTTGCAGCCGATATAAAAAGTAACAGGAAAGAGCCACGGAAGGCAAGCGGAACAGGGATTCGCTGTCGGGGTAGGTGGATATCTGGTCAGATGGCGAGTGGTGAAGTAACCCAAAGCGGCGGAGCAGTAAAGAGCCTGTCAGGAAATTGGAATTGTACGGAGAGGGGACAGTTACATATGCGGCAATTGAACACAGAATTGGAGTAAAGTCCGGTAGGCAGTGATGCTTGCGGGACTTTTCTTTTTCTGTTATTCTACGCATAGGTATAAAATAGAGAAGTATCGGTGGTATTATGAAAGGAAAAGCACTGGAAAAAATAAAAAAACATAGAGGAAAAATTTTAGCGGTTATGCTTGCTCTGCTCGTATGGCAGATTGCGGCGATGACGATTCGCCAGAAGATTCTTCTGGTTTCGCCGGTTTCGGTCTGTCTTAGACTTTTTACCATATGGCAGGTACAGGGCTTTGCATCTTCGATTTGGTTTACTTTTTATCATATCGCAGGAGGCTTTCTGCTCGGGCTTGTGACGGGGATTGTTTTTGCGGTTGCAGCCAACCGGTTTCCGATAGTTGAGACACTGCTGTGGCCGTGGATGGTAACCATTAAGTCGGTTCCGGTAGCTTCGTTTGTGGTGATCTGTCTGATCTGGCTGTCGTCTGAGAATCTGTCTGTTTTTATCTCGTTTTTGATTGTGCTGCCGGTGATTTATCAGAATGTGCTGAGTGGATTGCGGGCATCGGACAAGCAGATGGAGGAGATGGCGCAGGTCTTTGGAGTGCCGTGGTATCGCAGGATGCGCTACATTACGATTCCGCAGGTGGAGCCGTATCTGATATCGGCGTGCAGTGTGACGACCGGGATGGCTTGGAAAGCAGGTGTTGCGGCGGAAATTATCGGAACTCCGAATGGCTCCATCGGCAAAATGCTGTATCTGGCGAAAATTTATCTGGATACGGATGACCTGCTGGCATGGACGGTGATTATCGTCATGATTAGTGTGCTGTCAGAAAAGCTGTTTATGTGGGGATTAAAAAGGGTATTGAATTTAATCGTTTACCATAAAGCGGTGCGGGGCGGAGAGGAAGAGTGAGGATGGATAGAATGAAAATCATACTTCGGAATGTTTCCAAAGAATTTCAGGGACATCGGGTGCTTTCGAATCTGAACGCTGAATTGGGCGGAGAACAGGTGCATGTGATTATGGGGGAATCCGGTTGTGGAAAAACGACGCTGCTTCGGATTCTTCTTGGCCTGGAAACGGCAGAGGAGGGGAGCGTTGAGGGCGTCTCAAAGGCGTGCTCGGTGGTTTTTCAGGAGGACCGGTTATGTGAAGGACATTCGGTTATGGACAATCTTGCAATGGTGCTGCGGGGGGAAAATCAGGAGCCAGCCATAATGAAGCATCTGACAGAGCTTGGGCTTGCGGACTCCTGCAAGAAAAGCGTGAGCAGACTGAGTGGAGGAATGAAGCGCCGTGTGGCAATTGCAAGAGCAATGCTTGCCCCGTCTGAGCTGGTCATTATGGATGAGCCGTTTAAGGGACTGGATGAGAATACGCGCAAAATGACGGTTTCATATGTCAAAGCACATCTGGATGGAAGGATGCTGCTTCTTGTTACGCATGATAGAGAAGACATAGAAGAATTTGGTGCATGTCTGTGGGAATTGCGAGATGGAAAGCTGGAGATGAAGCCGGTGTGAAAAATGGTTCATGAAAAGATGTTTGAAAAGCTGTTTGAAGAAAGATGGGGTTGATTTTTGCTGGGACTTTCGCTATAATTGAGAAGCGCTTGGAAAAAGCGTAATCTTTATGCGGGTGTGGCGGAATTGGCAGACGCGCCAGATTTAGGTTCTGGTGGGCGACCGTGCAGGTTCAAGTCCTGTCACCCGCATTGATGTTGAAATTTTTTCTTGACGAATACGCGCGTATCGTGTAATATAGTACCCGTGCTTGTCACTATGGGCTTATAGCTCAGCCGGTTAGAGCGCACGCCTGATAAGCGTGAGGTCGGTGGTTCGAGTCCACTTAAGCCCATTATCTATGGAACCCAGCATCTGTGATGCTGGGTTTTCTAATTTCCATCGGTCTTTCGCGCAGGCCATTCATCCATGCGCGCCTGATACTGTTCGTTAATCCAGTCCACCGCCTGTTTTTTCCCATCTTCCGAAAATGGGAATTGCGCGGTGTATTTTTTTTCGGCGGGTGTCTTGTCGAAGATGTATGGGCCTGCCCATATCCACACACGGAAAATTGGTTCGGCAGCTTCGCCGTCAGAGCCTTCCGGTGTCTCGCGCTTTATTTTGAAGCGCATGCCTCCAAGCCAGCCGGTATAGGTGGTTTTCTTATAATAATTGAGATTCAATACTTCATCGTAGGTAATCATAATCGCTCCTGTCGGGTGTCATGCTGTTTTTACTACCATATCACAAAATGAAATTGATTTCGAGAAGTTTTCGTTGTACTAGATATTTTTTCCAGTATCATATATAATAATCTTTAAGCTAATATAAACTCCTTTTTAGATTTGTATCTGCAATGGAAATTCATTCGAATACATTTTTGTAAAAAGGAAGAATATAAAAGGATGAACCGTACGCATGGAGAAGGCAGAGGAGATTTTGAAAAAAATTAAAAATATCATGCAGAAGGCAGGATGCGATATGTCGGCTGTCCGGAATCTGCGGAAGTCATTGGAGAAGGCGCAGAAGCAATTGCCGGGTATGAGCGCAAAGTACAAAGCGGCAAAAGAAGCGGCTACGCAGGTGGAGGCGCTTGCAAAGCGTCTGGAAGAGCTTTTGCTATGCCCGGATGGACATGATAAGGTATGGAGCAGACAGGTGCTGGATATCGGAAGGACGCTAAAGAAAATCCGTGGCTCCTTTGCGCATGAATTTGTAATCAGTGGTGAGGATAAAGAATTTTATCTGACCTATGACTCGTTGATTGCACTGATAGGGGCGGTGACGACCAATACGCCGGATTTTTTGATTATGCGGAGTGAAACGGAGAATCTTCTTGATTTATTGAAGGAAACACAACAGAGACCGCAGCCGCCGCTTTTGGAACTGAGCTATTTTTATCTGGCACATACTGATGCGGAACTGGTAGGATTGTCGGTGGCAGAGCAGATTCAATTGCTGAAGTCCAATATGAGGGAGCAGTTTGTGATGCCGATGGGACAGCAGATTGGTCTGGCTGTCAAATATGTTGTGACAAGATATCGCCAGCTTGCAGGGGATGAGAGCAGACAGGCAGTGGCAGAGCGCGAAGAATTGAAGATTCTGCTGCCGGAACCACAGACTTCCGAAGCCGCCAATCAGATGATACGGCAGATGCTAAAAGAGATGATGCAGGCGGAAGGATAAAAATAAGAGAGAGAAGGTGTGGGTATGAGTCCATCATTTTTGATTGCGTTTATAATTTTTATTATCATTATGGCGAATATAAGCGCCAAAAAGAAACAGAAGAAGGCGGCAGAGAAAGCGGAAAGAGCGGCACAGCAGAATCTGTATCAGAGGCAGCCACAGCAAGTACAGCAGAATCCATATCAGAGGCCGCAACAGCAGGTGCAGCAGAATCCGTATCAGGTACCGCAACAGCAGAGTCAGCAATATCGGTATGCGCAGCCGCAACAGCAGAATCCGTATGCACAGACGCAGCAGAGGCGGCAGATGACAGAGGAAGACAGGCGAAAGCTGGAAGCATACCGGCAGAAGAAAATGGCGCAGCAGTCCGGGATGGCGCAGAGCCAGATTCCGGATATTGTAGCGAGGGCGAAGAACAATGCAGACAATTATGCGCAGGATGTGACCTTGCAGCAGTTGGAGGAAGAACACCAGCATTCGGAGCGCATGAGCGCAGGGGAACATATGGCGGATACGCCCCGGCATCCGCAGGATGCAGCGCATGTTTCGAAGCATGTTGAGGAACAGGACGCACAGTTGTTGGGAACGGTTGAGGATCTGATGGTCAAAGGCTATGATGGAAAGCTTAGCTTTGAGCGTGATTTTTTGGGAGAAGCAATGGATATAATCAATTCTTTTTCCATACCGGATTATAAGGAGGAAATGTAAGCGTGGAGATGTTGGACAGAACGCCGAAGGCGGGCGAGATATACCGCCATTTTAAAAATAACCTGTATCAGGTGATTACTCTTGCAACACATTCGGAGACAGATGAGGTGCTGGTCGTATATCAGGCACTGTACGGCGATTTTGGTGTCTGTGCCAGACCGCTTGAGATGTTCGTCAGTGAAGTGGACCATGTCAAGTACCCGGAGGTCACACAGAAGTATCGTTTTGAACTGGTGGAGCATGTAAAGCCGACGGTGCATGAAGCGAATGCGCAGAAGCAGATTGCGGCAGCAGGACAGGAATCTACCGGTGGGCAGACCGGGACGCCGGAAGAGCAGGTTGACCCATTGTTTATGGAATTTCTGGATGCGGATTCTTTTGACGATAAGTATGATGTGTTGCTCTCGATGCGGGACACCATTACAGACCAGATGATTGATAATCTGGCGGTTGTTATGGATGTGGTCATTCCGGACGGAGACCTGATGGAGCGGTATGAGGATTTAAAGCAGGCAATCCGGACGCGCAGGCGCTATGAATACTCCAACAGACTCCGGTAAGAAAATCTGCGGACGGTTAGGACAGTCCGTGCTGACTGAGATAGCTGTTGTGATATCTGCCGGAGTTGGTTACATCTTCACCGAACCATTCCGGCGCGGAAAAGGAATTGGCTTCCTCCACGGAAGAAAATTCAACCTCCACGAGTGTTAATGGGGAAAGTTCTCCATCGAAGATGTCAAGCTCCGCAGTCAGCCCCTGATGAAGCGGGATGAGGTAGCGTGTCTTGGAGATTAGAATGCCGTCAATTTTTGGGAGGAGATGCTCGTAAGCCTCTTTGGTCAGAGGAAGATTGTATTCCTCGCGGACCATAAGCCCTTCGCCCTTGTAGGTCATGTAGTATTTGTCATTGGAACGGCGGATGCGGATGACCGGGGAGGTATTCAGGTATCCCTGTGTGATGATTTTGCTCTCGTAGGATGAGAGGTCAGAAGGGATGTCTTTGACTAAGTATTTGCGTTCGATTTCCATGGAAGCCTCCTTAATATTGTTATGCTTTTTGTAAGTATAACAAAAATCCGGTGAAAAAACATGGATAAATAAAATTCAGTTGAAATTCACAAAAAATCTTGTTACATTTAGTACACATAGTATGACTTGCGGGAGGTATCGGGATGAGCAGAATCGGTATTTTTATGGCGAATGGCTGTGAGGAGATTGAAGGACTTACGGTGGTAGATATTTTGCGAAGAGCAGGCATGGAAATTGTGATGATTTCCATTACGGAAGGGCTCGAGATTGTCAGCTCGCACAAGGTGAGATTCATGGCTGACATGCACAAGGACAAAGTGGATTACGGCACCCTGGATGGAATTGTTTTGCCGGGCGGAATGCCGGGTACTTTAAATCTGGGGGCGGATGATACGGTTGTGCGGGTGCTCCATGATTTTGCGCAGGCAGGAAAACTTGTGGCGGCAATCTGCGCGGCACCGAGTGTGTTAGGACAGGAGCATCTGTTAAAGGGCAGGCGTGCAACCTGTCATCCGGGTTTTGAGGATAAGCTGTTAGATGCTGAATGGCTGGAAGAGCCGGTGGTTGTGGACGGCAATTTTATTACCAGCAGGGGAATGGGAACTGCGATTGCGTTTGCGCTTGAAATAGTCCGCTATTTTGCGGATGATGCGACCGTCGAGCAGATTAAGACGGCGCTTGTCTATCAGGAATAACAGGAAAAGACCTCGTACATTGCCGAAGGGCAATCTATGAGGTCTTTTTTCAGCTATATGACGAATGATTATTTCATCTGCTCTTCCTGCTTCATGATCATCTTCTTAACCATCTCTCCGCCGATGGAACCTGCCTGCTTTGAGGTCAGGTCGCCGTTATAACCTTCCTTAAGCGGAACTCCTAACTCGGATGCAACTTCTTCTTTGAAACGGTTCATAGCCTCCTTGGCTTCCGGAACTGCCATACGTCCGGAATTGGAATTTGATGAATTTGCCATGTGTTTCACCTCCTTTACAGTACATAGAATACCCGTGATATAGGAAAATATAACTTTTCCGGCAATCCAAAATATGGGAAAGCATCGATTGATTTTCGCCGGAAAGTCATGTAAGATATATAAAATATTGCATCTATGGCAGGTGCGCAGCTTTGGGAGGATACCATATGCAGAAGATACTGATTGTTGTGGATATGCAGAATGATTTTATCGATGGTGCGCTGGGGACGGCGGAGGCAGTCTCGATTGTACCGCGTGTGCGGGAGAAGATAGCAGCCTTTGACGGAACAGTTCTTTTTACGAGAGATACCCATGAACAGAATTATATGCAGACGCAGGAGGGAAAAAAGCTTCCGGTCATGCATTGCATTAAGGGCAGCGTGGGCTGGCAGATCCGGGAAGAATTAGAGCAGCTTAGGCAGACGGAGGCGATTGATAAGCCGACCTTCGGATCGAAAGAACTTGCCTTCCTGCTTGAGAGGATGAATGAGGAAGAACCGATCGGAGAGATTACCCTGGTGGGACTCTGCACGGATATCTGCGTGATTTCGAATGCGATGCTGCTGAAAGCATTTTTCCCGGAAATTCCGATTTGTGTGGATGCGGCATGCTGCGCAGGAGTGACGCCTGCGAGCCATCAGAATGCACTGGAGGCAATGAAAGCGTGCCAGATTGAGATTCTGGAATAGGCCTGCTGTTATTTTTTCCGCGGTATTTGTGAAAAAATACTAGCCAAGCCGATTTTCATGTGATATAATACCAAAATGACTGTAGTGGTCGTAGTATGCCCATTTTGCTGCACGCCCTACGAATAAGATGTACATGTTATTCATATATATTAAGGAGGAAATAGTAGTAATGAGTGTACAGGTTGAAAAATTAGAGAACAATATGGCGAAGCTTACCATCGAGGTTTCCGCAGAAGATTTAGAGAAGGCATTGGAATCTGCTTACCAGAAGCAGAAGAACAAGATTAGCATTCCGGGATTCCGTAAGGGCAAGGTTCCGAGAGCCGTAATCGAGAAGGTTTATGGTGCAGGAATGTTCTATGAGGATGCTGCCAACGAACTGATGCAGAAGAATTATCCGTCAGCAGTTGATGAGAGCGGTGTGGATGTTGTATCCCGTCCGATGGTTGATATCGTACAGATTGAGCAGGGCAAGCCATTTATCTTTACAGCAGAAGTGGCCGTAAAACCGGAAGTTACACTTGGCAAATACATGGGAGTTACCGTGACGAAGATTGACACAACGGTAACCGACGAAGAAGTAGATGCTGCAATCGAGAAGGAGCGCAACAACAATGCAAGAACCGTTACCGTAACAGACCGCGCAATCGAGATGGGCGATACCGCTGTTATCGATTTCGAAGGATTTGTTGATGGCGAAGCATTTGAAGGTGGCAAGGGAGAGAACTACTCACTTGAGATTGGTTCCCACTCATTTATCGATACCTTTGAGGATCAGTTAGTTGGCAAGAATACCGGTGATGAAGTAGACGTGAATGTTACCTTCCCGGAGAAGTATCAGGCACCTGAGCTTGCAGGAAAGCCGGCTTTATTCAAGGTTAAGATTAACGAAATCAAGGGCAAGGAGCTTCCTGAGCTTGATGATGAGTTCGCACAGGATGTATCTGAGTTCGATACTCTTGCAGAATACAAAGAGGATGTTAAGAAGAACCTGACAACACAGAAGGAAAATGATGCCAAGAAGACCAAGGAAGACGAAGCAATCAAGAAGATTGTAGAGAAGTCCAAGATGGATATTCCTGAGGCTATGATCGATACACAGTGCGAGGCTATGCTGGATGATTTTGCACAGAGAATCGCACAGAGCGGTCTTTCCATGGAGCAGTACCTGCAGTTCTCAGGCATGACAGTAGAGAAGCTGAAGGAGCAGGTTCGTCCGGAAGCAGTTACCCGTATTCAGACAAGCCTCGTACTTGAGCAGATTGCCAAGGAAGAGAACATTGAGGTATCCGATGAGGATGTTGATGCTGAAATCACCAAGATGGCAGAGTCCTATGGAATGGAAGCTGACAAGTTAAAAGAGTATATGGGAGAAGCTGAGAAGGCATCCATGAAGAGAGAGATTGCTGTGAACAAGGCAGTTGAGCTTGTTATGAGCAATACCAAGGAGAGAGCTAAGGCGAAGTCTAAGAAGGATAAGGATACAGAAGCTGAGGCAGAGGATACAGAAGAATAAGACCTGGCGACAGGTGAATATCAGGACTGGCTCGGACGAAAGCTGAGCCGGTCTTTTACAATTTTTAGTGGGTTAAGGAGGATTTTTTATGAGTTTAGTACCTTATGTCATTGAACAGACAGGACGTGGAGAGCGCAACTATGATATTTATTCACGACTGCTCAAGGATCGTATTATTTTCCTCGGTGAGGAAGTAAATGAGACAACAGCAAGCCTTACGATTGCACAGTTATTGTTTTTGGAGTCAGAGGATCCGGGCAAGGATATTCATCTCTATATTAATTCTCCGGGCGGTATGGTTACCGCAGGTCTTGCAATTTATGATACCATGCAGTACATCAAATGTGATGTATCTACAATCTGCCTTGGTATGGCTGCAAGCATGGGAGCATTCCTTCTGGCAGGAGGAGCAAAGGGCAAGCGCTATGCACTGCCGAATGCAGAGATTATGATTCATCAGCCATCCGGCGGAGCCAAGGGACAGGCGACGGAAATCCAGATTGCTGCTGAGAACATTTTGAAGACCAAGAAGCGTTTGAATGAGATTCTGGCAGCCAACACAGGTAAGCCATATGATGTCATTGCGGCTGATACGGAACGTGACCATTACATGACCGCAGAAGAGGCAATGGAATATGGTCTGATTGACAGCGTGATTACAAGCAGACAGTAATACAGGGTAACAGATGGAGAGAGAGAATGGCAGGAAAAATGACAGGAAAAGGCGGTAGCGGAGATCACCCGACCGGAGTGATTCGCTGTTCGTTCTGTGGCAAGACTGAGAGTCAGGTAGACCGGATGATTTCCGGACCAAGCGGTGGGGTATTTATCTGTGACCATTGCGTGGATGTATGTGAGGAAATCATTGCAGAAGAAGAGAGAGAAGAGGGGAAGACTTTTTCGGAGGAGGAAATCAATCTGTTAAAGCCGGAAGCTCTCAAGGCGTTTTTGGACGATTATGTAATCGGACAGGATCAGGCGAAGAAGGTTCTGTCGGTTGCCGTATATAATCACTATAAGAGAGTTCTTGCGGGCGGAGATTTCGACGGGGTTGAACTGCAGAAGAGTAATATTCTGATGCTCGGTCCAACCGGTTCCGGAAAGACCTTGCTTGCGCAGACGCTTGCGAGAATACTGAATGTTCCGTTTGCAATTGCAGATGCAACGACACTTACAGAGGCAGGCTATGTAGGAGAGGATGTTGAGAATATTCTGCTCAAGCTGATTCAGGCTGCTGATTATGATGTGGAGCGTGCAGAGCACGGTATTATTTATATTGATGAAATTGATAAGATTACCAAGAAGTCTGAGAATGTTTCGATTACGAGGGATGTATCGGGTGAGGGCGTGCAGCAGGCACTCTTAAAAATCCTTGAGGGGACGGTTGCTTCTGTTCCGCCGCAGGGTGGAAGAAAGCATCCGCAGCAGGAACTGATTCCGATTGATACGACCAATATTCTGTTTATCTGCGGTGGAGCTTTTGATGGATTGGAGAAGATTATTGAGAGCCGTATGGATTCTAAGAGCATCGGTTTTAATTCCACAGTCAAGGCAAAGTCGGAGATGAATGTGGGAGATACTTTCAAGCATGCGCTTCCGCAGGATTTTGTGAAGTTTGGATTGATTCCGGAATTTATCGGTCGTGTGCCGATTACCGTATCGCTGGATAATCTGGACAGAGATGCCCTGATTCGGATTCTGGTTGAGCCGAAGAATTCCCTGATTCGTCAGTACACCAAATTATTTGAGCTGGACGGAGTAGGGCTTGCATTTGACGACAGTGCAGTTGAGGCAATTGCGGATAAGGCACTGGAGCGCAAGACAGGTGCCCGCGGACTTCGGGCAATCATGGAAAGCGTAATGCTGGATTATATGTACCGCATTCCATCGGATGAATCCATCAGCAGAGTGGTCATCAGCAAAGAGGATGTGGAAGAGAATCTGAAGATTGAGGATACCGAGTTGAAGGCAATTGAGCAGCATCCGCAGGATGAGGAGATTGCGTCTTAGTATAGCGGGAGAAAATTTGTGATAGAGTTAAAAATGACCATGCCGGCAGTTGCACTGCGCGGCATGACTATTTTACCGGGAATGATTGCGCACTTTGATATCAGCAGGGAGCGCTCCGTCAAAGCGGTAGAGCAGGCGATGCGTACAGAGCAGGAGATTTTTCTGATTACGCAGAAGAATATTGATGCACAGACGCCGGATATCGGTGATTTGTATGAGATTGGTCTGATTGCACATATTAAGCAGGTGATTAAGCTTCAGAATGATATCGTGCGGGTTCTGGTTGAGGGATATGCCCGCGCCGCGCTGGTATCCTTTACGGAAGAAACCGATTATCTGGTGGCGAATGTACAGAGGTTTCCGGAGGAGGAAGCGCCTTTGGCAGACGAAGAGGCGGAAGCGATGATTGCAAGCATTCAGGAAGCCTTTATGGATTTTGCAAGGGCGAACGGGAGACTTGGCAAGGAAATGATACGTCAGGTCAGTGAAATCAATGAACTCGGACATCTGCTGGATTATATTTCGAACAATCTTCCGGTGCATTATGAAGAAAAACAGAGGCTTTTGGAAGCAGTTACCATCCGGGAGCGCTACGAGACCTTGCTGGAATTGCTGATGCGCCAGATACAGGTTATTCAGATTAAAAATGACTATCAGCGGAAGGTAAAGAATCGCGTAGATAAGCATCAGAAGGAATATATACTGCGCGAGCAGATGGGACTGATTCGTCAGGAATTGGGCGAAAAGGATTCTGACGCGGACGAGTATCTGGACAAGGTACAGGCACTCGAAGCATCGGATGAGGTCAAGGAGAAAATCCGCAAGGAAATCTCCCGCTTAAAAAGCTTAAATGACAGCTCGACCGAGAGTGCGCTGTCAAGAAATTATATTGAGACTTTACTGGAAATGCCGTGGGATAGGCGCTCGGTGGACAATACCGATCTGGCACAGGCGGAGGCTGTATTGGATGAGGAACACTACGGTCTGGACAAGGTGAAGGAGCGCATACTCGAATTTTTGGCGGTGCGCAATCTTACCGGCAAGGGTGAGAGCCCGATTCTGTGTCTGGTAGGACCGCCGGGAACAGGCAAGACCAGTATAGCGAGGTCCATTGCACGGGCGCTGAACAAGCAGTATGTCAGAATCTGCCTTGGCGGAGTAAGAGACGAAGCGGAGATTCGCGGACATCGCAGAACCTATGTCGGTGCACTGCCGGGACGTATTGTGGAGGGGCTCCGGACTGCCGGAGTAGCCAATCCGCTGATGCTGCTGGATGAAGTGGACAAGGTAGGCAAGGATTATAAGGGCGATACCTCGGCTGCTTTGCTGGAGGTGCTGGATTCGGAGCAGAACAGCCGATTCCGTGACCATTATCTGGAGATTCCGATTGATTTGTCGGAGGTCTTATTCCTTGCAACGGCCAATTCCAGGCTGGATATCCCCAAGCCGCTACTTGACCGTATGGAGATTATCGAGGTCAGTAGTTATACCGCGAATGAGAAGTTTCACATTGCGCAGGAATTTCTGGTGGAGAAGCAGAAGCAGAAAAACGGATTGCAGCCGAACCAGTTGCTTTTTGAGGATGAGGCGCTAAAAAAGATTATTACATCCTACACAAGAGAAGCAGGTGTGCGCGATTTGGAGCGCAAAATCGGAGAAATCTGCCGCAAAACTGCCCGCAGAATCTACGAGAAGAAGGCTGATTCGGTCTGTATCACACAGAAGGATTTGCCGGAGTATCTGGGGAAGGAGCAGTATTTGCCGGAAGAGAAGAATGCTTCGGATGAGGTCGGTATTGTAAGAGGGCTTGCATGGACGAGCGTGGGTGGTGTTACACTTGAAGTGGAAGTGAATCTGATGCCGGGCAAAGGGGAATGCAAGTTTACTGGCAAAATGGGTGAGGTTATGCAAGAATCTGCCCAAACTGCGATTAGCTGTGTGCGTTCCATGAGCGAAAAATACGCAATCAGTGAGGATTTCTTCCAAAAACACGATATTCACATACACATTCCGGAGGGGGCGGTACCGAAAGACGGTCCATCAGCCGGAGTGACCATGACTACGGCAATTCTGTCTGCGGTGATACATAAGCCGGTTCGGGCGGATGTTGCGATGACAGGAGAGATTACCCTGCGAGGCAGGGTGCTTCCGATTGGAGGCCTGAAGGAAAAGCTGCTTGCTGCGCAAACTGCCGGAATAAAAACAGTCTGCATACCGAAGAAGAATGAGAAGGATCTGGAGGAGATTTCCGAGGAAATCATTGACGGAATGGAGATTGTGTGTGTGGAACATATCGAACAGATTTTTGATGTTGCATTTGCATAAGGAGATTCTATGGTAATAAAATCAGTTAATCTGGAAACCGTATGTGGAATAACCAGTACGATTCCGGACAATCGATATCGGGAGGTTGCATTTGCCGGCAAATCCAATGTGGGTAAATCCTCCTTAATCAATGCACTTATGAACAGAAAGTCGCTGGCGCGCATTTCCTCGCAGCCGGGCAAGACGCAGACGATTAATTTCTATAATATTAATGATTGTATGTATCTGGTAGACCTGCCGGGATACGGATATGCTAATGCGAGTGTGGAGATTAAGGCGAAGTGGGGGCAGATGATTGAAAATTATCTGCACACATCCAAACAGCTTGCAGCAGTGTTTCTGCTGATTGATATCCGGCATGATCCGTCTGAAAATGATAAGATTATGTATGACTGGATTCTAAATCAGGGATATGAGCCGGTTATTATAGCAACCAAGGTGGACAAGCTCAAGAGAAGTCAGATTCCACGGCATATAGAAGCAATTAGGACAGGGCTTGGCACGCTGCCGCAGACCATCGTGATTCCGTTTTCTGCGGAGACAAAACAGGGAAGGGAAGAAATCTGGTCATTGATTGATTCTGTTGTATTGCCGGAATCGGATGCTAATACGGAAGGGCAGGAAACAGTACCGGATACGCAGGCTGCGCAGGATGCAAAAAATCCGACCGAAGCAAAACATCTGACAGGTGACGAGAAGCCGGAAAAGAAGCCGCGGTGGAAATCCAGCGGACATCCGGTAGCAAAAAAGACCGCAAAGAAGGCAAAAGCCAAAAAGAGCGCAGCGAAGAATGTAAAGAAGAGAAAGTAATCCGCTATGAACAGAAAATATGTTTTTATTGCAGCAATGCTGCTTAGTGTACTCTTGGTCAGCATGGGACTGACTACCATATATGTGAATATGAGCGAAAAGCAGGAGCAATCGGATGAAGTTCTGATAGTTACATCCTTTTATCCGATGTATATTGCTGCGTTGAATGTGACAGATGGCATAGACGGCGTGCGTCTTGTCAATCTCAGTGAGCCGCAGACGGGATGTCTGCATGATTTTCAGCTTACTCCGGCAGATATGCAGCTCCTTTCTACGGCGGATGCGTTCGTGATTAACGGAGGCGGTATTGAGAGTTTTATGGAGTCGGTAGCAAAGTCCTATCCGGATTTGCCGGTTATCAGTGCGTGTGATGGAATAGAGCTGATTGCGGAAGAAGATGAGCATAATGCACATGCGTGGATGAGCATTCCGGCATACCGTATGCAGGTGGAAAATATTGCAGATGGATTATCGCAGCTTGATTCAGAGCACGCGAAGGAGTATCAGACTAATGCCGGAATTTATGATGAAAAGCTTGCCGGATTGCAGTCGCGGCAGGAAACACTGGCTTGGGAAATTGATTTTTCCTCGGTGATACTCTTTCACGAGGCATACGCCTATGTAGCACAGGATTTGGGACTTGAGGTTGCCTATGTCATGGATTTGGACGAGGAGCGTCAGGTAAGTGCAGGTGAGGTGGCTGAGGTCCTTCAGGAGATTGAGCAGAATGACATTCCTTACATTTTTGCGGAGGAATTGTACGGCAGCGAGATGGGACGAACGGTGGAAGCGGAGAGCGATGTTCAGGTTATTTATCTGGATCCGCTGAACCGCGGAGATTATGATAAGGACAGCTATATTGAGGGAATGCAGGCGAATCTGGATAAGCTGGAGGCAATCACTGACAAAAAGCAATAGCAAAGAGGATGAAGAATGCGTAAAATTATTGAACCGTGTGGTTTTCACTGTATCAAGGTCAATCACCTTGGTGTAAAAATCGGAGAACAGACCATACTGGAGGATGTGAATCTCCATATCCATTGCGGCTCCTTAAATGCCATTATCGGCAAAAACGGAGCAGGAAAATCCACTCTGATACGGGCAATGCTGGGAGATGTTGCACATACCGGGGATATTGAGTTTAAAGACACCAAAGACGGAAAGATGGCAAAGTTAAAAATCGGCTATGTTCCGCAGTCCATCAATATCGAGAAAAATACACCCATCAGTGTGTATGACCTGATGGTAAGCTATGAGTTTTCCTATCCGGTTTTCTTCCCGAAGAGGGCATCCGTCTATCAGAAAATAAAGGATGCGCTGAGTGTCTTTGAGGCGGAGGATCTGATTGACAAGCAGGTATGCAATCTGTCGGGAGGAGAGCAGCAGAGAGTGCTGCTGTCCATGGCGATTATGGATGAGCCGAATCTGCTTCTGCTTGATGAACCGGTGTCCGGCATCGATCAGAATGGAATGGAATTATTTTTCAAGACCATTGATTATCTGAAAAAGCACTATGACCTTGCCATTATTCTGATATCCCACGACCTTGATTATGTGGCGCGCTATGCAGACCGCGTAATCCTGCTGGATACAACGGTAGTAAAACAGGGAACCGTCGCAGAGGTATATCAGAGTCCGGAATTTGAGAAGACCTTCTCTGCTGGCAACAAAGAAAACTGGATTGGGGAGGAGAAGAATCATGATTAACTGGTTGTCATGGCTGGATTACAGTTTTATGAGATATGCGCTGATTGCCATTCTTGTAATTACCCCGTTGTTCGGGATTCTCGGAACCATGATTGTAAATAAAAAGATGGCGTATTTCTCGGATGCGCTGGGGCACTCTGCCCTGACCGGAATTGCCGTAGGTGTCATCTGCGGTATCGGAGACACGACAATATCCATGGTGATTTTTGCAATTATTTTTGCATTGTTGCTCAATAAAATCGGCAGCATGAATATGGCATCCACAGATACGATTATCTCCGTCTTTTCTTCGTGCGCGGTAGCAATCGGTCTGGTCATTCTTTCTAAGGGAGGCAATTTCAGCAAATATTCCAGCATACTGGTCGGAGATATCCTAAGCATTACCGGACGGGAAATTGTGTACATTGTAATTATTTTTGCGGTTACGTTGATTTTCTGGTGTGTTGCATATAACAGGCTGAATGCCATCTGCATACATCGCACATTAGCCAAGAGCAAGCAGATTCCGGTCGCACTGATTGAGAACATATTTGCAGTGCTGATTGCACTTATTGTTATGCTGTCCATCAAGTGGGTGGGAATCCTGATCATCAATGCGCTTTTGATTCTTCCGGCGGCAGCAAGCCGGAATCTGGCGGTCAACATGCGGGAGTATCATGCGTTTTCGGTGATCTTTTCGATGTTTTCCGGAATTGTCGGCCTGATTGTATCGTACTATACCAATGTCGCTACCGGACCGATGATTGTTATTATTGCTTCGGTGATTTATTTTGTGACGTTTTTATACCGGAGGAAATAACGAAAGATTCTCTTTTGTGAAAATATATCCGAATGAATTTGCATATTCTATTGCAGACACGCTCTCGCTCGGAGCGCAACATAGCGGTACTAAATTCGTAAAAAGCACTCATTAAGTACCGATGTTGCTTGACGGTCTGCAAGTAGAATAGCAAATTCATTCTTCGGTACATAAATGTAAAAAGGAATATAAAAAAAGTAACTCCGATATTGCAATTTCGCTGACGGAAGGCTATAATGGGTATATGGCGATACGCATAAGATATCATGCCCGATGTGCATGATAGAACAAGAACGTGGAGATTGTGGGGGAATACATATGGTTAAAATTGAAGAATTCTGTGACATGGACAGAATGGCAAGTATCATTGACAATTGGGAGAAGAGTACCGGACTTGTTGCAGAGGTAGTAGAAGCCGGAAAAGATCCTTCGGACAAGGTGGTTCAGGTGGCTTTTGAGGCTCCGATTACTTTGGATGACGGAACAGAGCTTGGACGCCTGGTTGGCGGGCCTGCAGTTGTCAGCATGGAAGGCAGTATGGCTTCCACAGAGCAGGAAGAGAAATTAAAGGCTGCAGAGTCTATCCTGAAGGATACCGTCATTATCTTTGTTCGCGGAAGCTATCAGGAATATATGAGTGGTGACCTGTTAAGAAGAGTACAGGATGGTATTGATAAGGCAGTGTCACAGATTGAATCAGCAGTGGCAAGTACCGCTAAGATTGGTGATTATGGTAAGAAGCAGAACATCCTTGCTTTGAACGCATCCATTGAGGCTGCAAGAGCAGGTGAGAGCGGAAGAGGATTCGCCGTAGTAGCATCAGAAGTACAGAAGATTGCGGCAGGTATGGCTGTAACCAGTAAGGAGATTACCGAGAAGCTGAACCAGTTATCCATCACAATCAATGAGTTGAAGGGCTAAAGAGCATCTGACAGACCAATTACAGAGGACATACAGGGCTAGTGTATTATATGTACGCTAGTCCTTTTTTTATCACAGAGATTCCCTCTGTAGCAAAACCCGCCTGTGCGGCTGAAGGGTTTGACAGGATGCGCGTGACAGTGATATAATGTATATTGTATGCAACAATATATGAGTATGGGGGAACGAACATGGATGAGATTACATTGAAGGCTTTGGCCAAGATTAATCTTGGTCTGGATGTTGTAAGAAGGCGTGAGGATGGCTATCATGAAGTCCGCATGATTATGCAGACGATTCATCTGTTTGACAAGCTGACTATCCGCAAGACGGCAGAGCCGGGGATTGCGATTCGAACCAATCTGTCATTTCTGCCGGTGAACGAGAATAATCTGGTATATAAAGCAGGAAAAATGCTGATGGATGAATTTTCCATCGAGGAGGGTGTATGCGTGGAATTGGAGAAGCATATACCGGTGGCAGCAGGAATGGCGGGCGGCAGTACGGACGCGGCAGCCATGCTGTATGGCATGAATGAAATATTTGGTCTGCGGTTAAAGCGGACAGAGCTTATGAAAAGAGGAGAAAAAATCGGAGCGGATGTTCCGTATTGTCTGATGCGGGGGACTGCACTGGCGGAAGGAATCGGAGAAAAGCTTACACAGCTTCCGCCGATGGTCAAGTGTCCGGTGCTGATTGCCAAGCCGCAGATATCGGTGTCGACCAAGTGGGTGTATCAGAATCTTGTGCTGGATGAGAACATGGTGCATCCGGATATTGATGGGATGGTTGCAGCCATCCGGAGCAAAAATCTGACCGGTGTTGCAGAGCGGATGGGCAATGTCCTTGAGACGGTAACTATTCCGCAGCACCCGGAGATTGAACAGATTAAGGACCTCATGAAAAGAGAGAATGCCATCAATGCCATGATGAGCGGAAGCGGTCCTACGGTATTCGGACTGTTTGCGGATGAGAAGACCGCCAAAAAGGCATATGAGGCGGTATTAAGGAGCGGACTGGCAAAACAGGTTTTCCTGACTACCATCTATAATAACAGGAGGGAGTAGCGATGACAGATAATTTAAAATTGGAAATGAATGAATATCTCCCACTGAGGGATGTGGTATTCCGGACACTGCGCGCAGCGATTTTCCGGGGAGAATTAAAACCGGGTGAACGCCTGATGGAGATTCAGCTTGCACAGAAGCTGGGAGTCAGCCGGACGCCGATTCGCGAGGCAATTCGTATGCTGGAGCAGGAAGGGCTGGCAGTGACTGTTCCGCGAAGAGGAGCGGAGGTCGCAGGCATGACGCTGAAGGACATGGAGGATGTACTTGAGATTCGTGAGGTATTGGATGAGCTTGCAGTGCAGATAGCGTGCGAGCGCATCAATGAAGAACAGTTGGAGCAACTGGCGAGAGCAAAGGAGGTTTTTGAACAGTGCACCAGAGAGGATGATGTAAAAAAACTTGCAGAAGCGGATGTCGCCTTCCATGATGTCATCTACGAAGCGACCGGCAATCCAAAGCTGATTTCTCTGCTCAACAACATCCGGGAGCAATTGTACCGCTACCGTGTAGAATACTTAAAGGATGCTTCCATTTATCAGGAGCTGATTCGGGAGCATGCCAGAATCATGGACAGTGTCAGGGCGCGTAACGCTGAGCAGGCGAAGCGCGAGATGCATGTACATGTGGCGAATCAGGCGGTAGCCGTCAAAGAGATTATTCAGAAGCAGGACGAAAAGGAATAAGTGAATCTGCGTATAAATCAAACAGAGCTGCACATATTAAGGGATAGGCACAGGTGTCTATCCTTTTTTGATTGGAGAAATATATGCAGGAAAAACATCAGGTATCAGAAAAACTTGAGCTGAATATCGAATGGTACAAGCAGATTTATGAAGAATCTGCAGATATCAAAATGCAGGAGATGTCCCTGGGAACAGAGCATACCTGCAGGTGTTTTTTGGCGTATATTGAAGTATCACTGAATAATACGATGCTTCACTATACTGCTCTTGGAAGAATCATAGAATTTTTGGAACAGGCACCGCTTGAGAAGAGAAACCGCATGCTGGATGAAAATGCAATGGGAATTGCAGATATCGCATGGTATGACACGGTGGAGGATGCGGCACAGGCCATGCTTACCGGAGATGCCATTCTGTTCGTCGATGGTTATGCGCGTGCCATGAAAATCGCAGACCAGGGATATCCGGGGATGAGTGTGCAGGAATCGGATTCCGAGAAGGTACTGCGGGGCTCGAACGAGAATTTTACCGACTCGATAAAAACCAATACGGCGCTGATACGGAAGCGTCTGCGCTCCACAAGAGTGCGGGTGCAGGAGGTTTCGGCGGGAGTGCGCTCCCACACCAACGTGAACCTGATTTACATGAAGGACCTGGCTTATCCCAAGGTTATCGAAGAAATCAAAAAGCGGCTGGCAGACTATGAGATTGACGGAGTATTGGACAGCGGAGTCATCGAGCAGCTTGCGGAGAAAAAATGGTATTCCCCATTCCCACAGTTTCAGACCACCAGAAGACCGGACAGGGCAGCGATGGCGGTACTGGAGGGAAGAGTGGTGGTGCTGTCGGATAATTCGCCGATTGCACTGATACTGCCCACGGATTTCAATTCATTCTTAAAGACCACGGATGATTATTACAACCGTTTTGAGGTGGCGACCTTTGCAAGAATGCTGCGCTATATGGCGGCCTTTTTCGCAATGACGCTTCCGGGACTGTACATTGCAATCACGAATTTTCATACGCAGATTCTTCCGACCTCGCTGCTGCTTTCCTTTCAGGAGGCGAGAATCGGAGTACCCTTTCCGGCAGCACTGGAGGTCATTTTGATGGAAATATCCTTTGAACTGCTGCGGGAAGCCGGAGTGCGCCTGCCGGGTGCGATGGGCAATACCATTGGAATTGTGGGAGGTCTGATTATCGGACAGGCAGCAGTGGATGCCAATCTGGTCAGCCCGATTGTGGTGATTCTGGTGGCGTTTACCGCCCTTTGCTCGTTTGCGATACCGAATGAAGAATTTGCATTCGCTTTCCGGATTCTCAAATTCTTTTTTATCGCAATCTGTGCATGGATGGGTTACTATGGATTTTTGCTCGGAATTATGATGGTGCTGGTGCACTTGACCAAGCTGAAAAGCTTTGGCATCCCGTATCTGATGCCATTTGTCGGAGCGGAGCTGACCGGATATGAGGATGAGAGGGATTCCGTAATCCGGATGCCGCTTCGCATGCTAAAAAGACGCCCTATCTATGCGAGAAGGAACGAAAGAACAAAATTAAAAAAGAAAGAGTAAGCATATGTTTTCCAATAATCATGAGATTTCACTGCGGCAGACCTTCCGCCTGTTTACCTTCGATTTTCTGGGCATCAGCACGCTCATCGTGCCGGGATACCTGGCGGCACTCGGTGGAATATACGGGGGATTGGCAATTGCGGCGGGAATAGGAATGGGACTTGCGTATCTGGCGTATCTTAGCTGGGTATTAAGACGGATGAACACCGATTTGTTTACCTATATGGATGAATATGGATGGATGAAGAGCGGTTTTAAGAAGGTGCTCTGCCTGTATTTTGCATTTTCCTGTCTGATAACCGCCATAGATACCGCTGTTGTATTCACCAATCTGATTCAGCGCAGCTTAATCCGGGAGGAAGCCTATCCGCTGATACTGGGACTGATGCTTTTGGTGGCAGCCTACACCGTATCGGGAGGAATTGAAAGCCGGGCAAGAATCTATGAAATCCTATTCTGGATTATACTGATTCCACTGTTTCTCATGCTCCTGTTTGCCCTCAAAGAAATGAGAATCGAATATGTTTTTCCGCAAAAGGCATTTGACTGGACGATGGTTTTTCGTGGCGGATATATGGTTTTTGTAACATGGGAGACACTGTTTTTTGTACTGCTTTTTCCGGCATATGTCTCCGCAGATACAAAACCGAAAGCACTTACGAAGAGTGTGCGCGGCGCATTTTTGCTTGCGGGCGGGATTCTTATGGTATTGTATGTTATTCTGCTTCTGACCTTTGGCGAAAACGCGCTTTCCGGTATGGAATTTCCGGCTGTCACATTAATGAGCACTGTTCAGATTGCGGGAGGCTTTGCAAAAAGGCTGGATGCCATCATGATGGGAGTCTGGTTCTTTACGTTGTTTGCTTTGCTGAATCTGAATCTTCACTATGGCTCAAAATTCTTAAAAAAAGCCCTGAAAAAGAGCACAAAAGAATATCTTCCGTTGGCGGTGATTACCCTTTTGGTGTTTCTGGGAGCCATGTGGGTAGGCTATTACGGCAGGGGACAATGGCTGGTGGAAAAATATTTTGCATGGATCGGCATGCCGCTTTATATCGTGCTGCCGGGAATCCTCGTGTGCAGGAGAAGGAAGGGAGGTGCACTGCGGAATGAAAAATAGAATAGGCCGGATACTGGGAATAATTTTTGTTGGTGCGCTCTTAAGCGGATGCAGGGCAACAGAGCTGGAGGATAGAACTTTTCCGATGATGGCGGCTGTCGATTATGACGAGGAAAAGCAGGTGGGATTTACCTATGTTTTTCCCGTGCTTCGGGCAGAACCGGATGCGGCAGCCCAGGCGGGGGAGGATGAGGTTTCGATGAACTACGCGCCAGACTTTGGCAAGGCCTGCAAAGCACATGAAGCAAGCCTGAACAAGGAGGCGGACTACAATCATTTGAAGGTATTGCTGCTTGGTACCGCTTTTATGGAGGAGCCGCAGCAGTGCAGGGAGATGTTGGAATTCTTGTGGGAGGAGGAGACTTTTCCGCGCAATACCTATGTCTGTGTGACGGATGATGTGCAGGGGGTGATTTTGGCAGGGGAAAGCCAGACTGCGGATGCGGGAACCTATATCGAGGAGCTGTTGGAAAACCATGAGTTCGGCGAGGAGGAAAAGCTGCCAACGCTTGGAACTCTTTTGGATGAGCAGAAAAATCAGGTATTGCCCCTCAGACTTCCATTCCTGTCGGTGCAGGATAAGACGGTTGTGTGGACTGCCTTTTATGAAGTGCCTGTCGATTGGTGGAAAAATGCGGAAGAAACGGAATTGTGAAGAAACGGAATCGTTCTGAATAAAGTGGAAAAAAGCGGGAATCCTTCTAAATAACAGGAGGGAGGATTTATATGAAAAAGAGATACAGATTGGTAAAAATTGCAGGGCTTGTGCTGTTGTCTGGTATGGCGGTTTGCTTTTGGGCAGCGAAAAATGAAGCGAAGGCAGATCCGTTGCAACCGCAGATTGCAGAGAAAATCCTGCGGTTTCATGTGCTGGGCAACAGTGACAGCAAGGAGGATCAGGAGGTCAAACTCAAGGTAAGGGATGCAATCGGAGCCTATATGAGTGATTATTTAAAGGATGCAGGGGGGATAGAGCAGACACGGGAAATCGTGGAGGTACATATGGATGAAATCATCGAAGTGGCAGAGCAGGTGCTGGAAGAGGAGGGCTTTGATTATGGAGCAGATGCGATGCTGACCGATACCGAATTTCCGGAAAAAACCTACGGGTATTATACGTTTCCGGCGGGAACCTATGAAGCGCTCGAGGTTGTCCTCGGAGATGGAGCGGGACATAACTGGTGGTGTGTCCTGTATCCAAATATGTGTTTTCGGGGCAGTGTCTACGAAGTGGTAGAGGAGGAAGCAGGCAAGGCACTCCGGGAGGTTCTGACACCGGAGGAGTATGCGGATGTGTTTGATTCCGGAAAATACCGGGTGCGCCTGAAATTCCTTGAATATTTTAGGTAAAACAGTTAGAATGTCTGTATCGTTACGGAGGTATGGACATGACAAGAGAAGTATTGCTTGCAATTTCGGGGATTCAGACATCGGTAGATGCCGAGGAGGATGCGGTAGAAGTATTTACACCGGGGGAATATTATTATCGCAATGATAAGCACTTTCTTCTATATGAAGAGGTGACGGAAGGATTTTCGGAGACAACAAAAAATATCATTAAAATCTCAGACAATTATATGGAGCTTACGAAGAAGGGCGTGACGAATGTTCACATGATTTTTGAGAAAAACAAGAAGAACGTGACTTATTATAACACGCCGTATGGCTCGGTTCAGATTGGAATTGAAGCAAAAAAGGTTGAGGTCAGAGAGTGTGACTCGCAGATTCATATGGAAGTGGAATATGTGCTGGAGATGAACTGCGAATATGTGGCTGACTGCAAAATCAGCATCGAGGTAAAGCCGAAGGGTGCGGACGGTTTTTCGCTGTAAATAGTTAGGAAAGTAATAATTTATCGCATTGCGAGAGGGAGCAATTGCTCCCTCTTTTGAATTGCCATGCATCCGAAGAAGCTGCCGGAAGAATTCCGTACGGTGGTTGTCCTGTTTTTATGAGCATTTTACGACAAAGGAAATAAAAATTGGCAACACAATTGACTCTATACTTCTTTAGAAGTATAATTTGATTAAACTAACTCTTTAGAAGTACGGAGGGACAAAAATGAGCAAAATAATCCTATATCACGGTTCGCCCGATATTATTCAAACACCTGTGTTTGGAAAAGGAAAATCATATAATGA
>JBGVFC010000120.1:0-6951 GCA_045120755.1 Agathobacter sp. | reverse complement strand
TGCGGCCAGTGCATTACCCATTGTCCGACAAGAGCGCTCAGCGCGAGGGATGATACCCACAAGGTGCGCAATGCCATTATGGATGAAGATAAAATTGTAGTTGCGCAGATAGCCCCGGCAGTCCGCGCTGCATGGGGAGAGGCACTTGGGCTGAGCGAGGAAGAGGCAACTGTCGGAAGACTGGTAGCAGCGGTAAGAAGACTTGGTGTGGATTATGTATTTGATACGGATTTTTCGGCAGACCTCACCATTATGGAGGAAGGAAGCGAACTGCTTGCGCGTCTGAAGAACAATGAGACAGGACGACTGCCGATGTTTACCTCCTGTTGTCCGGGATGGCTTCGTTTTATCAAGACGCAGTATCCGGAATATCTGGGATGTCTGTCTTCTGCCAAGTCGCCGCAGCAGATGTTTGGTGCGGTTGCAAAAAGCTATTTTGCAAAGGTGCTGGATGTAGAGCCATCGCGCATCTACTGTGTTTCCATTATGCCGTGTACTGCGAAAAAATGGGAGTGCGATGTGCCACAGGTGAATGACAGCGAAGCGGACAAGGATGTGGATGCAGTTTTAACGACCAGAGAACTTGCCCGAATGATTCACATGGCGCAGATTCAGCTTTCCATGTTAGAAGAGGAGGAGTTCGATTCTCCGCTCGGAGAGGCATCCGGAGCGGGAGTCATCTTCGGTGTGACAGGTGGCGTTATGGAAGCGGCCCTTCGAAGTGCGTACTATTTTGCCAATGGGACAAACCCACAGCCGGAGGATTTTTCCGTCGTAAGAGGAGACGCGGGGATTCGTGAAGTGACGGTGGAGCTGGCAGGCAGACCGGTTCGGGCTGCAATCGCAAGCGGACTTGCCAATACGCGTACCCTGATGGAGCGTATCAAAAATCAGGAGGTGTCCTATGATTTCGTGGAAATCATGGCATGTCCGGGCGGATGCTCCGGCGGTGGCGGACAGCCAATATGGGATAGCAAGGAGCTTGCAGGGGAAAGAGGTCAGAAGCTGTATCAGTTAGATGCCGGCAGCAGGATTCGTTTTTCCCATGATAATCCACAGATACAGGAATTGTATAAGAGCTATCTGGGAGAACCGTTGTCCGAGGCAGCGCACAAGCTGTTGCATACCAGTCAGGCGGATTGGACGTTATAAGTCATTACATTTTTATAAAAAAGTACCCGAATGAATTTGCATATTTTATTGCAGACACGCTCTCGCTCGAAGCGCAACATAGCGGTACTAAATTCGTAAAAAGCACTCATTAAGTACCGATGTTGCTTAACGGTCTGCAAGTAAAATAGCAAATTCATTCTTCGGAATACAAATGGATATAAAAAGAATAAGAAATACAAAAAAGGAGATATGATATGATTAATAAATTAGTGGACAAAATTAAAAAGACCAACGCACCAATTGTTGTGGGGTTAGATCCGATGCTGTCTTATGTACCGGAGCATATTCAGAAGAAGGCGTTTGAGGAATTTGGCGAGACTCCGGCGGGAGCGGCGGAAGCAATCTGGCAGTTCAACAAGGCAATTGTTGATGCAACCTATGATCTGATTCCGGCAGTGAAACCGCAGATTGCCATGTATGAACAGTTCGGTGTTGAGGGTGTGAAAGCATTTCAGAAGACCGTAGATTATTGCCATGAGAAGGATCTGGTTGTCATCGGTGATGTAAAGCGTGGAGATATTGGCTCTACTTCAGCGGCATATGCAACCGGTCATCTTGGCAGGGTTACGATTGGAAGCAAGTCATATTCGACTTTTGCGGAGGATTTTGCAACGGTTAATCCTTACCTTGGAACCGATGGAATTAAGCCTTTTGTAGATGTGTGCAAGGAGGAGAAGAAGGGAATCTTCATTCTGGTTAAGACATCCAACCCGTCCAGCGGAGAATTTCAGGACCGCATGATTGACGGGCGTCCGTTGTATGAGTGGGTAGGCGAGAAGGTTGCTGAATGGGGAAGCGACTGCATGGGAGATTCTTACAGCTATGTAGGTGCCGTGGTTGGCGCTACCTATCCGGAGCAGGGAAAAATCCTCCGCAAAATCATGCCGAAGTCCTTTATCTTAGTACCGGGCTACGGCGCACAGGGCGGAACCGGTGCGGATCTGGTTCATTTCTTCAATGAAGACGGACTGGGAGCAATTGTAAATTCCTCCCGTGGAATCATTGCAGCCTACAAGCAGGAAAAGTACAAGGAGATGGGCATTACTCCGGAGAATTTTGCAGATGCGTCCCGTGCAGCAGTAGAAGATATGATTGCGGATATTGCAGGGGCACTTGCAAGCCGTTAGTCACTGATTGTTACAAATAATTAGGATGGAAAGGATACTCAGAATGGATAAATTCGAAGAACAGGCAGTGGTGCTTTCGCAGATTTCTCTCGGAGCAGGCATCTATGATCTGACATTGCAGACAAAGGAGATTGCAACACATGCCAGGGCTGGACAGTTCGTATCTGTCTATTGTAAAGACGGAACCAAGCTTTTACCGCGTCCGATTAGTCTGTGCGGAATCGACAGAGAAAATGGAACGATACGGTTGGTATACCGGGTGACCGGAGAGAATACCGGGACCGAGGAATTTTCGAGGTTGCAGGCAAAGGACACGGTCCGCATACTTGGACCGCTGGGCAATGGATTTACCGTAGAGCCGGGCAAAAAGGCATTTTTAATCGGAGGAGGAATCGGTGTGCCTCCAATGCTTCAGTTGGCAAAAGACATTAATTCCGGCGTGGCAATGGGACTTGCAGATGGTGCACAAAAGCCGGAGATATCGATTGTCATGGGCTATCGGGATGCTTCGACCTTCTTATTAGATGAATTCAGGGAACAGGGGGCAACCTATGTGGCAACGGAGGATGGCTCACTGGGCACCAGAGGAAATGTGCTGAATGCAATTGAGGAGAACGGGCTTGATGCAGAGGTCATCTATGCCTGTGGACCAATGCCAATGCTTCGCGCGCTGGCTTCCTATGCGAAGGAGCATGATATGGAGTGCTATATCTCCATGGAAGAGCGTATGGCATGCGGAATTGGAGCCTGCCTTGCCTGTGTATGTAAGAGCACAGACAAGGACGCTCATACGAATGTGCATAATAAGCGAATCTGCAAGGAAGGACCTGTATTCAATGCAAAGGAGGTAGAATTATAATGGATGATACAAAGCAGATCAATACAAGCGTGAATCTGTGTGGTGTGGAATTAAAGAATCCGGTTATGACTGCCTCAGGAACGTTTGGCTCAGGGGCGGAATTCAGTGAATTTGTTGATTTGAATAAGCTTGGCGCAGTTGTAACGAAGGGAGTTGCGAATGTTCCGTGGATGGGAAATCCGACTCCGCGTGTTGCCGAGGTCTATGGTGGAATGCTCAATGCAGTCGGCCTGCAGAATCCGGGAATCGACCTCTTCTGCGAGAGGGATATTCCTTTTTTAAAGCAGTATGACACGAAGATTATTGTCAATGTCTGTGGTCACACAACCGAAGAATATTGCGAAGTGGTAGAGCGTCTGGCGGATGAACCGATTGATATGATGGAGATTAACATTTCATGTCCGAATGTCAAGGAAGGCGGAATTGCATTTGGTCAGGATCCGAAGGCAGTTGAAGCAATCACCCGTGAGGTAAAAAAGCGTGCAAAGCAGCCGATTATCATGAAGCTTTCTCCGAATGTCACAGACATTACTGTGATGGCAAAGGCAGCAGAGGCGGGCGGAGCAGATGCGCTTTCCCTCATCAATACGCTTACCGGAATGAAAATCGATATCAATCGCAGAACCTTTGTGCTTGCCAACAAAACCGGCGGCATGTCCGGTCCGGCAATTCATCCGGTGGCAGTGCGCATGGTATATCAGACCGCGCAGGCGGTACAGATTCCGATTATCGGAATGGGTGGAATCATGAATGCTGAAGATGCCATTGAGATGATTCTTGCAGGCGCAACCGCTGTCTCCGTTGGTACCGCTAATTTTGCAGATCCGAAGGCAACCGAGAAGATTGTCGCAGGAATTGAAGATTATATGAGAAAATATCAGGTACAGGATATCAAAGAACTCATCGGAGCGGTGCATGATACGAATTAAGTACGGGATATGTTGGAAAATAAATTTCGTATAAAAACACATTGACGAAGCGTGAATTTTGTTGAAAACTATTTAGTAGTGTGCTATTATTTTTGTACGGAAAATCCATGACAGGACGCTATGCATCCGGTGATGTCACTTTGACATCGCCGGAACAAAGCAAAGTGGCAAGCCTCCCAAGCTTATGTCTGACTTGATAGTTGGGCTACATAAGAAGAGAGGAGGTGCGTGACTATGACAGCTTACGAGATCGTTTCGATTTTTATAGGTATTTTAACTTTGTTGTTTACCTTCGGCAGCTTGATTGTTGCGGTTCTTGCCTTTCTCAGTAAGAGAAACAAGAAATAAAAATGCCTAACCTGTCTCAACCACAGGTTAGGCGGTGTTCATAAGAACATAAAAGTTTAGCCTTGGGAGCATCCATGTTGGAATGGATACTATCCGTATTGAGAGACACTTGTTAGCGCAAGTGTCTTTCTTTATGTTTAATCTAACACAAATCGTTAGTTGTTTCAAGACGTTTTTTGTAAAATATCGGAAGCCGATTCCTCCTCAGGAACAGCGACTTCTGTGATATGCAGCTTAGCCCGCTTTAACCCGGTTTCTCTTATCAGCCAGTTCTGTATGGTCTGTTCTTCCTCCGGAAGAAGTTCTTCCGTGGTCTCCGCGCACAGGAGAATATATTCGCCGCTGTTATCTGACATGATTCCGCAACTGCATTCCGACAATTTGGTAAAGATAACCTCCGCATCTTCTGCAAGTGCCGCGCAGTCAATTTGTTCGGACAGAATGGATTGCATCTGGTCAATTTCGTTCTGCTGCTCTGACACGAGAACCTGAAGGTCCTGAATCGTTTTTTCCTGAACGGCAATCGTAACGATTTCGGAATTGTCCTCCTCCGTGAAGTTGTTTTGCGTCACATGCAGGGTGTAATTATCGAGATTATATTGCGGAAGGGCCTGTTCCAGCCGCTCGATAACATCATCCGATATCTGTGAGCCTACCAGTGAAACGGAAATCGTCTGTGAACCTATGTCGAGATTGCTCTGCACAACCTGTGTATCCGAAAATGTAAATTCATTTTCCAGATAGCTGGAAAAATTCTGCTCCATCACGGTCTGATAAACTTTCACGGAACCAATCAGAATACTTGGAATGACGGTCAGTATGGTAATAATGGTAATCAGGCGGCGTACCCGCTTCTGGCGCCTGGCATCCTTCGACTGGTGGGCAGGAATGCCCATGAGCTTTGTCACAAAAGCTGCCGAGAGCATGATAAACAGAGTGTTGATGGTAAACAGATAAAACGCACCCAAGATAAAACGTGACTGCATGGTTGCCAGGCCGTAGCCGACGGTGCAAAGCGGCGGCATCAGTGCGGTTGCAATGGCGACACCGGGAATTACATTGCCCTTTTTCTGACGGGTATTTCCAATAGCTCCGGCTATACCGCCGAACAGAGCAATCAGGGCATCCCACAAGGTCGGACTTGTCCGCGCAATCATTTCACTGGTCGCTACATCGAGCGGTGTGATGCAAAAATAGATGGTGGAAGTAATCAGGCTGATGACCACCTGTATTAAAAAGTTGGTAAACGCTTTGCGCAGCAGTGACAAATCGCTGGTTGCCAGGGAATAGCCCATGGTCAGGATGCCGCTCATAAGCGGAGAAATCAGCATCGCACCGATAATTACGGCGGTCGAATTGGTATTCAGACCAATCGAGGCAATCAGAATCGCCATAATCAGTATCCACATATTAGAGCCGTGAATCACTGTATTTTCTTCCATCATTCCATGAAGCTCATCATAGCTTACCATGTCACTTCGCACATCGAAGAGGGTGGAAAAATAGTGTCGGATTGCCAGCCGCTTCGTCTGTTTCTTATTGGATGTTTCGTTATGTTCCATTGAGATCCCTCACTTTTCTTAGAATATCGGTTATTCCCTGATTAAGTAACCGTTCCGCCTGTGTCATTCGCAATTTCGTTACTAATTATAATTGATATTCGGGATGGCGACAATAAAGAGTCTGTTTTTTTACAAAAATCCAAAATTCATTCTTAGGGATACGATTGCAGGGAAAATTTTAAATGACGGAAAAAATGCGAAAAAATATGCATGCGAAAGATTGCTTGCAAAAACAAGGCGCTTATGCGGATTTTGAGGAGAAATTATAAGGAATCTTGTACACACATTCATGCAAGCATGATTCACTGTTAAGTTGGTTATGGAGACGCATATCAAATTAGTAATTGACAAAAAAAGGAAGATAGTTTATTCTAAATAAAGTTACATGAGACTAACCGAAGGTTTGTTAGAAATTCATATCAGGATAATGAAGGAGATGAGAAAATGACCTTAGCAGATGCAGTAGAAGGAATCGAATATAGGATTTGCAAAGTCAATACGGAGGATGAGGAGCTGAATGCGTTTTTGTTTTCACTTGGCTGTTACAGTGGCGAACCGATTACGGTAGTGAGCAGGAAAAGAGGAGGGCTTGTTGCGTCAATCAAAGATGGAAGATATAACATGGACCGGCATTTGGCAGAAACTATTGAGCTTGAAAATCAGAATGAATTTGCGTATTCTTGTTGAAAGTACAATTGGTTGGATGTGTAGCTGTAAAAATAAGTGACTTGTCACTTTATTTTTTAAACGTTAGTTAGAATTGACTAACATAAATAAGAGATATAAAACAAAAAGGAGATCAGTTATGAGAATTGCAATGACAGGAAATCCCAATTCAGGTAAGACGACCATGTTCAATGCCCTGACCGGACGAAGCGAGCGTGTTGGAAACTGGGCGGGAGTTACCGTTGACAAGAAGGAGCATGCGGTCAAGAAGAGTTTTTATGATGGAG
>JBGVFC010000119.1:0-6815 GCA_045120755.1 Agathobacter sp. | reverse complement strand
GGTGTTTCCTATGAATTTATCCGTCTGGCAGGGCGCTATGACAACGCTTTTGTGAATGCCCTGAGTTCACCGGGGCTTCTCATGCAGAAGCTGACCACAAGTGAGCCGGATGATGGAATGATCGAGGTGGGGATTGCATCCGTCAATGCAGTCTTTGACTGGAAGGCATGGCAGAACGAGGAATCGGTATTGAAAGACAAGGCAGACACACCGCACGGGGAAGCGGTAGCTGAGGAATAAGAAAAGGTCAGTGAGGAACACTGTATGACATATCGGGAGACGATGGAGAACGGAGAACAAATTTTACAGGCGGCCGGAATTGCGGATGCGAAAAATGACGCGTGGCTGCTTCTGGCGATGGCGTGCAGGATAGACCATACCTATTATTATGTACATATGGGTGAGACTATGCCGGCAGAACAGCAGGAGGCCTACGAAGCACTGGTTAAAAAGCGTGCCGAGAGAGTTCCGCTTCAGTATATCACGGGAGAGCAGGAGTTCATGGGACTGAATTTTAAGGTCAATTCCAATGTGCTGATTCCGCGTCAGGACACGGAGACTCTCGTGGAGGAAGCGTTAAAGCGTATCGAACCGGGCATGAAGCTGATGGATATGTGTACCGGCTCCGGCTGTATTCTGATCAGTATCTTAAAGAATGCGGTTGGTGTGCAGGGCGTTGGATATGATATATCCAAACAGGCACTTCTCGTGGCGAAGGAGAATGCCAGACTAAATGAAGTGCAGGCTTCTTTTGAAAAGAGCGATTTGTTTGACCAGGTCAGCGATTCCTATGATATGATTGTATCGAATCCCCCATATATCCGTTCGGAAGAGATTCCGGCCCTGATGCCGGAGGTATCCTGCTTTGAACCGCTCATCGCGCTGGACGGCAGGGAAGACGGACTGTATTTTTACCGCAGGATTGTCGCAGAGAGCAAAAAGCATCTTAAGCCAAACGGCTGGCTTCTGTTTGAAATTGGCTGTGATCAGGGAAAGGATGTCTGTGATATGATGAATTATGCTGGTTTTGCAGAGGTCGGTGTCACGAAGGACCTCGCAGGGAATGACAGGGTTGTGTGCGGAAAATGGGTGCACGACTTGTAGTGGCGTAGCGAAATTATATCACGCGCGCATGCGCATAGGTATCAGCCAAAGTACATGATATCGCATTATATTACATGAAAAATAGAGAGGTTAAGTATGTTTGATAAATTAGAAGATTTGCTTCATCATTTTGAAGAATTAATGAATATATTAAGTGAGCCGGACGTTGCCAACGATCCGGTACGTTTCCGCAAGCTGATGAAGGAGCAGAGTGATCTGGCTCCGATTGTTGATGCGTATAAGGAATACAAACAGTGCAAGCAGAATATTGAGGATTCGCTGGCTATGCTTGATGAGGAGTCGGACGAGGAAATGCGCGAGCTTGCCAAGGAAGAGTTAAATGACGCAAAGGCCCGTGTGGAGGAACTGGAGCATGAGCTTAAAATCCTGCTTCTTCCGAAGGATGAGAACGATGACAAGAATGTTATTGTGGAAATCCGTGCAGGTGCCGGCGGAGAGGAAGCAGCACTTTTTGCAGCCGAAATCTTCCGTATGTATGTACACTATGCGGAGGGGCGCCATTGGAAGGTTGAGATCTTGGAAGCGGATGAGACCGGTATCGGCGGAATGAAATCCGTAGAATTTATGGTCAAGGGACAGGGCGCTTATTCCATCTTAAAATACGAGTCCGGTGTTCACCGCGTACAGCGTGTTCCGGAGACCGAATCCCAGGGCAGAATCCAGACCTCGACCTGTTCCGTAGCCGTTATGCCGGAGGCGGAGGATGTCGATATCCAGATTGACGAGAAGGATATCCGGATTGACGTAATGAGAGCTTCCGGTAACGGTGGTCAGTGTGTCAATACAACGGATTCTGCGGTACGTCTGACACATTATCCGACCGGAATCGTAATCTACAGTCAGACCGAGAAATCACAGCTTCAGAACAAAGAGAAGGCATTTGCACTCCTGCGTGCCAAATTGTATGACCTGGAGCTTCAGAAGAAGCAGGATGCCGAATCTGAGATGCGCCGCAGCCAGATTGGTACCGGTGACCGTGCGGAGAAGATCCGTACCTATAATTTCCCGCAGGGCCGCGTGACCGACCATCGTATCAATCTGACGCTGTATAAGCTGGATAAGATTATGAATGGAGATATTCAGGAAATTATCGATGCCTGCATTGCTGCCGACCAGGCAGCCAAGCTGGCGAAGATGAACGAGGACTAAGAGCCGGGAGGTGCCTATGGGGACACAGAGCAGACCAAGAACGGTAGCAATTGGCATACAGGATTTTGCGAAGCTTCGTGAAATGAATTATTTTTATGTGGATAAGACAGATTTCATCAGGGAGTGGTGGTCTAGCGGTGATTCTGTTACACTGATTGCAAGACCGAGGCGTTTTGGAAAGACTTTGAATATCAGTATGCTGGAGCATTTTTTCTCAAACAAATATGCCGGACAGGGAGAGCTGTTTGAAGGTCTTTCTATCTGGGAGAATGAGGAGTACAGGGCGCTGCAGGGAACGTATCCGGTGATTAGTCTGTCCTTTGCCAATGTGAAGGAGAATACGTTTCAGAAGACACTGGAAAGAATCTATCAGATTCTCACCGATTTATATAACAAGCATATTTTTCTCTTGGATAGCGGATTGCTTACGGAAGAGGAAAAGCGATATTTTTTGAGTGTGAACAGCCGTATGGATGAAACGACGGCGACAATAGCGATTCATTATCTGGCAGATTTTATGAGTCGTTATTACGGGAAAAAGGTGATTATCCTGCTGGATGAATACGATACTCCGATGCAGGAGGCGTATGTGAACGGATTTTGGGATGAGCTGGTGGCATTTACCAGGAGTATGTTTAATTCCACGTTTAAGACCAATCCGTACATGGAGCGTGCCATGATGACCGGAATCACCAGAGTCAGCAAGGAGTCCATATTTTCTGATTTGAATAATCTGAAAGTGGTGACTACCACGTCGGGGGAATATGCCACTGCTTTTGGATTTACGGAAGAAGAAGTATTTGCAGCCATGGATGAGATGGGCTTAAGTGACAAGGAACAGGTAAAACGGTGGTACGACGGATTTGTGTTTGGCGATATCCATGATATCTATAATCCGTGGTCCATCATCAATTATCTGGATACCGGAAAGTTTAATACCTATTGGGCAAACACGAGCGCCAATGGTCTGGTGGGAAAACTGATTCGTGAGGGAAGCGGTGACATTAAGAAAACCTTTGAGCGGCTTTTGGAAGGAGAGACGATTACCACAGCGCTGGATGAGCAGATTGTGTATAATCAGTTGGACAATAACGAAGATGCTATCTGGAGTCTCCTGCTTGCCAGCGGTTATCTGAAGGTTGTAGAAACGGAGAAATTCGTATCAACAGGTGAATATGACGGACTGGAGCCGGAGTGTGTACTTACATTGACGAATCTGGAGGTCCGGCTGATGTTCGAAGCCATGGTCAGAGGCTGGTTTAAGAAGGAAGGTTCCAATTATAATGATTTTATCAAGGCGTTGCTTTTGGGCGACAGAAAAGCAATGAATGCGTATATGAACCGCGTTGCACTTAGTACGTTTAGCTATTTTGATGCCGGTAACCGTCCTTCCGGAGCGGAACCGGAGAGGTTTTATCATGGTTTTGTACTAGGGCTTATGGTGGATTTGCGGAACCGTTATGTCATCACCTCGAATCGGGAAAGCGGATTTGGGCGGTATGATGTGATGCTGGAACCGAGGAAAGCGGCAGATGATGCCATAATTATAGAGTTTAAGGTGTTTGATAACGAGGATGAAAAAAACTTATCCGATACCGTTGCTTCCGCCCTTGCGCAGATTGATGAGAAGAACTATGCGGCTGTTTTGATGGAGAAGGGAATACCGGAGACAAAAATTCGGAAGTATGGTTTTGCATTTGAAGGAAAGAAAGTATTAATCGGATAGAAAAATGAAATAGCAATAACGAGAAGCTGGAGCAGAGAAATCTGCCCCGGCTTTTTTTGCGCAATTTTTTATTTTATCCTATATCTGCGAAAAATGTAACAGTTCATGGAGGTGGCTATGGAGATTTACGGATATGCAAGGGTAAGCAGCAAGGATCAAAACGAAGAAAGGCAACTGATTGCTCTGCACAATATGGAAATTCCAAAGAAAAATATATATGTAGATAAACAGTCCGGTAAGGATTTCAACAGGCCGATGTACCGGAAGCTGCTGCGCAAGCTGAGGAAGAATGACGTTCTGTATATCAAAAGTATTGACCGGCTGGGGCGGAATTATGAGGAAATCATGCAGCAGTGGAAGCTCATTACCAAAGAGAAGGCAGCAGATATTGTAGTGATGGATATGCCGCTTTTAGATACCAGACGGGGAAAAGATCTGATGGGAACATTTTTGGCGGATATCGTGCTGGTGGTGCTTAGTTATGTGGCGGAAAATGAACGGGTAAATATCCGGCAAAGACAGGCGGAAGGCATCGCTGCGGCCAAGGCAAGAGGCGTGAAATTCGGAAGAGAGCCTATGCCGTTGCCTGAAAATTTCTATCAGGTGTACGAAAAGTGGAGAGTGGGAGAGATAACCGTGACGGGTGCGGCACATGAATGCGGTATGGCAAGGTCTACCTTTTACGACAGGGCAACAGAATATGCACGAAATGATGAAAAAACCGCAGACGGACGACCGATAGAGGGGGAATAAAAAAATCCGACAAAGTATACTTTTCCGAACATATCCGGCCAAAGCAGGGATGGGAGATGATAGTATGGCAATTCAGCTCTATGAGCATAACCGTGAAGCATATAAGCGCGTCACAGCCATGCTTGCCCAGGTGGGGAAGGCAGCCGTCATTCATCCTACCGGTACCGGAAAATCCATGATCGGATTCAAGCTATGTGAGGACAACCCCAAGAAAACCATATGCTGGCTGGCACCGTCCGGTTACATATTTGCTACCCAATTGGAGAATCTTGAAAAAGTAAGTGATGGATACAGACCGGATAATATCCGGTTTATCACTTATGCCCGGCTTATGAATATGACAGAGGAAGAAATGCGGGAAATTGAGCCGGACTATATTGTACTGGATGAGTTTCACCGCTGCGGGGCAGAAGCCTGGGGCTATGGAGTGGACAGACTGCTCGCCATGTATGCCAGTGTTCCTGTGCTGGGCTTGTCCGCAACCGCAGTGCGCTATCTCGACAATCAGAGAGATATGTCGGATGAAATCTTTGACGGGCATATTGCCAGTGAGATGACGTTAGGTGAAGCCATTGTCCGGGGAATTTTGAATCCACCGAAGTATGTCATGTCGTACTTTTCTTATAAGGAAGATTTGGATAAGTACGAGCTGCAGGTTAAAAAAAATCAAAAACAATCTGCGCAGAGAGCAGGCGGAAGACTATTTGGAACAACTGAAGCGTGCACTGAATCAGGCAGATGGTCTGGATGAGATTTTTGACAGGCATATGACAGACCGGACCGGAAAATACATCGTATTTTGCGCTGATTATGAAGCCATGCAGGAGGCACTTGGCAAGGTGCATGAGTGGTTCCGGCTGGTAGATGGAAATCCCCATACCTATTCCGTGTATGCAGATGACCCGTCCTCCGGTATGGAATTTGAAAAATTCAAGCAGGATACGGATACCACGCATTTGCGGCTGTTGTTCTGCATTGATGCCTTAAATGAGGGGATTCATGTAGACGGGGTATCCGGCGTGATTCTTTTGCGGCCGACCGTATCGCCCATTATATATAAGCAGCAGATTGGAAGGGCGCTGTCTGCGTCAAAGCAGACAGAACCGGTGATATTCGACATTGTCAACAACATCGAGAATCTGTGCAGCATCGACACGGTCAGAGAAGAAATGAGCGAAGCCCTCGCTTATATGCGGGAAACCGGCAGGGAAGACAAGGTGGTCAACGAAACATTTCAGGTCATCGGTGAGCTGGCGGACTGCCTGACTCTGATTGATTCCCTGGAGGGGACACTGACCGCTTCCTGGGATGTGATGTATCAGGAAGCAAAGAAATACTACGAAGAACATGGAGAACTTCTCCCGACACTTTCCTATGTGACGGAGGACGGTTATGCACTGGGCCGATGGATTGGAACGCAGCGCCTCAATCGAAGGAGGGGGGCTGTCGGTCTGACGCGCGAGAGAATCGAGGCTTTAGACCGTATCGGAATGGACTGGCTCTCGGCAGAGGACCGGACATGGAAGCTGTTTTACGAATCTGCTGTGGAATATTACCGGCAGCATGGCAATCTGGATATTCCGGCTGCCTATGAGACATCATCCGGTGTGAAACTGGGACGCCTTTACCGGAGTGTCCGCAAAAAATATGCACAAGGAAAATTATCGGCAGAACAAATCAAGGCGCTGGAGCAGATTGGGATTCAGTGGAATTCCGTTCTGGTTCGCAAATGGATGCAGAACTACCAGCTGGCAGAAGCATTTTACGAAGAACATGGGAATCTTGTCATTCCCCATGACTATGAGGTGGAAGGACAAAAGCTTGGCATATGGATATCCTCCCAGCGGGAGAGCTATGCAAAGGGCAGATTGTCTGAAGAGCAGATTCATCTGCTGGAAGCTATCGGAATGTCCTGGGACCGGTTTGAACATAAATGGGAAACCGGATATCAGTACTGCCTTAAATATATTAAGGAATACGGAGACATCAATACGGTTCCCGATAACTTCACCTATGACGATTTCCGTCTGAGCAACTGGCTTCGTTGTCAGCGCAGAAATAA
>JBGVFC010000118.1:0-3474 GCA_045120755.1 Agathobacter sp. | reverse complement strand
CAGCCAGTATTCCTATCGGCTGGACGGCAACAATGTGGATATTGATACAGAGGAAGTGGAGCTTGCGTCAGAACAGATTAAGTATCAGGCGCTTACGAAGAGCATTACTTCGGAGTTTACGAGAATGAAGGCAGTAATTTCATAGTGGATACAGATTCCGTATCAAGTGACAGATAGGAATGGAGGAAGCAGGTATGGGTTTATTTCAGGCGTTTAATATAAGCGCGTCGGGTATGACGGCGCAGCGTTTCCGGACAGATATCATTGCAGAGAATATCGCGAATGTCAATACGACATCTACCGAAAGCGGTGAACCGTACCGGCGCAAAGTGGTTACTTTTTCGGAGAAGAGTGTGACACCATTCAGTCAGTATTTTTCAAACTCTAAGAATGCGCTGGTCGGGAACGGTGTCAAAGTCACCAGCGTGACGGAAGATTATGAGACGGATTTTGTACAGGTATATGACCCGGCAAATCCGGATGCGGATGAGAACGGATATGTATATTATCCGAATGTCAACACGGTGACAGAGATGACGAATCTGATTGATGCGACAAGGGCTTATGAGGCGAACGCGACTGCGTTTGATGCGAGCAAGACTATGGCGCAGGCGGGACTGCAGATTGGTCAGTAATTCTTAGCCGGGAAATCCGGTGCATTCCGATAAACAGCAAGTAATACACGAGGAGACAGGACCATGGATATTTCTTCTTTAAGCAGAATCAATATGGATGATTGGAACAGTATTGCGGCGAAGACGTCTTTTGCGGATACTGAAAAGACGGAAGGTGCAAGCTTTGATGCTGTGCTTAATTCCATTATGTCATCTTTGCAGGAGACCAATGAGCTACAGAATGCAGCCGAATCGGCAGAGATTCAGTTTGCACTGGGTGAGTCCGATAATACGCATGACCTGCTGATTGCGATGACCAAGGCAGAGGTAGCACTGCAATATACGGTTGCCGTCCGTGACCGTCTGATTGATGGATACAAGGAATTGATGCAGATGCAGGTATAATCAGAAGAAAAGAGTGGTTGAAATACAGATGCAAGAGGTAGAGACAGATGCCGGAATGGTTACAGAAGATGCTCAAGCGGATTGCTGAGTGGTGGAAAAAATTCAATAATAAGCAGCGGGCACTCATGATCAGTGTGGCTGCAGTTGTTATAATTGCACTGGTCATCCTCGCGTATGTAGTGTCGTGCCCGCAGTGGGTGACAATCTATACGGCAGAGACGATGAAGGAAGCAAGTGAGGTCAATGATATCCTTACTTCAAGCGGAGTAAGCTATCAGACGGTGGATGCCGGAATGACGTTTCAGGTAGCACAGGCGGATGAGGCAACTGCCTGTTATTCGCTGGCGCAGAATGATATTGCATCCGTGTCCTATTCCATACAGAATGTGGTAGACGGAAGTTTTTCCCGTACGGAAGCGGACAAGCAGAAGCTGTACAAGGATTATCAGGAGCAAAAATTTGAAGATCATCTGAAGCAGTTTTCTTTTGTGAAATCTGCGACGGTGGATATTACCGTGCCGGATACCTCAGGTACGATTCTTGCCAGTCAGGAGCAGTCGACTGCGGCTGTCAAACTGGAACTGAACGGTACGATTGATGAGGATCAGGCATACGGACTGGCACTTTTTGTCGCAACAGAGCTTGGCAATGACGGGACAGAGGGCGTTACAATAGTAGATCAGGATGGCAATGTCTTATATTCTGCAGAGCATGCAGGGACTGCACCGGGTACTACGAGCAGTCAGATTTCGAGTACACAGAAGACGGTTAATTTTATGCGGAATGAAGTTGAACAGTATCTGCAGGCATTTCCACTGTTCTCGAGTGTCCAGGTTTCCATGCAGGTGGATGTGGATTATTCCAATTCGCAGGAAATCACAACCGAATACTATGGCAATGAAGACGGTTCAAATACCGGCATGATTGACAGTACCAGTGAATATACGGCATCCGGCAACGGCAGCTATAACGGTGTGCCGGGTACCGACAGCAATGACGATACGACATATTATATTGATTCGGATGGCAATACCTACTATGAGGTTTCCGATACACAGACGCAGTATCTGACCAACAAGAGAGAGACAACAACAATCCGCGAGGGCGGTGAGATTAATCACGACAAGACCACGGTCTCTGTTGTGACAACCCGCAATGTCATCTACAACGAAGACCAGCTCAGGGCGCAGGGAGAACTGGATGATATCACGTTTGAGGAGTTCAAGGCTTCAAAAAGCGAGCCTGTGAAGCTCGAGGTCGATGACGAGTGGGTGAACGGCGTGGCAAAAGCTGCAGGAATCCCGACAGACAATGTACAGTTTATCTTTTATGAGAATCCTGTTTTTGAATCCACTGAGCAGTCAGCGTTCTCACTCAGTACATTGTTGCAGATTCTGCTTGCGGTACTGATTGTAGGATTGTTAGGCTATGTTGTAATCAGAAGTACCAGAAGAACCGATGAACCGGAACCGGAACCGGAGATATCCGTGGAGAAGCTTTTGGAGGCTACCGGGGAAAATCAGGATATCCTTGCAGATATCGGATATTCTGAGAAGTCCGAGACACGTATTCTGATTGAAAAATTCGTTGATGAAAATCCGGATGCAGTTGCACAGCTTCTTCGCAACTGGCTGAATGAGGATTGGGAGTAACCGAATGAATGATAACTCTTACAATGGTGTTCAGAAAGCGGCAATTTTATTGATTGCGCTCGGCCCTGAGAAGGCGGCTACGATTTTTCAACACCTAAAAGAAGATGAAATTGAAGAACTTACCTTGGAAATCGCCAATACGCGGAGTGTTTCCCCACAGATTAAGGATGAGGTGCTGGACGAATTTTATCAGGTTTGTCTCGCACAGCAGTACATAGCGGAGGGCGGTATCGGCTATGCGAAGGATCTGCTTGAAAAGGCACTTGGAGAGGAGAAGGCACAGGGCGTCATCTCGAAGCTTACTGCTTCCCTGCAGGTTCGGCCGTTTGAGTTTGTGAGAAAGACCGATCCGAGTCAGCTTTTGAGCTTTATCCAGGATGAACATCCGCAGACGATTGCGATGATTTTATCCTATCTGCCGGCATCACAGGCATCCATGGTGCTTGGTGCACTTCCGCCGGAGAAGCAGGCAGATGTTGCAAAGAGAATTGCACTTATGGACCGGACATCGCCGGATGTAATCAAAGAAGTGGAGCGTGTGCTTGAGCGCAAGCTGGCTTCCCTTGTTAATCAGGATTACACCATTACGGGTGGTGTCGATGCGGTTGTTGAGATTTTGAATAATGTTGACAGAGGAACCGAAAAACATATTATGGAGTCCATGGAAATCGAGGTTCCGGAGCTGGCAGACGAAATCCGCAAGAAGATGTTTGTATTCGAGGATATTCTGCTTTTGGACGACCGCTCCATTCAGCGTGTGCTTCGTGATGTTGATAATCAGGATCTTGAGCTGGCACTTAAGG
>JBGVFC010000117.1:0-2254 GCA_045120755.1 Agathobacter sp. | reverse complement strand
ATATCAAGATGGCAAAGGAAATCAATGAGAAGGTCTGCTGTATTATCGATGACAACCCGAACAAATGGGATCGCTATATTGACGGTGTTCCGATTGTGGGAGGAAGAGATGAAATCCTTACAAGTGTGGAACGCTATGGTATCGACCGTATCTACCTGGCATTGCCGAGTGCAAGCGCCGAGAACAAGCGTGACATCCTCAACATCTGCAAGGAGACTGGCTGTGATTTAAAGAGTCTGCCGGCGATTTACCAGTTCCGTAATGATGAAGTGACCGTCAGTAAGATGAAGCCGGTAGCAGTTGAGGATCTGCTCGGCAGAGAACAGCTTCAGGTCAATATGGATGAAATTTTTGCCGCAATCTCCAACCAGACGATTCTGGTCACCGGCGGAGGCGGAAGTATCGGTTCGGAGCTGTGCAGACAGATTGCCGGACACCATCCGAAGCAACTGATTATCTTTGATGTCTATGAAAACAATGCGTATGATATTCAGCAGGAGCTGAAGAAGAAGTTCCCGGATTTGAACCTTACGGTGTTGATAGGTTCTGTACGCGATTCAAGAAGAATCCAGCAGGTATTTGAATGTTACCGGCCGGACATCGTATATCACGCAGCCGCACACAAGCATGTGCCGCTGATGGAGGACAGCCCGAATGAGGCAATCAAGAACAATGTCATCGGAACCTACAAGACTGCCTATGCAGCCATGCTGTACGGCTGCAAGCGGTTTGTGTTAATCAGTACCGACAAGGCGGTCAATCCGACAAATATAATGGGAGCAAGCAAGCGCCTTTGTGAGATGGTCATCCAGACTTTTGACCGGATGATTAAAGAGGGAAGAGCCAGTGAAATCCCACAGCTTTTTGCACATGCCGAGGATGAAGACGGCAGTATGCGTAACTTCAAGAAGATAGTTGCAGTACCACACACCGAATATGTGGCAGTCCGCTTCGGCAATGTCTTGGGAAGCAACGGCTCTGTGATTCCGCTGTTTAAGAAGCAGATTGAGGAGGGCGGTCCGGTAACGGTCACCCATCCGGACATCATCCGCTACTTCATGACGATTCCGGAAGCGGTCAGCCTCGTGCTTCAGGCAGGTGTCTATGCCAAGGGAGGAGAAATCTTCGTCCTCGACATGGGCGAACCGGTCAAGATTGACGAACTGGCGCGCAACCTCATCAAGCTGTCCGGACACAAACCGGACGAAGACATCAAGATTATATATACCGGACTCCGGCCGGGCGAGAAGCTCTACGAAGAGAAACTGATGACAGAAGAGGGACTGAAAAAGACAGCCAACGACCTCATCTATATCGGATGTCCGATTGCATTTGACGAGAGAACATTTATTGAACAGCTTCAGCAGCTTATGAAGCTCAGCTATGAGAATGATGAGCACATTCAGGATTATGTGAGCGCGATTGTGACGACATATAAGCGGGAATGTGCATAGGAAAACGCTCACTCGTTTTATTCAAAACGGTGGGCTGTTTGCCGTTTTACTGGAAAAGAGGACAAAAACATGTTTCATCCGAGCAAACATAATTATGAACCGTTCGCGCACAAAGTATGGCTGGCAAGTCCGACCATGCACGGCGAGGAATTAGCATACATAACAGAAGCCTATGAGACCAACTGGATGTCAACCGTTGGTGCGAATATCAATGAGGTAGAGAAAATCGCAGCTGAAAAATCCGACGTAAAATATGCCGTAGGACTTTCCTCCTGTACGGCTGCACTTCATCTGTGTTGTAAGCTGGCAGGAGAGCGGTTATACGGAAAGCCTGCAATTTCACATGGCGCTTTGGAAGGCAAAAAAGTATTCTGTTCCGATATGACCTTCGACGCAACCTTAAACCCGGTCGTTTACGAGGGCGGCATTCCGATTTTCATTGATACGGAGAGGAATTCCTGGAACATGGACCCGGTTGCGCTGGAAAAGGCTTTTGAGATGTACCCGGAGGTAAAACTGGTCGTATCTGCAGAGTTGTATGGATTTCCGGGAAGAATCGATGAGATTAAGCGTATTTGTGAAAAGCATGGTGCGCTGCTGATTGAAGATGCCGCAGAGGCAATGGGAGCAACGGTTGACGGAAAGCAGTGTGGTTCCTTTGGTGATTATGCCGCCATCTCATACAATGGCAACAAGATTATCACCGGCTCCGCCGGTGGCTGTCTGCTGACAAACAGCCTTGAGGATGCCAATCGGGCAAGAAAATGGGCTACGCAGGCAAGAGAAAATGCACCATGGTA
>JBGVFC010000116.1:0-18566 GCA_045120755.1 Agathobacter sp. | reverse complement strand
CATCAAGCTGAATCTGCCGTTTATTATTGCGATAGCAAATGATGATGAAAGAAATGAAATATGTAAAACAATAGAACAAGATGGAGGCAAAGCATACCCTATGGATACTTTGTGTAATGAATTGGATATGGGCAGGGTAGAATTTAATCGGGATTATTGCGCTTTCTTTCATGAAGAGGATATGGATGCCTATTTTGTTTCCGCAGAAAATGCATTAGGGACTTTCTGGGGAGACGATACAGAGTTTCTGCGGCTGTTTAAAAAATTGGATTTAACCAATGTAATTGAAATCGCATGCGGACGTGGCAGACATGTGCAGAATTATATTAGTGATTCGGGCGAAGTAACATTAGTTGATATATTGGACAAGAACATAGAGATATGCAGGGAGAGATATAAGGATTATAGTAATATAAAATATTATTGCAATAATGGATTTAATCTATGTGATTTGCAAAGTGATAAATATTCAGCAGTATTTAGTTATGACAGTGTGGTACATTTTGAAATGATGGATATTTATGAGTATTTGAAAGATATATATCGTGTATTAAAAGATGGTGGAAAAGTGTTAATACATCATTCAAATAACTATTCTGATTATAAGGCATCCTTTGGAGGATCATCAAATGGAAGAAGTTTTATGAGTGATAAAATATTTGCGTATTTAGCATATAGAGCGGGCTTTATAGTGCTTGAACAAGTAAAAATTGATTGGGGAAAAGAAAAAGAATTAGATTGTATATCTTTATTGCAGAAGAAAAATATACTTACAAATTAGTAAATTTGTATGGCTTGTGGTAAAATCCGTTCTGATTTGATATACTGATATCAATCACAGCGGATTTTATTTTTGAGAGAAGTCTTCCAGGAGGGGATAAGCATGTCATATACACCATTACCAATTGGAATTGATGATTTTGAAAAATTGATAACGGGTAAGTATTATTACGTTGATAAAACATGGCTGATTAAGGAACTTTTGGACAAAAAGGGCGAGGTGAACCTGTTTACCAGACCGCGCCGTTTTGGCAAGACCTTGAATCTGAGCATGCTGCGATATTTCTTTGAGAAGCCGCTGGATGGTGTGAGCAGAAAGCCGTTGTTTGAAGGACTGAAGATTATGGATGCAGGGGAGCGTTATACGTCTCAGATGGAGCACTATCCGCTCACTGTTTGAGTCTGCGTTAAAGACAAATCCACATCTGGAATTTGCGGTAATAACGGGATGTCTGCGTATCAGCAGGGAATCCATTTTCACGGGATTGAACAATTTGAACATTATCTCTATTTTGAGTGAGGAATATGGAGAGCATTTCGGCTTTGTAGAAGAGGAAGTGCGACAGATGTTGCGGTTTTACGGGCGCGAGGATCGGATGAGCGTGATGAAGGAGTGGTACGACGGTTATCACTTTGGCAATGCAGAGGTCTATAATCCGTGGAGCGTGATTAATTATACGGAAAGACTATATAGTAATGAAAATGCATTTCCGACTGCCGCATGGAGCAATACCAGTTCCAACAGTATCGTGAAGGATTTAATCAGTCGCGCGGACAGTGGTGTGCGAAGGGAGATTGAGACACTGACGAGCGGAGAAACCATTGAAAAGAAGGTGCATGAGGATATCACCTATGAGGATATCTACGCTTCAGAAGAGAATCTATGGAATTTTCTGTTTTTTACAGGGTATCTTCGTCAGGTGGATATGCGCATGGATGGAGTGAACCGTTATGTGACGATGATGATTCCAAATAATGAGCTGCTGTATATTTATGAGAATACGATTGATAACTGGTTCCGTGATGAGGTAAAGATACGTGACCTAACACCTTTGTATCACGCGATGCTCACCGGAGATGCGGAACACTTTGCGGAGGAACTTGGTAAGCAGCTCCTGCAGTCCATCAGTTATATGGATACACAGGAAGGGTTTTATCATGGATTTCTCCTCGGTTTGATGGCAAATCTGAAGGAATATGCGGTGAAGTCCAACCGGGAATCCGGACTTGGAAGATTTGATTTGTGTGTATATAGTCAGGACATTACGATTCCTCCGGTTATCATAGAACTGAAAGTTGCGAAAAAATTTAAGGAGCTTGATGCTGCCTGCGAGGAAGCGCTGCGCCAGATTGATGAGAAAAAGTATGATTTTGACCTTGCGGAGGAAGGGTACTCTGAGGTGATTTGTTATGGTGTTGGCTTTTTCCGAAAGCAGGTGCGTGTCCGCTTGATGCGCAAGCGGCTGGATTGAGTCAGGATTAGGGGAAAATCGGATAATGATGAACGCATATGTATTACACAATATAAATGATATACGCTATGAGGAAGTGTCGCTTCCGGTTCCGGCAGCGCATGAAGTCCTTGTCAGAGTCCGTGCAGCCGGCATCTGCGGCTCTGACGTTCCCCGCATCTATCAGACCGGAGCGCATCGGCATCCGCTGATACTCGGGCACGAATTTTCCGGTAAAGTGGTTGCTGTTGGAGAGAATACCGATTCTGCGTGGCGAGGGAAGCGCGTGGGAATTTTTCCCCTGATTCCCTGCCGCAAATGTGATGCCTGTCGGCGCGAACAGTATGAGATGTGCCGGGATTACAGTTATCTTGGTTCGCGGCGGGATGGAGGTTTTGCAGAGTATGTGGCGGTGCCGGAATGGAATCTGTTGGAGCTTCCTGAATTGGTTACATATGAAGAGGCGGCGATGCTGGAGCCGCTGGCGGTAGCTGCTCATGCCATGCGAGGAATCTTAGGCGATGATTTAGAAAACGCGGAGCATACATTGGAACGGTTGGGAGAACTTTCTGTGGCAGTATGCGGTCTGGGAACCATCGGACTTCTTCTTGCCATGCTTTTAAAGGATGCCGGGGTGAAGAATCTCTTCCTGATTGGCAATAAGGATTTTCAGAAGCAGTGCATTGAGCGGATGGAGATTGCTCCGGAACGTTATTGCGACAGCAAAACGGAAGATGTTTCTGAGTGGATTGCAAAGCAGACTGCCGGCAGGGGAGTGGATGTCTTTTTTGAATGTGTGGGAAAGAATGAGACCGTTTTACAGGCAATCAATCTTACCGCACCGGCGGGCAGGGTGATGCTGGTTGGGAATCCGTATTCTGATATGAACTTAGACAAGCAGATCTATTGGAAAATTTTGCGCAATCAGCTGACGGTAAAGGGGACATGGAATTCTTCTTATACAAGGAGAGCAGATGATGACTGGAATTATGTGCTTCGTTTGCTGGAACAGGGGAGTATTCGTCCGGCACAATTGATCTCACATTTGTTTGAGCTTGAAAATTTGCAGCAGGGCTTGCAGATTATGCGGGACAAATCGGAAGATTATGTTAAAATCATGTGTAGAATGTAGGAAATTGTTTTTGGAAAGGTTGAGGAACTGAGGATGAATTTTGAATTAACGGCTTCCATGATGTGCGCCGATTTTGGACATTTGGAAGAGGAAGTACACAAATTGGAACAGGCCGGAATTGATTCTTTTCATATTGATATCATGGATGGCCGCTATGTGCCAAATTATGCGATGTCACTGAATGATTTGCGGTATATTCGTTCTGCTACCGGCAAGCCAATGGATGTTCACTTGATGATTGAGCATCCGAATACACATATTGAGTTGTTTTTACGAAGTCTTCAAAAAGGTGATACGGTGTACATTCATCCGGAGGCAGAGTATCATCCATCTACTACACTGCAGAAGATTATTGATGCGGGAATGGTTCCGGGAATTGCCATTAATCCGGGAACCAGTGTGGAGACGGTTATGGAAATGCTTCGCATTGTAGATAAAGTGTTGGTTATGTCCGTGAATCCGGGAAATGCGGGACAGATGTACCTTCCTTATGTGGGACAGAAGGTAAAACGTCTTGTGGATTTAAAACAGGAGATGGGATTCCGGCTGTTTTGGGATGGTGCATGCAGTGCGGACAAGATTAAGACATTTGCTCCGATTGGTGTAGATGGCTTTGTGCTGGGAACTACACTATTGTTTGGCAAGGAGAGAGGATACGAGGAAATTTTAAAGGATATCCGTACCTTGAAAATCTAGTACAACGAGTAATAAGTTTTGTTTGTCATAGTGGAGGAACAAGATGAATTATGCAGTAATCTTATCCGGAGGGGTTGGAACAAGATTGGGACTTGAGGTGCCCAAGCAATATTATAAAGTAAAGGGAAAACCAATTTTACAATATGTCCTGGAAACCATTGCAAAGAGCAGGCGATTTGCAGGCGTGGTAATTGTGGCGGCAAAGGAATGGCATAGGGATATTGAGGAGATGCTCTGGGGGATTGGAGAATTGCCTTTGCTTGGTTTTGCAGAACCCGGGGAGAATCGCCAGTTATCGATTTATCATGGGCTGTTGGCGTTAAAGGGGATGGCAGCGGAGGGCGATGTTGTACTAATTCAGGATGGAGCGCGACCGAATACGACGGTGGATTTGCTGCTTCGTTGTCTCGATTTTTCCGATGAACAGGATGGCATATTGCCGGTTCTGCCTATGAAGGATGCGGTGTATCTAAGCCATTCCGGCAAGCAGGCGGATGCCTTGATTCCGAGGGAGAAAGTGTTTGCGGGGCAGGCGCCGGAGGCTTTTTTATATGGAAAATATCTGAGAGCAAATGAGAATCTTCTTCCGGACCGGATTTTGAAGATCAACGGCAGCTCGGAGCCGGCAATCCTGGCGGGAATGAATATTGCCTTTATTGATGGGGACGAGAAGAATTATAAGATTACCACGAAGGCGGATTTGGAGCGATTTGCGGAAAGCCTGTAAATGCGAAAAGGTGTGGCGGTAAAAAGTTTTTGTTGACAAAGTATCGAGATTGATGCATAATGTTTGTGTCAATATCGATACTTTTGTTTTGCGGTTTATTAAGGAGGAATTTTAATATGAGTACAGATTATTTAGGAAATTATTCATATTATGATGAACAGAAAAGTAAACAACAAGAAATAGAGGGAAATTATGATAAAGAATAAGCAAATGCTGTTTGTGGATTTCCCGAAAGTAGGGAAGATTACCACAGAGGTAAAAGACAAGAATAAGAAAAGAGTGTTTACAGGTGGAGTGCGTATTGGGAATGCCCGATATCGTACAGATGAGCAAGCACAGCAATATCGAGAGGGGTCTTTACAGAGAAAGTTGCCATAATTAGCATGAATAATAAGAGCGAAAGTATAAATTGGGAAGAAATATTTAGTTTATATAATACAATCAAGTGGCTATATGCATTATGTGAGGAAACAGATTCGGAGTTAAATACTAATTTGCAGCCGTTGAATGAGTTCAGAGCAGCATTAGACCATTTGATGCGGATAGTAGCAATTGAAAAGCTGGATGAATATAAAGAAAAAGATGCTGATGATGAAGCTAAGAAATTGCGAAGCCATTTGCGAAGAGCATTGTTTGATATTTGTGATATGCTATCGATTAATTACAGAAATAAAATAATTGATGTTCTTGAGCAATATTCCGTTGAAGAAATTCAAAGTGCGTTACCAAACTATTATTCTGAAATTAGACCGAGAATTGAGATTATTTCCGAAGAAATAGCATCTTTAAGGACTGAAAAACGATTTAATGGAGATAAGAAAGAAGAAACAGCAGTAGATGATTATCCCCAAATAATAGAAGAATTGCAAGGATATTATAAAACAATTAATAAGTCGGTGCCTTCATTATTGGAAATTAGAGAAAAGAAACGAAGACAAGAAAAGCAGAGTTTTGTGGTAAAATGGGTAATTCCTATTGCAACATTTGTCACAGGACTAGTTATTGGAATTATAGGTTTGATTTTGTAAACATGAGTGTAGGTTTTGCAATTTATTAAGGAGGAATTTTTGATATGAATACAGATTATATGGTACACACAGAGAATGGTGATATATTAATTGAAGTGGAGTATAGATTACACGATCAGATTGTAGATATGCTTATTGCAGAGCGCAAGGCACAGCATAAGACACAGCAGGATATTGCAGATTACACAGGTATTCAGCGTGCGAATGTTGCCAGAATCGAGACCAAGAAGCATAGTACCTCTATTGAGATTTTAGAGAAATATGCCGAGTGCCTCGGTAAGCGCCTTGAGGTGAAGCTGGTAGGGTAAGTGCTGGATTATTGTAGAATTGATTGTTCAGTATTTTTCCGATGCGGGCGTTTTGAATGTGATGAATTTGGGAAGGAGTTTTCATGGGACAGGATGAAAAATTTGATTTAATACTACAAAAATTGGATGTTATGCAGACCGATATTGTGGAACTGAAGACAGAGGTGGCAGAATTAAAAGAGGATGCCGGTGAACTGAAGACAGAGGTGGCTGGATCAAAAAAAGATATTCGTGTATTGAGAGCCGATGTCAGTGACCTACAGCACAATGTCGGTAATCTACAGCGCAAATTCAGCAGCTTGCAAAATGATGTCATTGATTTGTAAACAACTTGAGGAATACAGTAATGTGTTGTACAATCAAAAGTAACAATTCTGCCATGACAGACTGAATAAGTGAATGGCGGATTATCAACTTTAGAATCGGCTAAAAATACACTGGGAGACAACACATCATGCAGTGGGACTATTTATTTTCGAATGAGATATTAAAGAGAGGTCAGCAGTATTATAAGCAGGGCCGGGTACAGGGTCTGATTAAACGGGGAGCAACCTACCAGGCGAAGGTAATAGGCTCGAAGATATACCATGTTGAGATATATGCCTCCAATCCGGTACTTCCGAGAACCTACTGCAGTTGTCCTTATGCAGCAGATGGAGGTACATGTAAGCATATTGCAGCGGTTATGTATGCAATCGAAGCACAGAAGGTGCCTTCGAAGGCACAATCAGGAGCAAGGGATACGGGGAACAACGTGGTGGCTGTGACAGAGAAGGCAGGAAGTACTGCCACAACACCTAAAAAGGAGAACAACGTAAGAGTCTATCCGTTCCGCAAGACCGCAGCACAGAAGAAGTTAGCGGGTTATCAGTATTTTGACTTAGAGCGGATGACCGAAGACCTGATTTTTCGTAAAAAGGTGGTTCAGAAAGCGCAGAAGCTTGTTGAGGAACACGCCTTCAAGGATTCAAGTGTGGAGACCGGATACCCGAATCGGAATGGTGTCACCCATATGATAGGAGAATTCCGGGGGTATCTGGATGAGGAGAAGATAAAAAGTGTTATTGTCCAATTTGACAAGGACGAGGTATTAACCTGTACCTGTAGGGTGCCCGGATGCTACAAGCAGTATCGCTCAGGCACCTTGCAGGGATATTATGGATATTACCGAAGCAGAGGCGATGAGGAGAAATCTGTCTGCGTACATGGGGTGGCAGCGCTGCTACTGTTGGACGATTATCTGGAAAAACATCATATCGGGGATGCGACAGATAATTATGGACAGTGGATGCTTCAGGAATTCCGCAGTATGCGTGCATGGAAACAGGCGGAGAATACAGAGGAAATTGCAGATCTGGCGCATTTGGAATTGCAGTGTGAGAGAGATTCGTATGGTTTTTATGCGGCCTTTAAAGTGGGCAGAGACAAGCTTTATGTGATTAAGAACCTCACGGAATTTGTCCGCCATGTGGAGGAGCATGGTAAGCATCCGCTTGGCACGAAGCATGAATTGGATTTTGCGACAGCGCGAATTGCGGACGGCTCCCGCAAATATTACGACTTTATTCGCGGCGTTGTCATGGAAGAGCAAAGCAGAAGTGCATACTCCAATGAATATGGACGCAGCGTCTATGATGACAGCGAGCTGATTAAGAATCGTATCCCACTGTACGGAAAGCGTCTGGATTTGTTTTTTGAGCTGGTCAATGGGGGAGAATATCCTCTTACGGACAAGGCAGGATACCGGAGTCAGAAATCGACACTGCGTTTTGGAGAGAAGGACCCGAAAATCACGCTTTCTGTCGGAAAACAGGTAGATGCAGATGGAACTTTTCAGGGAGTTTTGCTTTCGGGGACGCTTCCTGAGATTATTCGGGGAATGGACTACCAGTATTTTTATAAGAATCATACCTTAAACCGTATCAGCGCTGAGCGCTCACACCAGATGGCAGCTCTCTATGAAATTGCTGATTATGACAATAAAATCGAGGTTGGGATAGGTAGAAAAAATCTGTCCGAATTCTGCTATCGTATTCTTCCGACGCTTAAGGAATATGCCACAGTTATAGAGAAGGATTTACCTGTCATACAGGAATATCTGCCGCCGGAAGCAGAATTTGTATTTCTTCTGGATGCGGATAATAGGAACATTACCTGTAAAGCACTGGCGAATTATGGGGAGACACAGTGCAACCTCATTGACTGGCGTATGGGAGATGTAAAAAAGGAAGACTTTCGCGATGTGCAGCGGGAGTCGGAGGTGCTGACACGGGTAGAGCAGCTTTTTCCGGAAAAGGATTGGGACAATGGTCTGTTTCACTGTGGGGAAGATGTGGATGCGATGTATGCCTTTCTGGAGAGCGGCGTGTCTGCCCTGATGGAGATGGGAGAGGTCAAAAGCACAGACAAATTCCGCAATCTGCGCGTACACAAATCGATTCCGGTTACGGTTGGGGTTGCGGTTAAGAGTGATATCATGAATCTGGAAATCAGTTCCACGGATTTGACGCAGGAGGAACTGTTGGATATCTTAAAACAGTACCGGAAGAAGAAAAAATATTATCGTCTGCGCAATGGAGATTTTCTGAATCTGGAGGAAAACAATTTGCAGGAGTTGTCCGCGATGCTGGATGTCATGCATATTTCTCCGAAAGACTTTACAAAAGGAAAGATGCAGATTCCATTGTACCGGGCGTTGTATCTGGACAAGATGCTGGAGCAGAGCGAGGGTTTTTATACAAACCGTGACAAGAATTTCAAACAGCTTGTCAAGAACTTTAAGACAGTCGAGGATGCGGATTATGCCATTCCGGAATCGCTCCAGAATGTCATGCGCAAATACCAGAAGTACGGCTACCGCTGGCTTCGGACACTGGAATCCTGCGGTTTTGGCGGAATTCTGGCGGACGACATGGGACTTGGCAAGACGCTTCAGGTCATTGCGGTGCTTCTGGCAGCATCGAAGGAAGACCCGGCGCTCATCATAACCCCGGCGTCGTTAGTCTATAACTGGCAGGAGGAGTGTGCAAGATTCGCGCCAAAGCTTCGGGTACAGGCGATTACCGGTTCGCAGGAGAGCCGCAGGCAGCTTATTGCACAATATCAGGATTATGATGTTCTCGTCACCTCCTATGATTTGTTAAAGCGGGATATCGCAGAGTATGAGGATAAGCATTTTTCCTATGAAATCATCGATGAAGCACAGTATATCAAGAATCACACCACGGCGGCGGCAAAATCCGTTAAGGTTATCAACAGCAGGGTACGCTATGCTCTGACGGGAACCCCGATAGAGAATCGTCTCAGCGAATTGTGGAGTATTTTTGATTATCTTATGCCGGGATTTTTGTACGGTTACGATACCTTTAAGAAAGAGTTGGAGACTCCGATTACCAAGAATAAGGATCAGGATGCAACCGCGCGGCTGAAGAAGATGGTATCTCCATTCATTCTCCGCCGCCTCAAAGGGGATGTGTTAAAAGATTTGCCGGATAAGCTGGAGGAAGTGGTTTATGCCCATATGGAGGAAAAACAGCAGCGTCTCTACGACGGACAGGTAGTTCATATGCAGCAGATTTTAAATGGACAGACCGAAGAGGAGCTGAGCAAAAACAAGCTGCAGATACTCTCTGAGCTGACCAAAATCCGTCAGATTTGTTGTGACCCGGCACTGCTTATGGAGAATTATGACGGCGAATCTGCCAAGCGTGCCGCCTGCATGGAACTCATCACAAGCGCCATTGAGGGCGAGCATAAGATACTGTTGTTCTCCCAGTTTACATCCATGCTGGAGCTTTTGGAGGAGGACTTGAAAAAGGAGCATATCAGCTATTATAAGATTACCGGTGAGACCGCCAAGGAAAAGCGGATGGAACTGGTGCGCAGGTTTAATGAGGATGATACTCCGCTCTTTTTGATTTCGCTGAAAGCAGGAGGGACAGGACTGAATCTGACCGGAGCAGACGTAGTCATTCATTATGATCCGTGGTGGAATCTTGCCGTGCAGAATCAGGCGACTGACCGCGCCCACCGGATTGGGCAGACGAAGATTGTGTCAGTATATAAACTCATTGTCAAGGATTCCATCGAAGAGAAAATCCTTCACATGCAGGAAGCCAAGAAAAATCTTGCCGATGAAATTCTAAGTGGAGAGAATGGCGGCATCACAGATATGACGAAGGAAGAGCTGATAGAACTTCTAGGTGTATAAGTAACAGTTCAGTCATGACCAACGAATGGTGCTGGCTGAACTGTTATTTTTTGTGCTACTTTTTTAGAAAGCCTGGAAAGCCTGGAAAGTTTCTCGCCGAAACACTAGGAAAACCTTGAAAAGTGTGGTATAATGAACTGCTAACTATAAGTCGCCGGAGGGAGGAAGGCTTATGAAATCCAAAGCTGTGTGGCAAAAGCTGCTCATTACCCTTGGAATTGTAATCTTAACCGCAGTACTCAGTTATCTGAATGTGTTGGGAGAATGGGACAGCGCCATATCAGACCTGATGAATCAGAAGCCCGGTCATGTCAATAAGAACATATATATCATCGGAATTGACGACAAAACCTTAGAGCAATACGGCATGACTGCCCAGTGGGGGCGCAGGCTGTCGGGTGAACTGGTTGAAAAACTCAATGAACATGAGGAATGCCGGCCGGCAGTAATTGGTCTTGACATGATATACAGTGAGAGCGTGGACGAGGAGGGAGACCGGTATTTTGCCGAAGCGTGTGGGAAGGCAGGCAATGTGGTTACGGTGTCTTCCTTTGTGTTCAAGGGACAGCCGCAGAGTGACGAGAAGGGTGTGATGGCGTACAATCCATATGTTGTAAAATATCTGGTGGAGCCGTATAAAGAACTGCGTGAGAATGTGCAGACCGGTTTTGCCAATACAACGGTGGACAATGACGGATATGTACGTCAGGCGATGGCGAAGGTCAGTTATGGAGGGGAAGATACATACAGCTTTCCATTTGTGATATATCGTCAGTATCTAAAGTCACGGGGAGAGGAGCCGGCGAATATTCCGACCTATGGAGCTGGCAATCAGTATTATTTTTCCTATTCGGGTATGCCGGGTGATTATACGGTCATATCCATGGCGGATGTTCTGGATGGCAGGGTAGACACCCGGATTTTTCAGGATGCCATTGTGCTGGTTGGAGCATATGCAGTCGGAATGCAGGATTCCTACAAGCCGGCGATTGCTCATCAGAGTGAGATGTATGGAGTGGAAATCCACGCCAATATCATACAGGCATTGCTGGAGGAGAAGACACAGCTTCCGTTTTCCAAGGTCATTTTTGCGTTGCTTACAGGTCTGTTGTGTGGTGGATTTTATCTGTTGGCGGCCAAAGGGCGGATATTATGGACAACTGCAGCGCTTGGCGGAGCCGTATTGGGTAATTTTCTTCTGGTAAAAGGGATGTACCGGATTGGATATATTGTGCCGGTACTGCTGCTGCCGATTGTATTTCTTATGATATATGCGGTCTCGCTGATTCGGGGATATCTGACGGAGCGCTTGCGAAGGAGGCGCGTTGTCAGTGTATTCAAACAGTATGTTGCACCGCAGCTTGTAGACCAGATTAGCAGGGACAAGAACTATGAGCTGGTGCTGGGCGGGGAACTACGTCAGGTTGCGGTATTGTTTGTCGATATCAGGGGTTTTACGACTATATCCGAGCAATTAAATCCCAAAGAGGTTGTTGAGATCCTCAATGAATACTTAAGCCTGACGACAAGCTGTATTTTAGAATATAATGGAATGCTGGACAAATTTATAGGAGACGCTGCGATGGCCGTATTTAATGCTCCCTTTGATTTGGAGGATTATGTATTTAAGGCGGTCTGTGCAGCGTGGGATATGAAGACCCGCGCGGGAGTTCTTGAGGAGAAATTCAGGGCGCGTTTTGGAAGAGGCGTTTCATTTGGAATCGGCATCAATTGCGGTCATGCGGTTGTAGGGAATATTGGCTGTGATTTCCGCATGGACTATACCACAATCGGGGATACCGTCAATACAGCGGCGCGGCTGGAGAACAATGCAGCCGCAGGACAGATTTTAATCAGTGACAGGGTATATGAGGCGGTCAAAGACCGGATTCTGGCGACTCCGGTAGGTGCGCTGTCCTTAAAGGGCAAGGATGAGGAAATTTTCGTATATCAGGTGGACGGAGTGCGCAAAGGGAGGTAATATATGGGGAAAATATCAATTATTCCGGACAGACAGAACATGGATTGCTCCATAGCTCTAGCGAAAGAGTATAACGCGGCATTTGAGTACAATGACTTTTGGAAGCCGGATGTGTTGGAGAATAGAAAAAAACAGGAAGAAATTATTGAATATTATGCGGGATACCGGACGGATTTTTCGCAGGATACCATGCATGGGGCATTTTTGGATGTGTGTGTACATAGCGAAGATCCGCAGATTCGCGAGATTTCTATTCGAAGAATCCGACAGTCCATGGATATTGCACAGAGGATGGGACTGCGGGGAGTCGTATTTCACACCGGTATTCTTGCGGGCTGCCGTATGTCCGGGTATCTGGAGAACTGGAAGCGGATGAATATAGAATTTTTCACAGAATTGGCAGCGGAGTATCCGAATCAGGAGATTCTGATTGAGAATATGTTTGACGAGAGACCGGATGAGCTTGCCGGGCTGGGCAGGGCGATGGAACCGGTGGACAATTTCGGAATCTGTATGGACTATGCGCATGGGAGCTTGTCACAGGTCCCGATGGAAGAATGGGTACGCCAGCTGGCACCGTATATCCGGCATATGCACATCAATGACCATGATTTATATATCGACTGGCATCATCCGGTCGGGACGGGGAAGATTGACTGGAAGAAATTTAACAGGCTGATGCAGCAGTATCAGATTGACGCAACCGTGCTGATTGAAGTGAATGGATATAAAGCACAGGAAAAATCATTGCAATATTTAAGAGAGCACCATATATTTCCACTGAACAGGTAAATGCGAGGTACTACGAATGAGCTTAGAACACAAAGATTTTGAGAAAATGCTGAATATCGGAATCCGTCTTTCCACGGAGAGGAATCAGAACCGGTTGCTGGAGTCTATATTGGAAGCCGGTATGGAGATTACACATTGTGATGCGAGCACCTTATATCTGTATGAAGGCAATCGCCTGGTATTTCGGATTATGAAGACACTGTCGCTGGGGATTGACCGCGGTTCGGACGGAGAACCGATTACTGACTTGCCATCGGTTTCCATGACCGAGGATAATGTCTGCGCTTACGCAGCAATCCATCGGGAAATTATCAATATTCCGGATGTATATGACAGCGACCGGTTTGATTTTTCGGGACCGAAGCGCTACGATGCCCTGACTGGATACCAGACACGGTCGCTGTTGGTGATTCCGATTGAGAACAGTGAAAAGGAACTGCTCGGGGTACTGCAGCTCATCAATGCGCAGGACGAAGCAGGCAATGTGATACCGTTTGACCATCAGTACCACCTGATTATACGTTCGCTCGGTTCTATGGCGGCGATTGAACTGACCAATATCTCGCATATGGATGAACTCAAGACGCAGTTGTACTCATTTGTGGAGGCTTTTGCGACAGCAATCGATGAGCGAATTCCGTACAATGGCTCCCACACCCGCAAGGTTGCCGAATATGCAGGGATTCTGGCAGATTATATTACGAAAAAGCACGAAGCCGGCGAATGTGAGGAATGTTTTGATGCGCATCACAAGGAGCAGATTGTTCTTGCGGCGCTGCTGCATGATATCGGCAAGATGATTATCCCGGTTAAGGTGTTGAACCGTCCGACAAGACTGGACAAGGAAATTTACCAGATTGAGAAACGGTTTGAGCTGCTTGCCTCCTATTATGAAGTGGATATGCTTCGGGGAAGAATTACGGAGGAGGAATATCAGGCAAAGCTGAAGGAACTGAAAGATGAGTTGAAGTTCATCCAAAAAATCGACACCATCGGTTATCTGGATGATGAGAACTACGAGCATGTCAGACAGCTTGCGGACAAGGTGCATGTGAAGCCGGATGGCAAAGTGACACGCTATCTGACAGCAAATGAAGCGGACTATCTGAGCATCCGCAAGGGAACGCTTAACAGTTCTGACAGAAAAATGGTGGAGAGTCATGTCGTTATGACGGAAAAAATCTTAAGCAAGGTACACTTTGGCTCGCGATATTCCATCGTGCAGAAATGGGCGGCAGGACATCATGAATTTTTGAACGGAACCGGATATCCGAATCATCTGCAGGGGGATGAGATTGATATCGAGACCAGAATCCTTACGGTAGCGGATATTTATGAAGCCCTGACAGCAAGAGACAGACCTTACAAGAAGCCGGTTCCGAAGGAGAACGCATTTGCCATTCTGCGGAGCATGGCGGAGGAAGGCAAAGTAGAGCTTCGGCTGGTCAACTGGCTGGAAGAGGCGCTTGAGGAGGAAAAAGGATGAGAGAAACACAAAAGAGAGCACTGTCTGCGGTGGTGGCTGTTGTTGTTTTTGTGGCAGCAATTTTTAGTCCGCGGATTGCAGGAGAGGGAGAAGTACAGGCGGAGCCGGTACAGATTTCCGACCTGACAGCTTTGCAGAATGTTATCGCGCAGTGCAACAACGGTGATACTGTTGAGGTACAGCTGGCGGGAGATATCACCGGACTGACCGCACCGCTGGAGCAGACGGCAGGAAATCTTATTCTTGATCTGAACGGTCATACCATCAGTGGAAGTGTTCCAAGCAGTGGAAACAATATTCCGGGATATATTCTCAAGTCATCGGATGGAAATCTGACTATTCTGGACAGTGCACAGTCAGGAAAGATACAGAATACCAATGCGAGTGGCGGTGTGATTGGCAAGAACGGCGGGGAATTGGATATCTCCGGCGGATACTTTCAGGGAATGGTGGAGGCTCTCGCACTGACAGGCTGTACGGCAAAGATTACGGGCGGAAGCTATTTTACAGAGGATGCAGATAACGGCTTTTCCCTCCACATTTATAACAATAATCAGGTTACCATCAGCGGGCAGGATACTTCCTTTACAAGCTATTACGGTGCAGTTGCCATCACAAGCGAGATGACCGGCAATACGCTGACTGTCGAGGATGGGACCTATACCTTTCGGGCAAAAACAGATACCTCATGGGGGTACGCCTGTTACATCGAAGGAAAAACCAATCTTACCGTAAATGGCGGTACCTTTATCAATGAAAATGGCGGAACCAGTCTGTATATCGGAGCTGCTTCCACGGATGAAGAGGTGGAAATCTCCGGCGGAACCTATCAGGGCAGGATTGCGCGCACGGTTACAGATACCGGTCGGCTCAATGATTATGCCTGGTACGGGGATGGAGCAGACAATGCCGGTATCCTTGCGGATGGCTATGTTCTGACGGACCATGCCTCGATGATACAGGGAAATATTTTATTTACCTCCGATTCGGTAAAGGTTGTGCCGGGCGCACTCATCCGGTTTGATACAGGGCGTTCTACCTTTGAGGCGTATACAAATGAGGAGGCAGTAGAGGCCGATACGGCAGACAGCCATGTGGTGCTTCCGGTTTCGGTGGGAGCGGATGGAACCATTTATCCAAACAGTGAGGGCGATACGGTGCCGACGGCAGACACAGACAGAATCACGGATGGGAACCGTTATGATTTTACCGGCTGGTATGATGAGAGCGGGGCGGAATACGCATCGGTTGAGGAGTATGTTGATAAGCACGGAAGTGCTCTTGGTGATACAACCCTGTATGCAGGATGGAAGGCAGCGGTCTCTGCGGAAGCGGGGCTATCGGCTGCAATCCACAATGAGCAGGCGGTAAAAAACATCCAATTGGAAAATAATCTCTCACTGTCAGCTCCCGTGCAGATGGAGCAGGCAAAATTTTTGGCGGAACGGACGCTGGACCTTGGCGGATATACGATAAGCGCGGATGGCGTAGCAGGAAGTGCGGCATTAGTGCTGGACGGAAGCTGGAAGATTGGCAATGGAACCATTGTAAGCAGCGGACAGGCATGTCTTGCGTTATCCGGAACGGCAGAACTGAATGTCCTTGCATGTCAGACCGATGATTTTTCCTATGCGGTTACCCTTGATGGAACTGCGGACAACGCGGCCTATCGCATCCATTCAGGCACGTTGCAGACCACCTTGCAGGATAGCTCGGTAATCCGAATTACGAATATGACGGAAGATTCGGCAATACTTACAAATCTGTTTCAGGGAGCTTATGCAAGCTGCACAAAAACAGTCACGAAGGATGCGGATGTCTATCTGGATACACAGAAGCTGTATGTGTCGCAGACACCGGTTACCTATCCGGAGAAGGGAGACGAGGAAGTCTTCGGCACCTATGTCTATGGAGACAATATTCCGGCGATAGACCGGACGGTAAGCAATAAGGAATATACGGGGGATATTACTATACAGAGTGTAACGGTGGACAATCCGGTATTTGTGGCAGAAGGGGAGAGTGCTGCAAAACTGTTGATTGCCGGAGGAAATGAAACCTATGCCTATACCGTGAAGGTGGCAGAAAATACGACTCCGGGGACTTATGAGGGAACTGTGAGCGTCAATTACATTCGAATGGATGGCGAAGAGGGCGCCTATCAGCACAAAGTAACTCTGACCATAACACCGAAGCAGGTTCCTGACAAGGATGAGGAAGAGTTGGCACCGCTTCCTGAGCCGGGCGATGACAAGCCGACGCTGATTCCTGAGAAGACTGATGATGAGAGTCCTGCAATTACGGAAGAGAGCATGCAAAGCAATTGGGAGAAAATGGTGATTTCCCAAAATGAAATCCGAAGACTCTATCGGGGTAAGGTTTATAAACTTGGCAGCGGGCAGTGGACGGTAAAGGGTGACCAGACCGTTTACAATGGTGATATGGATTTTTATGTAGTCAATGACGAGGAATACGAGTTTAAGAAACAATAGGAGTGTATGGATACCATGAAGAAGGCGAAAATATCAGGTAAAATGATAGGAATCCTTGCGGCTGCAATTGTTTTGCTTCTGGCAGCAGTGTTTCTTATTCTATATTTTGCAAAATCGAAAGAGTCTTATCGCTCTATACAGATTTACGATTTGGAGGGGAGCGCAACCATTGAGCGGGACAAAATTGGTATCATGGAAGCGGTTGAGAATCTGTATCTGCAGTCCGGCGACCGGATTTCTGTCGCGGAGGAAAGTGCCATGCGTCTGAAGCTGGATGACGATAAATACATCCTGGTAGAAGAAAATTCCATTCTGACCATTGTTGCAGAAGGGACGAAGGAAGATTCTAAGACGGCAATTCATCTGGAGCAGGGGGCGATTACGAATGAAATTCAGAATAAGCTGAATCCGAACTCCTCCTACGAGGTTACGACACCGAACTCCGTCATGGCGGTTCGTGGAACCGTATTTCGCGTGGAAATCATGCAGAATGAGACAAAAGAGCTGTACACCAAAGTTTCTACTTTCGAGGGAAAGGTCGGGGCGAAGCTGATTTTTCCGGATGGGACAATGCAGGAGGCGGACACCTTGATTGGGGGAGGCAAGGAGACCGTCATCCGTATGGATGAGCAGGTGACGGAATTTGTTACGGAACCGCAGGATATTGTATATGAAGAAATATCGGTTGAATGTCTGGAGTTTTTGAAAACAATCATGGAGAACGGAACCAGCTTCGCGAACTTGGAATTAGAAGAACTTGAGATGTTGATTGCGGAGAAGAAAGAGGAAGCATCGCAGGAAAGCGAAGTGCTGCCGGATGATGAGGAAGAAGAGTCTGAAGAAGCATCGGAAGAGCCGGAACAAGTTACAGAAAGCGTTACCGTGACATTTCTGTACAACGGGGTTGTATTTGGAACCCAGACTGTAGAGAGGGGCAGCATCATTGCTGCGCCAAAGCTTGCACCGGCGAGTCAGGGAGCATGGGATTTTGATTTTTCACAGGCAATAACAGAAGATACGATTGTTACATGGATGCAAAACATGTAGTTTGTAGGGACTTGAAAAATGTGATATGATACAAAGTATTGGTAGGGAGTAGCAATAAGAATATACTGGGAGGAGATATTATGGGGCAGACATTTGGACAGACACGGGATGGACAGGAAGCATTTCTCTATGAGATTTGCAATTCCAATGGAATGGAGATTGTTTTAACTGATTTCGGGGCAACCGTAGTTCGGCTGTTAGTGCCGGACAAGCATGGCGCGAAGCGTGATGTGGTACTGGGTTATGATACTTTGCGGGAATATGAAAAATTCTGGCAGGGCTGCTTCGGTGCGATTGTCGGACGTAATTGCAACCGCATTGCAGGAGCGAAGATGGAAATTGATGGCGTGACTTATGCGCTGGATCCGAATGACCACGGCAATACGCTGCACAGCGGCTTTGACGGATGGAACAAGCGTATCTGGAAGGTACGAGA
>JBGVFC010000115.1:0-13726 GCA_045120755.1 Agathobacter sp. | reverse complement strand
AAAATCCTGGATTCATACATTAGGCGGAACTCGTTATGTGTATGTAGATGGCTATACGGCACAGGAGGTAGTGGACTCCGTGCTTGCGATTCTGACGAATGCAGGAGCGGTCAATGCGACAGGAATTGTGGAAGTGAATTCGGTTCCGGCAAGATTGTATCCGGATGGTAAGATTACAGCGGATTCCGGAAGAACCGCGGCGGAGACCAGTATTCAGGTAAATTCCGATGGCAGGACGATTTCCACCAGAAAATCGCGTGCGGATGAAGATGTGGAATCTGGTGCGGATAAATATTATACCATCAGCTTATTGACTTTTTCCTATGGATGGAAGGGTGTAGATGGAAAATTAAAATATCACACCATCTATATTCCGGTGTTTGCGGTTGAGCGTATTGCTTTTTACAGCGATCTCTATATCATGGAAGGCGAACAGTATTCTTTGAAAAAGGCTTCGCACACGGTATCGGGTACAGATGCTGTCAGTTATCAGGATTCTGTGGTAATAGCGACAGACAGTACATATACCTATTTCGCAGAGTACGCCTATGGCAATGAAACCAGACAGAAAGACAAGTATGCATCCTATGTGGTGGAAAAAAATCTGGCATTTTACAATGGCGAAACAGATCTGACACCGGCGACCATCCCGGATAAGATGAAACTGACACTGGTGGATGCGTTGACGGGAAAAGCGTATTATTACACGGTTCATCAGGAGGAAGGCAGCGACCCTGTAACATCCATTCCATTTACTGCGTTTTTGGATGAAGAGGGAAATGCATGGAAAAATCGTTCCATGTCGGAGTTGTCGGATGAGAATCTGAGCTCTAATTATACCTGGGGCGGAAAAGATATGAATGCATGCAAAGATGGTCTGGTATATACATTGGAACAGTTTTTTATCTATGTAGATTCCTCGGAATGTGAGAAGACCAAACAGATTTTAACGGTCAGACTGACAACGGATGGAACATTAGATTCGGTTTACAACTTCTTAGACCGAACCGAAGATAATGGCATTACGATGACGATGCTGCCGGGGGCTGAATTGTCCTTATTGGGGGTATCAGATTCGAAAACAGCAGGAACTGAGGGGCTGACATATATTGATGGCACGATTAGCAGACAGACAACCGTTTCCGTGGAGGCAGCGATTGGTGTGAAGGCGGATAAGGAGTATTGGGATTTAAAGAATAGCGGAGATAAAATCATAGACAGCCAGAATGCGGATAAGTATCTGGATGTGGCGGTATATCTTATGGATTCGGAGGGCGGATATGTAAGTTTGCCATCCGGTACAAGCATTACCTTTGAAGGGGAAGACCCGTTTTCGATTACCAATAAAACCGTCACATATATGTATAAGGACCATGCCTTTGCTTCCGTTGGAACCAATGCACATGCAACCCTGCCATTGAATCAGATTGTGCAGAATCTGACTGATGCAACCGGGATTAAGAATCTGGATGGAGAGGAAATTCAGGATGCCTATGGAAAGGCATACAGTAATTACTGTAAATTTACCCTGGATTTTGAAACCGCTGATTTGGATAACTATATTGACCATGATTATTCGTTGTATATGGAGTTGAGGCGTACATCCAATCCGGAATATCCATTGGAAGAGGAACGGTTAGACTGGTACAAGGTAAAGGTTCAGAGTATCGGAGAGCGCGAGATGGCAGTTGCCCTGGAGCCGGATAATTATATGGATTTGGGAATCAATGTGTATAATCAGCCGGCCGATGTTGAACCTTATACCATCGATTTTAAGACGAAGATTGATTTTACCAAAGAGATATACAGTGAAGCAAAGGATATCCAGTCCTGTGCCGATAAGAGCTATCTGATTACCTACCGTTTGAAGAAAAAGGGCGAATCAAAGACAAGCAATACCGGATATGAATATTATTCCCTGACTGAGGATGATATGCAGTTTGGAGATGATTGCGAATTTGAGTTGTCATCCGGTGATTTAACCGGAACGGGTGATAAGAATGTACTCACTTATAATGATAATTATAATGGCGAGACTGTCTATCAGGTATGGAAGACCTTTACGTTTGATGAAATTCAACAGGGAACAAAGGATGATGAGAATCATTCGCAGCCGTATCTGGTATGGTGGGATATGAGTTTGTCCGTAGATACCTCGCAGGTGACGGATAAAGATTTGTCCAATTATGAGGTTGAAGTGACGGTCATGCCGCTTGATAAGGATTTTGCCGGGGCATTTCCGCCGGATGATAAGGTGGCAAATCAGATTGACTCTCAGGTAGATCATTTCATCTTTACCATCGGAAAATTGAAAAACGATTTATAACAAAAAACTGCTGTCCCGTTGTGGGGCAGCAGTTTTTGTCTTGCAGGAAAATTTTTGGTTAAGCCTCCACAATTGCTTTTGCGAGTGCGTCAAGTGCGGCATCATCGGATGGCTTGAGCGTGGACTTAATCGTGACTGTCTCATCGAGAATCGTGATATTCTTCATGGATTCCAGATAGCCTCTCATGGCTTTGGCTGCCATAGGTGCCCAGGTGCCGTTCTCTACAAGACCGACGGTTCTGTTCTGATAGGTCTTAATCTGAAGATGGTGCAGAAAGTCTTCCATCGGAACAAAGGCGTTGCCGTCATAGGTGGCAGAACAGAGAATCATGCGGTCATAGCGGAAGGCATCCTCCACACATTCTGCGATATCTGCTCTGGAAAGGTCGGACACTACAACCTTCTCTTCGCCGAGAGCTCGGAGCTTCTCTGCCAATATCTCTGCAGCATGTCCGGTATTGCCGTGGATGGAAGCGTAGGCAATGAATACACCTTTGTTCTCCGGGGTGTAGCTGGACCACTTATCATAGAGTCCGATATAGTATCCGAGGTTCTCCGTCAGAATCGGACCGTGGAGAGGCAGGATTTTTTCGATTTCGAGTGCTGCTGCCTTTTTCAGAAGCATCTGCACGGACGCGCCGAATTTGCCGACGATGTTGAAGTAGTATCTTCTGGCTTCACATGCCCAGTCCTCATCACAGTCAAGAGCACCGAATTTGCCGAAGGCGTCTGCGGAGAAGAGTACTTTCTCGGAACTCTCATAGGTGACCATGACTTCCGGCCAGTGAATCATCGGAGCCATGATGAATTTTAAGGTATGGGAACCGAGAGACAGGGTATCGCCTTCTTTGACCTCTAATTTCCGGTTGGTTAAATCTACATCAAAAAACTGATTTATGTAGGTGAAGGTTTTGGCGTTGCCTACGATGGTGGCATCCGGATATTTTTCCAAAGCTGCCTGAAGGGAACCGGAATGGTCAGGCTCCATGTGCTGGACGATGATGTAATCAATCGTTCTTCCGTTCAGCTCTCTGGCGACATTGGCCTCCCATTCTTCCTGACCTCTGGCATCTACGGTGTCCATCAGGGCAACCTTCTCATCGAGGATGAGGTAGGAGTTGTAGGAGATTCCGTTCTCAACTACATACTGGCTCTCAAATAAATCGATGGTTCTGTCGTCTACACCTACATATCTGATTGAATCTGATATCAATGTTTTGTCCTCCGTATCGTTATTTTTTATAGATAGTATAGCATACTTTTTCAATATTTCTACCGTTATATTTGTGCTTGCCACCGGGCACTTTTTTGAGTAAGATGTGTATAAGAATTACTTTTCTGATAACAGATTAAGAGGTGGGGGATGCAATTATGGAAGAACAGTTATTTAACAATTCACATGTACTGGCATGGCTCGGATATTTTGCTGAGAATACGGAAGTAGATTTAGAGCATGTCAAGATACTGGATATTACCAGAAAAAATAAGAATCTGATTCCAACGGTCGAGGCACATCGCAGCGTGCTGGTATTTACGGAGGCAGGGCATCCGGATATCTTCTACCGCATGTACAATGCAGGACTTGGTGAGTGCAGGGTAGTGTACAATGAGGGAAGTGAGCCGACCGGCCCGATTAAGGAGAGCAAGGTCTCTCATATGATTGACCGGGGAATCAATGCCTCCGCCGGTATGCTGATTCTGAACCCGCATGCGCGAAGTACCTTTAAGTTCGGTATGGACAACCGCTCGTTTGCAACCGGTTCCGTCCGCTATGTAGGCTCGGAGATTCGTGCAATTCTGCTTTCCAAGATGCAGATTAACGAGGGCAAGAATATCTGTGTGATTTCCGGGGAATCCATTGCGGTTGAGGCTGCCATCTTAGACGGAGAGGGTACGGTAATTGCAGTCGAGTATAATGCGGATGACCGCAGTACACTCGAGGATAATGTGGCACAGTTCGGACTCAACAATGTGACCATTATCGACCATGTGGACGATGAGAGCATGCAGGGACTGCCGATTCCGGACGTTACGATGTTGGTTGCCTCTGCGAGTATGGAGCAGGAGATGAGATGCCTGCTGAAGCTGAATCCGTATATGGAATTTGTCATCTATACACTGGATTTTCAGGTGGCAGCTTCCATGGAGGCAATCTGCAAGGATATGGGAATCCGGGACCCGGAGATTATCCAGGTATCGGTATCCAAGTTAAGCAGCAAGCATACCTTCAGCACACAGCCTGCACCGTGGATTATTACAGGCAGGGCGGAGTAGAAATATGACATTACAACAGATGCAGCAGGTGATTGCAATTGCAGATGCGGGCTCGATGAACGAGGCGGCGAAAAAATTATTTGTCTCGCAGCCGAATTTATCTGCCACGGTCAAGGATGTAGAGCAGGAGATTGGCATCAATGTTTTTGTGCGCTCCAACAGGGGAATTGCGATTACCGCGGAAGGCGAAGAATTTATCGGTTATGCCAGACAGGTGGTGCAGCAGTATGAACTGTTGGAGAACCGCTATATCGGACAGGCAGTTAAGAAAAAGTTTTCTGTATCCATGCAGCACTACTCGTTTGCGGTCAAGGCCTTTGTGGAGCTGGTGAAGCAGGTAGGCATGGATGAGTATGAATTTGCGATTCATGAGACACAGACCAATCAGATTATTGAGAATGTCAAGGACCGCAAGAGTGAGCTTGGTGTGCTGTTTTTATGTGATTTTAATGAACAGGTCATGCAGAAGCTGTTCCGGGAGAACAATCTGGTATTTGAGGAGCTGTTTGTATGCGATACCTTTGTCTATATGTGGAAGGGGCATCCGCTGGCAGACAGGAATATCATATCAATCGATGATTTGCAGGACTATCCGTGTCTGGCGTTTGAGCAGGGGAAGAACAATTCCTTCTATCTTGCGGAGGAGATGTTAAGTACCTACGAGTATAAGAAAATCATCAAGGCGGATGACCGGGCAACCATGCTCAATCTCATGGTCGGCCTGAATGGTTATACGCTCTGCTCCGGTATCATATCCGAGGAACTCAATGGACCGGATTATGTTGCGGTGCCGCTTGCGGAATCACAGAAGATGCACATCGGCTATATCCGGCATAAGGGTGCGACAATTAGCACAATGGGACAGATTTATCTGGAAGAATTGCGCAAATACAAGGACAACGTCTTATAAGGAAGACTATATTTTGTGAAAAAGTTCTGTTTTGAGAGAGCCAAAACGGAACTTTTTGTGCTGATTGAACAGGAATGAATAAGGGTTTTGGCAGGATGTTTAAATGTTGTTGTGAATTTTGGAAAAATCCGGGCATTCCCTTGGTAAAATCCATTAGGAAAATCAAGCTTTTATAGTTTTTGGCAATTTTGACACAATTTCTCTTTTTTGCAATAATTCCACTGGACGAAGAGCAATAAAAGCGAGGTGTTCCTATGAATAAGAATGAAAAGATTATTAATTTTCATGCGGCGGGGGATATCGAAGAATTTGTGTGTGCCGCAGATGATTGCGATTTTGATATTGATGTATATTACAATAAAATGATGATTGACGCGAAATCCATACTGGCGATGCTGGCAATCGGATGCCATAAGAATCTGGTGATTCGCTATGGCGGATGCAATGAACGATTTGAAAAGGTGGTTGCCAAGTTCGCAGGGGTAAGCGGCTGAGAAGGGAAGTAATATGGATTCAACAAGAACCGAACTCCATATATCTGTGCGGAATCTGGTTGAATTCATTTTTCGTGAAGGAGATATTGACAACCGGCAGGGGCGGATGCAAAGCCCGGATGCGATGCTTGAGGGGAGCCGCATCCACCGGAAGATTCAGGGGGAACAGGATGAGACATATATGGCGGAGGTTCCGCTGAAATATACCATCACCGGAGAACAGTACGATTTGACGGTGGAAGGCAGGGCGGACGGCATTTTCCCGGATGCGGACGGTCATATGTGGATTGATGAGATTAAGGGAGTCTACCGGAGACTGGAGTATCTGGAGGAACCTGTTTATGTGCACAAGGCACAGGCAATGTGCTATGCCTACATTTTTGCGGTTCAGAATGAACTGTCCTCGATGGGCGTGCAGATGACGTACTGCAATCTGGATACGCAGGAGAAAAAGCAGTTTCGGGAGCGTTTTACAATGGAAGAACTGCAGGAATGGTTTTTACGCCTGATGGAGAGTTACCGGCGCTGGGCGGACTTTTCGGTGGAATGGAAGCGTCTCAGGCAGGAATCCATTCACCAGCTTGTATTTCCGTATGAATACCGCGAGGGACAGAAGGCACTGATTACAGATGTCTATCGCACGATTGCGCGGAACAAGATTTTATTTCTTCAGGCACCGACGGGAGTCGGGAAAACGATTTCCACTATTTTTCCTGCAGTCAAGGCGGTCGGAGAGGGTATGGGAGACCGGATTTTTTATCTGACGGCAAAGACCATTACGGCGACGGTGGCAAAGGAGACGTTTTCCCTGCTGATGGAGCGCGGATACAGAGCCAAGATGATTCAGCTTACCGCCAAGGAGAAACTCTGCATGTGTGAGGAGATGGACTGCAATCCGCAGCACTGTCCCTATGCGAAGGGGCATTATGACAGGGTGAATGATGCGGTGTATGATATCCTTCAGAATCGGGACAAAATAGAACGTGAGGATATTCTTGCACAGGCAGAGAAATTTCAGGTGTGCCCGTTCGAGCTGAGTCTGGATATTGCGAGCTGGTCGGATGATATTGTGTGCGATTATAATTATGTATTCGACCCGACGGCATATCTGAAGCGTTTTTTCGGCGACGGAGTGAAGGGGGACTATCTGTTTTTGGTGGATGAAGCACATAATCTCGTGGAGAGAAGCCGCTCAATGTACAGTGCAATTCTGTACAAGGAGGAATTTTTAGAGGCGAAGAAGCTGCTGAAGCCATACAGTAAGCGTCTGCAGACCCTGTTGGACAAATGCAACAAGACCATGCTGGCATGGAAACGGCAGGTGCCGGAGAACGGTTATCAGATTCATGAGGAGATTGGGGTGTTCTATTATCAGCTTCTTCGCACGGCGGGGGAGCTTGAGGAACTGCTGCAGAAGCCGGTGGAATTGGCAGGGCGCAGGGAGATTCTGGATTTTTACTATCATCTGCGCAGTTTTCTTAATATCTATGACTGGACGGATGAACACTATGTCATCTATTCGGAGATTGCGGAGGATGGGCGCTTTGGCTTGAAGTTGTTTTGCGTGGATCCATCGGAAAATTTGCAGCGCTGTCTGGATAAGGCACGCGCAACCATCTTTTTTTCTGCAACCTTTCTGCCAATTAATTATTATAAAAGTCTGCTGAGCACCAATGAGGACAATTATGCCATCTATGCGCAGCCCGTTTTTTCGCAGAGACAGCGGCTTCTGGCTTTTGGCAGAGATGTGAGTACGAAGTATACGCTGCGCAACCGGCAACAGTTTTTGCGGATTGCACAGTATATCCGCAATACCGTGAAGGTGAAGCAGGGTAATTACATGGTGTTTTTTCCGTCCTACAAACTGATGGAGCAGGTGTATGAAGCTTTTATGGAGCTGGAGGATAAGAGCGGGGACTGCGCGGATGAGGTGTATTGCCTGATTCAGAAAAATGGAATGAAAGAGCAGGAGCGGGAGGCATTTTTGCAGGAATTTGATGTCTGCGGGCGGACACTGGTTGCCTTCTGCGTGATGGGCGGAATCTTCGGCGAGGGTGTCGATTTGAAGGAGGACCGTCTCATCGGGGCTATTGTTGTGGGAACCGGACTGCCACAGGTAAGCAATGAGCGCACAATTCTAAAGGAATATTATGACGAGCATGAACAGAATGGATTTGACTATGCTTACCGGTATCCGGGCATCAATAAGGTGCTGCAGGCGGCGGGGCGTGTCATCCGCACCACGGAGGACAGAGGTGTGATTCTTCTGCTGGATGAGCGGTTTTTGCAGAGAGAATATGAAAATCTGTATCCGAGAGAATGGAGCAGGCGGCAGATATGTACCGTGGATACGATTGGACGGATGGCACAAAAGTTCTGGGAAGATGACAGTTACGATAAATCATAAGCTGGGAGGAAGAATATGGAGAGAATAATCAACAGTCTGCTGGAGACGGATTTATACAAATTCAGTATGGGGCAGGCCATCTATCATCAGTTTCCGGGATACAAGACCACATGGACCTTCAAATGCAGGAATAAGGATGTCCATTTTACCGAGAAAATCGTGGAGGAAATCCGCGCGCAGATTAAGGCGTACTGCGACCTTCGGTTTACCGAGGATGAGCTGGACTATCTGCGCTCCATCAAGTGGATGAAGGGCAGCTATATTGATTTCCTGCGGCTGTGGGCTCCGAGATATGAGGATTTTACCATTACAACGAATGGTGATTGCGGCCTTACCATCGATACAAAGGGAACCTGGCTGAATACATCCATGTATGAGATTCCGACGCTTGCGATTGTCAACGAAGTGTATTTCCGGATGACCTATGACTATGAGGAACTGATGGCAAGTTTTCAAAAGCGTCTGGATGATAAGGTGGCGAAGCTGGTGGACGGAACATATGCACTGGGAGCATTCAGTGAATTTGGCATGCGCAGAAGATTGTCTGCGGAAGCGCAGGAGCTGGCGGTGCTGACACTGAAAAATGCACCACTTAAGGATTCCGTGTTCGTCGGAACCTCCAATGTCTATCTGGCGAGAAAATTCGGCATCCTTCCGGTGGGAACCATGGCACACGAGTGGATTATGTGTGTCGGTCAGGGCAACCACAAGCACAATCCGGCATACAGCAACTGGTATGCGCTGGATGCGTGGGTGAAGGAATACGGAGTATTGAATGGTACTGCGCTTACCGATGCCATAACCACCGACTGTTTTTTGAAGGATTTCCAGCTGACCTACGCAACTTTATTCAGCGGTGTGCGCCATGACAGCGGAGACCCGGAGGAATGGGCAGACAAGATGATTGCGCATTACAAAGAATTGGGAATTGATCCGGCGACGAAGACACTGCTGTTTAGCGATGCGCTGGATTTTGAGCGGGCACATAAGCTGCGTGCCTATGTCAACGGCAGAACGAAGGTGGCTTTTGGAATCGGAACCTATATCGCCAACGATACGGATGTCCCGCCGCTGAATATCGTGATGAAGACAACCGCCTGCAACGGGCAGGATGTTGCCAAGATATCCGATACACCGGGCAAGGGCATGTGCCAGAATCCGGATTATGTTGATTACTTACAGCGCTGTATCGACTGGCGCATGGAACACGATAAGTAAGATATACTATACTATACTATACTATGCCGGAACTGTTGGAAGAAGTGCAAGAAATGCTTCCGTGGAGGAAGAGATTGGAAAGCCCGTATTGACGCAGGCAACCATCTGGCGGGGCGGGAGAATTTCTGTGGTGTGCAGGATGCAAAGTTCGCGGTTCTCAGAAGCCATGCAGTAGTCCGGGACAAAGGCAACTCCGAGTCCGATGCGGGCAAAATCAATCAGCAGGTCGTTACTGCTCAGCTCGATTTCCGGTACGAGGTCAAGCTGGTGCAATAAAAACTGCTTGTGCAGAAATTCGCTGGTCGTGCAGTTGCGGTCCAGGGTCATAATCGGATACTGCAGCAGTTCATGGAAGGACAGACATTCGGATGCCTGTGGGAAAAACTGCGGATTGGCAACGAACACATCATGAAATTCATGAACCGTCTTCTGCATATAGCTGTGGTTGAGATAGGTGTTCGGAAAATTAGTCACAATCAAATCGACCTTTCGCTGGTCGAGAAGCCCGACACATTCAATGGAGGTTGCGTTGGTCACCTTGATGGGAACATTCGGGAACTGTTTGTGAAATTCATTGATATAGGGAACCAGAAAATACCGGCAGATGGTATCGCTTGCACCGATGTGAAGCTGCTCAAGTCCGAGGACGCCGGAATTGAGCAGCTGGTTCTCACCGCGTGCGATGAGATTCATCGCCGGTTCAATATGCTTTAACAGGACATGTCCGGCCGTGGTAAGCTGGACTTTTTTTGTGCTCCGGATAAAGAGCGGCTGACCGAGTTTTTTCTCTAAGGTCTTGATGGACTGGCTGACCGCAGACTGGGAGATGAACAGCTTTTTGCTGGCTTCCGAAAAACTCAGTGAGGTCGCCACCTGATAGAATACTTTGTATAATTCGTAATTGATATCCATGAAAAATCTCCATAATCCTAATGTGGTCTGTGGGAAAACAGTGCCTTGAGCTTCTCGATGCGGAATGGTTTTCCCTGTGCCTTCTGTACCTTGATGCGGTTCTGTTCGGAGAAACCAACGACAATGTTGTGGTTGGCTTCCGCAAGATAGTCCATGATACCGTCGATATCGGACTTCATGTTTTTCGGGCAGTGGAAGTACAGATGCTTGTTGGCTGTCACATGCATGGTGTACGATATGCTGAAGTGGTACCAGAGAAATTTGTGGAGCGTAGAATACTTGTAAATCCACAGAATCTCATCAATTGGTACGAAAGCATTGCCGTACGGGGAGGTCATAATAAAATAGTGCTCCGTGATAAACATGTCCTCAGTTGCAAGCTGTGGCAGTGTGGCAAGCTCCTCCTCTGCCTCCTCGAGCATTTGTCTTGGGTGTCCGTAGACCACCAGATTCTGACATGGAGGTGCAAGAAACGGAAACCGGATATAAAGCAGATAGCGTATCAATAGGAGAAGACTGTATGCCATCGTGCAAAAATAGATGACAAACAGGCAGGTGGTGCAGATTGGGTTGATGTCCGGTTCGCTGAGGTAATATGGAGTAAGCTCCTGATGGATGCCGTCAGCGGTCCAGTCCAAATCCTCTGCAATGGAAGCAAGGAGTGCGTTGTAGGTGTCCCCGCCTCTTAGAATCCTGCCGCGTATGCTGATGGAACCGATATAAGGAAGTCCCTCTTCACAGGTGTCCGGTGCAAGCAGTACAATCGAGCACTGACCGCCCCAGTTCGTATAGTAATAATAGCCGCTGGTGTGTCCAAAACTCCGGTTGGTGTAACCGGTAAAATGCAAATCCTTCAGTGTGGTGCGGATATAATGCTCGTCCGCTTCGTAGAGCGCCGCAAAGGACTGGGATTCGGAGACGGTAACCGGAAAAAGCATCTCCTTCAGTGGAAAAATAACCCATAGTGCAGCCAATATAATAAGAAACAGAACCGGCGAAAAAAGTCTCCGGCGGTAGAATGCTTTGATGTTGCGGGTAATATAGTGATCGTAATTCGTATCCATACTTATGCCTTTCAAAAATAATTGCCTGCTATCAGTATAAATGAAGTAGGGGCGAGAATCAACCTTGCTTTTCCTATTGAAAATTGTTACTATTAAATATAGTGTGACGGGAGAGCTTTTGAATCGTTGCAGGATAAATCGGATTTGGGAGATTACAGATGGAAGCATATACGGATTTTGCACAGGTATATGACCTGTTCATGGACAATGTTCCTTATGAGGAATGGTGTTCTTATATCCGGGCAATACTAAGTGAGTATGGAATTGAGGACGGAATCCTGTTGGATCTGGGCTGCGGAACTGGAAAGATGACGCGCCTGATGGCAGATGCTGGTTTTGACATGATAGGTCTGGATGCCTCTATGGAGATGCTTGAGATTGCGCGGGAGCAGGAGGATGGGACGCGGGCGAAGGACATTCTCTATCTGCTTCAGGATATGAGGGAATTTGAACTGTACGGAACGGTGCGCGCAGTGTACAGTGCGTGTGACTGCCTCAATTATATTCTCGAAGAGGAGGATTTGCTGCGCGTTTTTCAATTGGTCAACAATTATCTGGACCCGCAGGGACTGTTTATTTTTGATATCAATACTCCCTACAAATACCAGACGCTGCTGGCGGAGAATACTTTTGCGGAGAGCAGGGAAGAGAGCAGCTTTATCTGGGAAAATTATTATGATACAGACAGCTGCATCAATGAGTATGACCTGACCATTTTTGTGAAGGAAGGCGAATTGTTCCGCAGATTTTGTGAAGTACATTACCAGCGATGCTATTTACTGGTGACGATACAGTCCCTGCTTGCGGAGGCCGGTATGGAACTGGTTGCCTGCTATGACGGCTATTCCCGGCAGCCGGTACGACAGGATAGTGAGAGAATTACGATTGTCGCGCGTGAGCACGGCAAAGCATAGGAGGAAGATATGACAGATTACATTGTAAGAGCGACAGCAGCGGACAGCAGTATCCGCGCATTTGCAATTACATCAAGGGAATTGGTGGAGACAGCGAGAAAGGCGCACAATACTTCCAAGACGATGACGGCGGCTCTTGGGCGACTGTTATCGGGAGCTGCGATAATGGGAAGCATGATGAAGGGGGATAAGGACCTTCTGACGCTTCAGATTCAGTGCAGCGGTCCGGCACAGGGGCTGACGGTTACCGCAGATTCGAAGGGCAGGGTCAAGGGCTATGTGATGAAGCCGGATGTGGAACTGCCGCCGAATGCGCAGGGACATCTGGATGTGGGAGGTGCACTGGGGTTAGGTGTTCTCAGCGTGATTAAGGATATGGGCTTAAAGGAGCCGTATGTCGGTCAGTGTGAACTAAAGACCGGGGAGATAGCAGAAGATTTAACCTACTATTTTGCAGCCTCCGAGCAGATACCGTCTGCGGTGGGGCTTGGCGTTCTGGTGGCTCCGGACGGAACGGTTCAGCAGGCAGGCGGCTTTATCTTACAGCTTATGCCGTTTACCAGTGACGAGGTCATCGCAAAGCTGGAGGAGAGAATCAGCAGGATGGATTCTGTGACGAGAATGCTTGAGAGAGGGCTGTCCCCGGAAGGAATCTTAGAGGATATCCTCGGAGGACTCGGTCTTGAGATTACGGATACCATGCCAGCGGAATTTCATTGTGACTGTTCCAAGGAGCGGGTATCGGGAGCTTTGGCAACCATCAACAAGAAAGATATGGATGATTTGATTAATGACGGAGAGAGTATTGAAGTCAGATGTCAGTTCTGCAATACCGCATACCGGTTTGACATTGAGGAATTAAAGGAGATTCGCAAGTGAAGCATGGATTTGTAAAAGTTGCAGCCGCAACGCCGAAGATTACAGTCGCAGATACTGCGGGCAACGGAAAGCTGATCCGGGAGTACATGAAGGAGACTGCCGGACATGGAGCCAAAGTGGTGGTATTTCCGGAGCTGTGTATCACCGGATATACCTGCGGTGATTTGTTCTGGCAGGAGAAACTTCTGGTATCGGCAAAAGAAGAATTGATGAAGATTGCGAAGGAGAGTGACCTGTATAATGCCATTTTTTTCGTAGGACTTCCTTATGAACTGAATGGAAAATTGTACAATATGGCGGCAGCAGTATCGGCAGGAGAAGTGCTTGG
>JBGVFC010000114.1:0-3238 GCA_045120755.1 Agathobacter sp. | reverse complement strand
TCCCTGCACCGGCGCCTGCCCTGGCATTGGTGGGCGTCCCTGCACCTGTGGCTGTCCCGCGTTTTCCGGATTCATCTTCTTTTTCCTATTTGCAAGCCTAAGCCGCTTTACATAATCCGAGCTATTCTCTGCATCTTCCTGCCCGTCATCTTTCTTCTCGTCATTCCCCTGTCCGCCAGTTTCGCCTAAGATTTTGCGCTCCTTACGCTTTTTAGAGCCCCGGAAGACTTCTCCGATACCCACAATGCCCGCGCGAATGCCATAAATCCAGTCCACACTCAGTCTGCGAAGTACGATATCGACAAGGAAAAGCACAACGGCGGCTATCATAAACCAGATTGTCAACTCAATTCGCGATACTGCTCCGGTGAGCTTTGTATCAAACACCTCTTCCACGGAGGTAATCATTCTGCCCGATACCTGTGTAAGAAATGTCTGCAGACCGTTGGTAACCTCTGCATAACGGTACTCCTGGGAATACTGCATGGCAGTTGCGGTATTGACGCTCTTTTTAAGCTCGTCCCCCTCCTGATTGCGGATATTGACACTGTACACACCAACATCCGTCAGTGGAATTTCCGCTTTATAGATGCCCGGCTCGGTCGCCTTTAGGGTTACCTCCTGCTGATTGCCGTTCTCATCCGTTATCACCGCAGTGATGTGGGTATCTGCACTATACTCCTGTGTGCCATAGGTAATCTCTGCAGAGGATGCCTTCTGGTCAATGCTTAGCGTGTCTTCGCCGATATCCGTATTGGAAACGGACCACGCAATGATATTGCTCCAGAGCTTCGCATAATTATCCCAGCCCGCAAAATTGCCGGTCCACTCATTCGTCGCATCGCTCGTCCATGCTACGGTATGTCCCAGTCCGCACTGCCATACCGCCAGTACCGGGTCCTGCCGCTCCGATTCCAAAATCACGGTAGCGGAAGGCTTTGGCGAGGTCGCAATATATCCCAGCAGGGACGGGCTTCCTTCGGTAAATACATCCCGGATAATATCGTGGGAATTCACGATAATCGGCGTAAATTCCTCGTTAATGAGATAGCTCTTGGATGATAAGAATACTTCCTGCGCAAAAATACGCGGCAGCGAATTTCCCGCATCCGAATAATAGTATCTGCCTCCTCCTCTGTTAGCAAGGTCCTGCAGCATCGCCGTATCCGCACCATCACCGACTGCAACCGTAGAGAGCGTAATCCCGTAGACTGCCATCTCATTCATCAGGTCATCATAAGAGCCATAGCTATCCTGTCCGTCGGTCAGAAGAATGATATGCTTAATCGGCGCATCCGAGGCCTCCAATGCCTGTGCCGCAGCGTTCACCGCCGGATAAATGCTTGTACCGCCGCCCTCCGGAATTGCGGAAATTTTGTCACTAATCGAATCGATATCCGTGGCACTCTGGAGAGGTACCGCCCAATCGTATGTATCATCAAAAGCAACCACACCAACCTCGTCGATGCTTCTTAGATTTTCCAGTCCGCTGATTGCCGCCTGTTTTGCCACATCCAGACAACTGGCATTCGTCGTGGCGGTTGATGGGGAGGACATACTTCCCGAATGGTCAATAACCATGGTCATTGCGATTTTCGGGATTTCTTTTTCCCCCTCCAAATCCATACTCACAGGAAGTACCTCTTCCAGCGAAGTATCCCTGTAATTGCCAAGCGCATAGCTGTCCTCACCGCCAATGGCAATCACGCCTCCGGCATAGTCCTTCACATAGGTTTCGAGAATACCTAAAAATCCATCTCTTAAATCATCCGCATAGACATCCAGCAGGATGATGGACTGGTAGCGCAGCATATCCATAATCTGCGCCGGCACGCCGGACGGAGTTACCACCTCATACCGGTAATTGCAGGCATCTAAGACCGCCTGAAACGGCACACTCTCACCGGCAGTACCCTCTACCAGAAGAAGTGTCGGCGGTGCCTCCACCATCGTAAAGGCACTGTAACTGTTATTCACAGAGACCGTATCCTGTTCTGCCTCAACCGTGACGCGGTAGCTTTTCAGACCATCCTCCACGCCCTCGTCCGAGAATACAAGCTGGTTCTCACCCTTCTGCAGATGTACATTCTTCTGGTCCTTTAAGGTTCTGCCCGAATACAGGGAAACCGTCGCATCGGTGGCTGCCGTTGCATAGACTTCGACCTTCACCTGAAACTGGCTGCCCTCCGGAATGGTCGTCGGCAGCTCTACATTGCTGACATAGACCTCCTGTTCAATTTCACTGTCATACTCCACAACCTTCAGCTCAATATTTTCACCCGAAAAAGAAGTGACCAGATTGGCCAGACTTCCTTCATTTTCCGAGCCATCCGTCAACAGGACAAGGCGTTTTGCGGAATCATTGGGAAACAGAGCCATCGCAGTCTGTACCGCCTGCTCAATATTGGTTGCCGAGCGGATAACTTCCGACTGCACATCCGTAAAAGCCTTCTTTTTGCTGACAAACTGCTCAATGCGCGCATCACCGCCGAACACGACAATTCCCGCCTGATTGTTATCCGACATCTGCCCGATGGCTTCCCTTACAAAATCAACCTCTTCGTCCGTCACGCCGCGCAGGCTGTCCGACATATCCACCAGAAAAATGGTGGTTGTGGTCTTGCTGCTTTTGCGGATATGGATTCCGGAAAGTGCAAGCACCACGCAAAGCAGCACCATACATCTTAGAATCATCTGCCCGACCATCCGGCTTTTTAACTTTTTTTTCTTCTTTTCGTGCGCAAACCGGCGCTGCCCCCATATCGTATAGCCCACCAAAGCAACTGCAAGGACCGGCCATATCAATAGTACCCAAGGATATGTAAATTCCAACTGCATGTCGTACTCCTTTTAGAAACTCCTATTTTAACCGCAGATAAACCACCCACTCTGCCAGCAAAAGCAGCAGAAGAAGAATTAAAATGTATCTGCGAATCTCCAGTATCCCTGCCTTTTTCTCAAGAGTGTCCGCCTGTCCGTTCTCCGCAAGCATCTGGTCAGCCGGGGTGACCGCAGATTCCGACACAACCGGAAAACCGGCGGCAAAGCTCTGCACCTTCTCGACCTCTTCCACCTGCTGACTGACATAATAGACGCCCATCTGCGTAAGCTGGATATAGGACCCGGAAGCCTCCGATGCGTCAATTGCTTCCACACTGCCATTCGGAAAAATCAGCTTCAGATCGGTTCCCCTTGTGCTTCCGTGCAGCACTACACTCTCGCCCACCACATAGGCGCT
>JBGVFC010000113.1:0-4523 GCA_045120755.1 Agathobacter sp. | reverse complement strand
TGAATACGATGGCACCGCCACAGAAGATATGGGACAGTGTGATAAGACTTGCTCCGGGGGATAGCATTGATTTGGACAAAATAGTCAGCCGTCTGGTAGATATGGGATATCAGAAGGAATATCAGGTGGATTCCATGGGGCAATTTGCGCTCCGCGGTGGAATTTTGGATATTTTTCCGCTGACGGATGAAGTGCCGTCCCGTATCGAACTGTGGGGAGATGAGATTGATACGATACGCTCCTTCGATGTGGAGAGTCAGAAGTCCATTGAGAATCTGGAGTCTCTGACGATTTATCCGGCCTGTGAGCTGGTGCTGACGGAGGGAGAACGCAGCGAAGGAATTGAACGTCTGCAGAAGGAGGCAAAACAACTTTCCGACAAGCTGAGAAAAGAGATGAAGACCGAGGAAGCCTACAGGATATCCTCCATGGCGGATGAATTGACCGAGCAGTGGCAGGAGTTGTCCATGTATGCGGGGATGGATGCGTATTTGTCCTATTTTTGCAGTCAGCGGACAGGTCTTCTGGACTACTTTAAGCCGGAGGAGACGCTGCTGTTTTTCGATGAACTGGGAAGATGTATCGAGCGGGGCGCGCAGACAGAGACGGAATTTTCGGAGAGTATGCAGCAGCGACTGAATCTCGGCTATATCCTGCCGGGGCAGATGAAGGAGCTTTTTTCCCAAAAGGAAATCATGGGTACGATTGCCCGGTATTCGGCGATTGCGGTTGCTGCACTTGATGCAAAAAGCTATGGCTTAAAATCCAATGGACAGTACGGGCTGCAGGTCAAGAGTGTCAGCGCGTATAATAACAGCTTTGAACTTCTGGTCAAGGATTTGCAGCGCTACCGTAAAAACGGATACCGCATTATCCTGCTTTCCGGTTCGAGGACGCGCGCAAAGCGTCTGGCGGATGATTTGCTGAATGAGGGGCTGAACTGTTTTTATACGGATGATTATGACCATGAACTGTTCGCGGGACAGATTATGGTCTGTTACGGCAAGGTAAGGCGCGGCTTTGAGTATCCGATGCTTCAGTTCGCGGTGATTACGGAAACTGATATCTTCGGTGCGGAGCATAAGAAGAAAAAGCGTCACCGCATCTACGAGGGGGAAAAAATCCAGAATTTCACGGATCTGGCGGTGGGAGATTATGTCGTCCATGAAAACTATGGTTTAGGCGTCTACCGTGGAATTGAAAAAATTGAGACAGACCGCAAGGTGAAGGATTATATCAAGATTGAGTATGAGGGCGGATCGAATCTGTATGTGCTTGCCACACAGCTTGATATGATTCAGAAATACGCGGGCAAGGACGCGAAAAAACCGAAATTGAACAAGCTGGGCGGCACGGAGTGGTCAAAGACCAAGTCCAAAGTAAGGGGCGCTGTGCGGGATATCGCACAGGATTTAGTCCGGCTGTATGCAGCGCGGCAGGAACAGAACGGCTATGTATATGGTCCTGATACGGTGTGGCAGAGAGAGTTCGAGGAGCTGTTTCCGTTTGAGGAGACGGAGGATCAGGTTCTGGCAATTGAAGCGACCAAGAGGGACATGGAGAGCAAAAAAATTATGGACCGCCTGATTTGCGGGGATGTCGGCTACGGCAAGACGGAGATTGCAATACGGGCGGCGTTCAAGGCCGTGCAGGAGAATAAGCAGGTAGCGTACCTTGCGCCGACGACCATTCTTGCACAGCAGATATACAACACCTTTTCCCAGAGAATGAAGGATTTCCCGGTAACGGTGGATTTGCTCTGCCGTTTCCGAAGCAGCAGTGAGCAGAAGAAGACGATTGAGAAGCTGAAAAAAGGGCAGGTGGACATTATTATCGGTACGCACCGGCTCTTATCGAAGGATGTGGAGTATAAGGATCTTGGACTTCTTGTGGTCGATGAAGAGCAGCGCTTCGGTGTCACGCACAAGGAAAAAATCAAGCAGCTCAAGACCAATATCGATGTGCTGACACTTACCGCAACGCCGATTCCGCGTACCCTCCATATGAGTCTGATTGGAATCCGTGACATGAGTGTGCTGGAGGAGCCACCGATGGACAGAGTGCCGATTCAGACTTATGTTATGGAATATAACGAAGAAATGGTGCGGGAGGCAATTATCCGGGAACTTGCCAGAGACGGACAGGTCTACTATGTGTACAACCGCGTCAAGGATATCGCGGATGTGGCTGCGCAGATTCAGGAGCTTGTGCCGGACGCGAGTGTGGCATTTGCACATGGACAGATGAAGGAGACGGAATTAGAGCAGATTATGTACGGCTTTATCAATGGAGAGATTGATGTGCTGGTATCCACGACGATTATTGAAACCGGAATGGATATCTCCAATGTCAATACGATGATTATCCATGATGCCGACAATATGGGGTTGTCGCAGCTGTATCAGCTCCGGGGGCGCGTGGGACGCTCAAACCGGACGGCATATGCCTTCCTGATGTATAGAAGAAACAAGATGCTAAAGGAAATCGCGGAAAAGCGTCTTGCTGCGATTAAAGAGTATTCGGAGCTTGGAAGCGGATTTAAGATTGCAATGCGTGACCTGGAAATCCGCGGAGCGGGAACACTTCTCGGCTCGGAACAGAGCGGTCATATGGAAGCGGTCGGATATGATTTGTACTGTAAGATGCTCAATGAAGCCGTCAAGGAGGCGAAGGGAATCGCGGTAGAAGAACAGTTTGAGACTTCCATTGACGTAACTGTGGACGCATATATTCCTTCTGCATATATTAATAATGAGATGCAAAAACTGGATTTCTACAAGCGGATTGCCGGCATCGAGAATCAGGAGGAGGCTGACGAGATGCTCGAAGAACTCATCGACCGCTTTGGAGAACCGCCGAAGTCGGTGCAGACGCTGCTTAAGATTGCCTGCCTGAAAAGCTGGGCGCACCGCCTGTATATAAAGGAAGTGGTGCAGGAGAATCACAGCATCCGGTTAACCATGTTTGAGCGGGCGCAGATAGACCCTTCCATGATTCCGGTCTTAATCTCCAAGATGTCTCCGGCAATGACATTTGTTCCGGATGCCAAAGCACCGTATTTTGTATATCAGACCAATGCCAATTCGCGGGACCGTTCACTTACGGTTTTGGAGCACCTGCAGAAATGCCTCGGGGAAATGGAGGTACTTCTGCCGGGGAAGGAGTAGCCGAAGTTACCGTTTGCGGTCAATTTGCTGAAAAGAGGCACCATGCCACCCGGCGGGTAAATTTTAAACATCAGACACGCGACTGCATAAAATTGCCTTGCGGTAGGATTTTGCTCGAAGAACCAGAAAAATTTCCTGCATTTGGTGAGTGCGATGTTTTTCACCGTCCGAATAGTCAGCCGCTAATTTGTGCGCAGGTCGTATCGCGAAGTGTTTCTAGCCCGTCTGTTTCGTATTATCGCGCTACCACAGACAATCGCCATCCATGGCTTAGGTCTGTTCACGCCGCATCCTTGCGGCGTGTAGCGCGATATCTATCACTCGGACAGACGGGCAAGGAACACTAACGCTCACTTTATTCGCACAAATTACCTGCCGGCTGTTCGGCCGGTGTTAGAAACATCGTCGCGGAAAAATGCGGAAATTTTTGCTGGTAAATATGACGAGCAAAATCCGGCAGGTGCAATTTTGCAGTATGCGTGTGTTTAAAATTTACCCGCCGGGTGGCGTGCCTGCCCATAATTTATGAAAATTGACCGCAAATGGTAACGCGGTGAAAATGACTTTTGAAGAAAACGGTTGCCAGTGGCAACAAAAAGAACTATAATATATCGAGTGATATTACGAATACTTGAGAAAGTGTCGATTTTAGGAGGACATATGAAAGGTAAAAAGATAGTAGCATTGTGCCTTGCAGGAGCTGTTTTTGCTTCTGTTCTGAGCGGATGTGGTTTGAATACAGAAGCAACAGTTGCAACCATGCAGGGAGAGACAGTATCCCTTGGGGTTGCCAATTTTATGTGCCGTTATCAGCAGGTGGTAAGCGATGAGTCATTCCGCTCTTATTTTGGAGAGGATGCATGGAAGCAGGATTTATATGGCAACGGTTCGACATTTCAGGAGTCTGTGAAGAGTGATGTGATGGAGAGCATCCATGCGATGTACACGCTGAAGGGACATATGGATGAATATGGCGTGACCATCAGTGAGGATGAGAAGAAGGCAATCTCCGAGGCTGCGGCTGCTTTTATCGAGGGCAATTCCGCGGAAGTGTTAAAAGAACTGAATGCGACGCAGGAGATTGTTGAGGAGATGCTTACCCTCTATACGATTCAGCAGAAGATGCAGGATGCAATCTATGCGCAGGCAGATACCGAGGTTTCCGATGAAGAAGCCAACATGCGCGCTTATACGCTGGTTTCGGTTAGTACCTCTTCTTATTATGATTCGGATTCCGGAAGCTATGTAGATTATACGGATGAAGAACTGGCGCAGCTTGAGCAGGAGGCCAATTCCATCTATGATGCAATTGAGGAGCCGAAGGAGCTGGAGTCCGCAGCGGAGGAGCTCGGTTAT
>JBGVFC010000112.1:0-19966 GCA_045120755.1 Agathobacter sp. | reverse complement strand
GCTATGGGTGTTGGCAAGTCCAATGCCAAGGTATATGTTGAAAAATCAACCGGCGTTACCTTTAAGGATGTTGCGGGACAGGATGAGGCGAAGGAGTCTTTGCAGGAGGTTGTTGATTTCCTGCATAACCCGCAGAAATATACGGAGATTGGAGCAAAGCTGCCGAAGGGAGCTCTTTTGGTAGGACCTCCGGGAACCGGTAAGACGCTGCTTGCGAAGGCGGTTGCAGGAGAAGCGGGAGTTCCGTTCTTCTCGCTGGCAGGTTCGGATTTTGTAGAGATGTTTGTCGGTGTTGGTGCGTCCCGTGTGCGCGATTTGTTCAAGGAAGCACAGAAGATGGCACCGTGTATCATTTTTATTGATGAGATTGATGCCATCGGTAAGAGCCGTGACAGCAGATACGGCGGCAATGATGAGCGCGAGCAGACCTTAAATCAGCTCCTTGCGGAGATGGATGGTTTTGATACATCGAAGGGACTTCTGATACTTGCTGCCACCAACCGTCCGGAGGTGTTAGATAAGGCATTGCTTCGTCCGGGACGTTTTGACCGGCGCATCATTGTAGATAAACCGGATTTAAAGGGACGACTTGAGACGCTGAAGGTTCATGCCAAGGATGTCAATATGGATGAGACCGTAGACCTGGATGCACTTGCGCTTGCCGCAGCAGGTCTCGTTGGTTCGGATTTGGCGAATATGATTAATGAGGCTGCCATCATTGCGGTTAAGAATGGCAGAAAATGTGTCAACCAGTCCGATTTGTTTGAAGCCTTTGAACTTGTTGCTGTCGGTGGCAAGGAGAAGAAGGACCGCGTTATGAGTGACAAGGAGCGTAAGATTGTCGCTTACCATGAGGTAGGGCATGCGCTGGTATCTGCACTGCAGAAGGATTCTGAACCGGTGCAGAAGATTACAATTGTGCCTCGTACCATGGGAGCACTCGGCTATACATTACAGACACCGGAGGAGGAAAAATTCCTCCAGACCAAGGAAGAACTGATTGCCAAGATTAATACCTATATGGCAGGACGTGCGGCAGAGGTACTGGTATTCCAGTCTGCGACAAGCGGGGCTGCCAACGATATCGAGCAGGCAACCAAGATTGCGCGTGCGATGGTTACCATGTACGGTATGTCCGATAAATTCGGCATGATGTGTCTGGCAACGGTGGAGAACCAGTATTTAGATGGCGGTGCAGGCTTAATCTGCGGAGAGGAGACCGCTGCGCAGATTGATGCAGAGGTACTCAGTATTATCAATACAAGCTATCAGACAGCAATGAATCTGTTGGTGGAGAACCGTGACATTCTCGACCGCATTTCAGAATATCTGTATGAGAAGGAGACCATTACCGGCAAGGAATTCATGAGCATTTTCCATGAGATGAAGGAGGGAACCCCGATTGTGACAGAAGACTGCAAAGCAGAGGACGGAAACAACCAAGATGTTTGATATTCAAGAAGAATTAACAAAACTCCCGGAGCAACCGGGAGTTTATATTATGCACGATAAAACAGATGCCATCATCTATATCGGCAAAGCGGTCAGTCTGCGCAAGCGTGTCCGGCAGTATTTTCAGCCGAGTCATGATGAGGGCATCAAGAAGAAGCAGATGGTGGAGCATATTGCGTGGTTTGAATATGTGGTCACGGACTCGGAGCTTGAAGCGCTTGTCTTAGAGTGCAATCTGATCAAGGAGCATTGCCCGAAGTACAACACCATGCTCCGGGATGACAAGACTTATCCTTATATCAAGGTAACGGTATCGGAGGATTATCCGAGAGTGCTTTTTTCCAGAACGATGAAGAAGGATAAATCGCGCTATTTCGGACCATATACGAGTGCGGGAGCAGTCAAGGATACCATTGACCTGCTCAATAAAATCTATCGTCTGCGCACCTGCAGCCGCAGGCTTCCGCAGGATATTGGCAAAGAGCGTCCCTGCCTGAATTATCATATCCATCAGTGCGATGCTCCCTGCCAGAATTATATCAGCAAAGAGGACTACCGGAGCAAAATAGCCGGAGTGCTTGAATTTTTAAATGGCAGCTATAAGCCGGTGATTCGCGACCTGACGGACAAGATGAATGCAGCTTCCGCGAACATGGAATTTGAGAAGGCAATTGAGTATCGGGAATTGCTGTCCAGCGTAAAGCAGATTGCACAGAAACAGAAGATTACAAACAGTGATGGGGAAGATAAAGACATCATTGCGATTGCAAGTGATGATACAGATGCGGTTGTTCAGGTGTTTTTTATCCGTGCGGGCAAGCTGATTGGCAGGGATCATTTTCATGTGCGTGTTGGAACGGAGGAAGAGCAGGGGAAGATACTGACGGATTTTATCAAGCAGTTCTATTCCGGTACACCGTTTCTCCCACGGGAGATTATGCTGCAGAGCTCCGTTGAGGACAAGGAGATTCTCGAAGAGTGGCTGACGAAAAAGAGGGGCGCCAAAGTTAATCTCCGCATTCCACAGAAGGGAATGAAGGAGCGCCTGGTGGAGCTGGCAGCGAAGAATGCCGAGATGGTCTTAAGTCAGGACAAGGAAAAAATCAAACGCGAAGAGGGGCGCACCATCGGTGCAGTCCGCGAAATTGAGAAAATCCTCGGAATGAAGGAGCTCAACCGCATGGAGGCGTACGATATTTCCAATATCAACGGATTTGAAACCGTAGGCTCCATGATTGTTTTTGAGAAGGGCAAAGCCAAGCGAAGCGATTACCGCAAGTTCAAATTAAAAACCGTATCAGGACCGGATGATTATGCTTCGATGCATGAGGTGCTGACGCGGCGGTTTCTCCACGGTATGAGAGAGCGGGAGGAGCTTGAAGAAAAAGAACTTCCGGAGGAGATGGGCAGTTTTACACGTTTCCCGGACCTGATTCTGATGGACGGAGGCAGAGGACAGGTGAATATCTGTCTTGCGGTACTGGAGGAATTAGGGCTGCAGATACCGGTCTGCGGTATGGTCAAGGATGACAATCACAATACCAGGGGACTATATTATAATAATGTAGAACTTCCGATTGACCGTTACAGTGAAGGCTTTAAGCTGATTACCAGAATTCAGGATGAGGCACACCGGTTTGCAATCGAATTTCACCGTTCCCTCCGCTCCAAATCGCAGGTTCACTCCGTGCTGGATGATATCGAAGGGATTGGTGCGGTGCGGCGCAAAGCACTGATGCGCAGGTACCAGTCGATTGACAATATCCGAAGTGCATCCGTGGAGGATCTGCTGCTTACGGATTCCATGAATCAGGCTGCGGCCGAAGCTGTGTATGCCTTTTTCCATCGGGAGCAAAGTTGAATGGAACAGTAATATTTGATATACTATATACAAATTATAAGACAGAAGGGGAGAACGGATGAATCAGACAGGGGTAAGCGTACAAAAACTCGCAGAATTGATGGATTTGAAGAACTATACAGAGGAAATCAATCTCAAAAAATGCCGTATTGAGACAAGCGAGGTCAACCGTCCGGCAATTCAGCTTACGGGCTATTTTGACCATTTTGAGGAATCGCGAATTGAGATTATCGGTAATGTGGAATACACCTATGTACAGAAACTGAGTGTTGAGGAGAAGACCAAGCGCTTTAAGGAACTCTTAAAATTCGACATTCCCTGTATCATCTATTGCAGGGATCTGACTCCGGACCCGATGTTTTTAAGGCTGGCGGTGGAGAATGATGTTCCGGTGCTGGGGACAACAAGACCGACCTCGGAATTTACGGCAGAGCTCATTTACACCTTAAGAGAGCTGCTGGCACCTTGTATTACCATACATGGGGTGTTGGTAGATGTCTATGGAGAGGGTATCCTAATTACCGGAGAGAGCGGAATCGGTAAGAGCGAGGCCGCTTTGGAGCTGATCCGGCGAGGACACCGTCTGGTAACGGATGATGTGGTGGTCATCCGCAAGATTAACGAGCATACACTGATGGGAACATCGCCGGATATCACCCGCCACTTTATTGAGCTGCGGGGTATCGGAATTATCGATGTTAAGACACTGTACGGTGTTGAGTGTGTAAAGGAAAAACAGCAGATTGATCTGGTCATCAAGCTGGAGGACTGGAAGAAGGAGACCGAGTATGACCGCCTGGGACTGGAGGAAGAATACACAGAATATTTGGGCAACAAGGTGGTATGCCACTCACTTCCAATCCGGCCGGGCCGTAATCTGGCCGTAATCTGTGAGACGGCAGCCGTTAATCACAGACAGAAGAAGATGGGCTATAATGCGGCACAGGAATTATACCGGAGAGTGCAGGAGAATCTGACGAAGAACACGGATGATGAAGAATAAGCAATTACCGTTTGGAGGGAAGCCCACAGTGGGCGTACCGCAAATGAAAACAGACAGGAATAGGGAGGACATCATGGAAAATAAAAATGCATGGGACAAGTATAAGGCAGGAGCGGACAGAGAGCGCGTATTTGCGTTTGCGGAGGAGTACAGAAGCTTTTTATCTGAATGCAAGACAGAGCGTGAATGCGCAGCTTTTTTCTATGAACAGGCGCGCGAAAAAGGTTTTTTGGACATGGATGAGCTTATCGCAGCACAGACTCCGCTGAAAGCAGGAGATAAGATTATTGCCAACAATATGGGCAAGGGAATTGCCATGTTTGTGGTTGGACAGAAGCCGTTGGAGCAGGGCATGAATATCCTTGGTGCGCATATTGACTCACCGAGAATGGACTTAAAGCAGGTGCCGTTATATGAAGATACCGATATGGCAATGTTAGACACACACTATTATGGCGGAATCAAGAAGTACCAGTGGGTGACACTTCCGCTTGCACTTCACGGTGTAATCTGCAAAAAGGATGGAACCACGGTGACGGTCAATGTCGGCGAGAAGGCAGACGACCCGGTATTTGGAGTCAGTGATCTTCTGATTCATCTTGCTTCCGAGCAGATGGAGAAGAAGGGCAACAAGGTCGTTGAGGGTGAGAATCTGGATCTGCTCATCGGAAGTATTCCGGCAGAACCAGGCGAGAAGGAAGATGATAAAAAGAACCGTGTCAAGAACAACATTCTTCAGATTTTAGAGAGTGAGTACGGAATCGAAGAGGAGGATTTTCTGTCCGCAGAGATTGAGGTTGTTCCGGCGGGAGCAGCGCGCGATTATGGATTTGACCGCAGCATGATTATGGGATACGGTCATGATGACCGTGTATGTGCATATCCGTCCTTCCGTGCCATTCTTGAGATGGACAGTCCGGAATATACGAGCGTATGTCTTCTTGTGGACAAGGAAGAAATCGGAAGTGTCGGAGCATCCGGCATGCAGTCCAGATTTTTTGAAAACTGTGTTGCGGAGCTGATGGCTCTGACCGGCGATTACAGTGAACTTAAGGTGCGCCGCGCACTGAAGAATTCCCGCGTACTGTCTTCGGATGTTTCCGCTGCATTTGATCCGAATTATCCATCTGTGTCAGAGAAGCGCAATGCAGCTTATTTCGGCAAGGGAATGGTATTTAACAAATACACCGGTTCCAGAGGAAAATCGGGTTCCAACGATGCCAACGCAGAATATATCGCTAAGCTGCGTCGGATTATGGAGGACAATGATGTCTCCTTCCAGACCTCCGAGCTTGGCAGGGTTGACCAGGGCGGCGGCGGAACCATTGCATACATTCTTGCCAACTATAATATGAATGTAATAGACAGCGGTGTTGCAGTTCTGAATATGCACGCACCGTGGGAGATTATCAGCAAGGTTGATTTGTATGAAGCATTTTGCGGGTATGCAGCATTTTTAAAGGAAGCATAGTATGAAAATATCTCTTTATGAAGAATTAAAAAAAATCCTTCCGCAGGAGAAAATTTTTTGTGAGGAACCTATGAGCAGACATACCACCTTCCGTATCGGAGGCCCGGCAGACTATTATATTCAGCCGGATGTAAGACAGTTGTCCGAGGTTCTTCGGCTGGCAGACAGGGAGCAGATTCCGGTTACGATTATCGGGAACGGCAGTAATCTGCTGGTCGGTGACGGTGGCATCCGGGGCGTGGTCATTGAAATAGGAAGAGCCATGGATGACATCCGGTGTGAGGGACAGGAGATTACGGTCGGGGGAGGTACACTTCTTTCGAGACTTTCCAATTTTGCCGCAGAACAGGGACTTTCCGGTCTGGAGTTTGCGGCAGGAATTCCGGGGAATGTCGGTGGCGCAGTTGTGATGAACGCGGGAGCCTATGGCGGAGAAATCAAGGATGTGCTGGTTTCCGTGAAGGTTATGGACCGACAGGGAGGACAGAAGGTGCTAAGCGCCGATGAACTGGAGCTTGGCTACCGTCACAGCCGTCTTATGGACACGGAGGAGATTGTAATCGGAGCTGTGTTCCGCTTAAAAAGTGATAATCCACAGACTATCCGCTCTGTCATGGCGGATTTGCGGGAGCGCAGAATGGAAAAACAGCCATTGGAATATCCGAGTGCCGGAAGTACCTTCAAGCGTCCGGAGGGATATTTTGCGGGAAAGCTGATTCAGGATGCAGGGCTGCGCGGATATCAGGTTGGAGGAGCAAGAGTCTCCGACAAACACTGCGGGTTCGTAGTTAACTGTGGAGGTGCGACGGCTGCGGACGTGCAGCAGCTCATCGCAGAGGTACAGAAGCAGGTATATGACCAATTTGCGGTTCGGTTGGAACCGGAAGTACACATGTTAGGAGAATGAGAGAGTGAAGCTCGTAATAGTAACGGGAATGTCAGGGGCGGGCAAGAGTACCGCGATGAAGATGATGGAGGATATGGGATTTTATTGTATTGATAATCTACCGGTTCCCCTGTTAGACAAATTGATGGGAATGGCATCTGATTTCACGGAAATGCAGAAGATTGCCATTGGAATCGATGTGCGCAATGGCAAGTCACTCAGTGAGCTGCAGCATATGCTGGAACTGCTTGACGGCGGACAGTCACCGTATGAGATTTTGTATCTGGAAGCGGAGGACGAGGTGTTAGTCAAGAGATATAAGGAGACACGCCGGAGCCATCCGCTTGCGGCTGGAGAGAGGCTCGACAAAGGAATTGAGGAGGAGCGTAAGCGTCTCGCTTTCCTCAAGGAAAGAGCAACTTATATCATCGATACCAGTCAGCTTCTGACGAGGGAACTCAAGACTGAACTGGAAAAAATCTTCATTCAGAATCAGGATTATAAGAATCTGTTTGTCACGATTCTTTCTTTCGGATTTAAGTACGGTATTCCGGCAGATTCCGACATCGTCATGGATGTAAGATTTTTGCCGAATCCCTATTATGTAGAGGGGCTTCGCGCCAAAACCGGGAATGATGCAGAGATTCAGCAGTATGTCATGCAGTTTGCGGAGGCGAATGAATTTATTGACAAGCTGGAGGATATGATTAATTTCCTGATTCCCAATTATATCGCGGAAGGAAAGAATCAGCTTGTCATCTCCATAGGCTGTACCGGAGGCAAGCATCGCTCGGTTACGCTTGCCAATGAGCTGTACAAACGGCTGGAGGGCAAGAAGGAATATGGGCTCAAGATTGAACACAGAGACATCGGAAAAGATGCCCTGAGAGGAAAATAGCATGTCATTTTCAAGTGAAGTCAAAGAGGAACTGGCAAAGCAGTTTAGTAAAAGCCGCCATTGTCAGATTGCGGAGATTGCCGCGATTCTGGAACTGGAAGGCAGGGTTGTGCAGGAAAAGGATGGTGCAATAGAAGGACTGGAACTTCTTACCGACAATCCCATTGTCCTTCAGAAATATGCACTGTTGATGAGGCAGACTTTTGCCGTGGACATTACACATGCACTGGATCGGGAGTGTGCAGAGAGAATTCTGGAAACGATAAAGTGGGATAAAAAGTCTGTCTGCCATTGGAGGAGTGACGGTATTCTGATTCAGAAGGATTGCTGCAAGCGGGCCTTTATCCGTGGGGCGTTTCTGGCATCCGGCTCCATCAGTGACCCGGAGAAATCCTATCATTTTGAAATTGTATGCAAGACCATGGAGCAGGCACAGCAATTGCAGAAGCTGATGATGGATTTTGGGGCAGAAGCCAAGATTGTTGAGCGAAAGTCACACTACATTGTGTACCTGAAGGAAGGCTCACAGATTGTAGATATGCTCAATGTCATGGAGGCATATGTGTCGCTGATGAAGCTGGAAAATGTGCGCATCATCAAAGAAATGCGTAATTCCGTGAACCGCAAGGTCAATTGTGAGACCGCCAATATCAGTAAAACCGTCAATGCTGCGGTCAAGCAGATTGAGGACATCATACATATCAGGGATACCGTCGGACTGGACAGTCTGCCTCCGCATCTAAGGGAGATGGCGCTGCTTCGGCTGGAATACCCGGACGCACCGCTAAAAGAACTTGGGATGTATCTGGACCCGCCGGTGGGCAAATCCGGTGTGAATCACAGATTGCGAAAGTTGTCTGAAATCGCAGATACCTGCGAATAGCATTTAGAAGGGGGCAGGATTTATGAGCCAGAAATTATTATTTGTTTTTAACGCACATTCCGGAAAAGGACAGATAAGAAGTGAATTATTGGATATCGTGGATATTATGGTCAAGGCAGATTATGAGGTTACCATTTATCCGACGCAGGAGCGCGGAGATGCAACCCGCAAAATCAAAGAGTGCGCACAGGGATATGACCGGATTGTGTGCAGTGGCGGAGACGGAACCTTAGATGAGGTGGTAACCGGATTGATTGAAGCTAAGCTGGATATACCGATTGGCTATATTCCGACCGGAAGTACCAATGATTTTGCCAATTCGCTTGGTATTCCAAAGGGAATTATTGAAGCTGCCCACACTGCTGTCGGCAATCAGATTTTCCCGTGCGATGCAGGAAGATTCAACAAAGACACCTTTGCATATGTTGCAGCGTTTGGTCTGTTTACAGAGGTCTCCTATGCGACCTCCCAGCAGCTTAAAAATATCTTAGGGCGTGTTGCCTATATTTTGGAGGGCGCCAAGGCGCTGCGGGATGTGCCATCCTACCGGATGCGGGTGGAATGGGAAGATTATTCGGTTGAGGGCAGTTTCATCTACGGAATGGTGTCCAATTCCATTTCCGTAGGTGGCTTCAAGGGAATCACAGGACCGGATGTCCTACTGGATGATGGTGAATTTGAGGTGACTTTGATTAAAGAGCCGAAGAGCATGATGGAATTGAATGAGATTCTTGCCTGTTTGGGAAGGCTGATCGATGATTCTGATTTAATCCTGTCTTTCAAGACGAATGAGCTTCGTGTGACATCGGATGAACCGGTAGCATGGACGCAGGACGGTGAGTTCGGAGGACAGCACACAGAGGTTACGATACGGAATTTGAAGCAGAGAGTACGGATTTTGGTAGATGATGTTGAGACCTTGGGATATGAGTTTACTAATAAAATCGAAACTTTTGATGAATAAATAGTAAAAAGTAATAAAAATGTAATAAAAATGTAAAAAATACTTGACGAAAGTACATTTCCCATATAGAATAAAACCCGCTGTAAAGCAGAGAATAACTACTATTAACTACGATTCATCAACAGGAGGATTAGAGAATGAAGAAATTAACAGTAGCAGCATTGCTTGTGGCTATGAGCCTTTCACTTGCAGCTTGCGGAGGCAACAACAACGGGCAGGACAATGTGAATGACACACAGAATGTGACGGAGAATGTTGACACACAGACACAGGATGATGAGGATTCTGTGAATGCGGATGCAGATACAGAGATGGTGGATGATACCGAGGGAGCTGTTGCCGTAGAGGGAACTGTCGGACAGGTATTGAAGGATGACTTCTTAACACAGGTTGATGCGAACGCAGACGCAACAGCACAGGAACTTGCTGATGCCCTGATTGCGAATCCGATTATCCCATTTGCCGGAGCAACCATGCCGGTAGAAGAAGGTCTGTTGAACGGATTTGGCAACACAGAGGTTACCGGATTTTCCGAGGGTGTTATGTTTGCCCCGATGATTGGTTCCATTCCGTTTGTCGGATATGTATTTACTTTAGAGGAAGGCGCTGACGCAGAGACATTTATGCAGAGCTTAAAGGATAGCGCAGATCTGAATTGGAATATCTGTACAGCCGCTGATGAGATGACCGTTGAGCAGTCCGGGAATAAGGTATTTTTCCTGATGAGTCCGCTTAACTTTAGCGAGAATTAAGCTATGGAGTTTGCCGGTATTACATTTCTGTATTATTTTTTACCGTGCTTTCTGATACTGTATTATGCGGTGCCGAAGAGCTGGAAAAATCCGGTTTTGCTGCTGGGCAGCCTGATTTTTTGCGCATGGGGCGGACCGCGCTGTTTATGGATAATGTTGTTGGAGATCGCAGGCGTTTATGCCTGCGGTCTGTGCATTGAGAGATTCCGGGGCAAGATTGGAGCAAAAATCTTCCTCGGAATTTCCATTACCATCAGTATCGGGATGCTCGGCTATTTTCAATATGCAGATTTTTTCATTGAGAATTTTAAGAGGATTACGAATCTTCCGGTTTCGCTTCTGCAGGTTGCCCTGCCGATTGGAATCAGTATCTACACATTTCAGATGCTTGGTTATACCATCGATGTCTATCGGGGAACTGTGGCGGCACAGAAGAATCCGGTTACGCTGGCAGTCTATGCGGCGCTGTTTCCGCTGCTGTCTGCAGGTCCCATTGTGCGCTATGCGGATGTGCAAGGACAGCTAAAGAGCCGTCCGCAGAATTTTGCATGTGCAGCACAGGGCACGAAGCGGTTTTTGATTGGACTTGGCAAACAGGCTCTGCTTGCGAATGAATTGGGAAAATTGTGTGCGGCATTTACTGCTTCGAATGATAAGTCCCTGCTCTTTTACTGGCTGCAGGCAATTGCATTTATGCTCTGGCTCTACTATGAATTTTCCGGTTACAGCGATATGGCAATCGGACTTGGCAAGTTATTGGGCTTCGATTTCAAAGAGAATTTCCGCTATCCGTATGCGGCAGGGAGTATCCGGGATTTCTGGAGCAGATGGAACATTTCGCTGGGAAGCTGGGTGAGAGAATATGTCTATCTTCCACTTGCAGGCAGCCGTGCATCAGGAATCCGGTGGGGGCTTGCGGTGTTTGCCGCCTGTGTGCTTGCTGGTTTCTGGTACGGTGCAGAGTGGAAGTTTCTCATATGGGGGCTGCTGTCTGCAGTGCTCCTGCTTCTGGAAAAACTATTTTTAGGAAAATATTTAGAAAAAGCACGGATATGGAATCATATCTATGTATTGTTTTTGGTCTTATTGGGCTTTGTGCTTTTCGGGACGGCTGATATGGCAGAGGCAGGAAGTTATGTGGCTGCCATGTTTGGAATGGGGAAGCTTCCGGTGGTGTCACAGGAATTTTTCTATTATCTGCGAAGCTATGCAGTGGTGCTGGTGGCTGGCGCTATCGGTGCAACGCCGCTTCTTTCTTCGGCGATTGCAAGAGTGCGGAAGAATCCGGCTGCGGATAAGATATTCAATGTGCTGGAAATTCTGTTGCTGGCAGGCTGCCTGATTGTTGTTACCGGTTATTTGATGGAGGGTTAGAGATGAACCACGGGATTCAGAATAAGGTTCTTCCGATTTTAATTGCCGTACTTCTGTTGGGGACAGGTGTGTGGAATCTGCTGACACCGCAGCAGACCTATTCGCAGAGTGAGCGGAAGGTGCTTACCACACGACCGGAGATATCGGCAGAGAATATTTTATCAGGAAAATTTCAGAAGGAATTTGAAGCGTATGCAGCGGACCAGTTTGTGCAGAGGGACAGTTACCGGACCATGCAGGCAGTTTTTTCCAGAGATATTTTATTGAAAAAGGATAAGGATGGCGTATATCTGGCGGACGGACACCTGTCGAAGATGGAATATCCGATGAGAGAGACAATGCTTGACAACTGTGTGCAGCGGTTTGCGGATATCTATGAGCAGTATCTTCAGCCTGTCGGAATTACGCCGTATCTCGTGATGGTGCCGGATAAAAATTATTTTCTTGCGGAAGAATCCGGACATCTGTCCATGGATTATGGGATGCTCATGGAATATGTCAGTGAGAATGCAGATTTTATGCATACTATAGATGTGAGCGGGCTTTTAGAGACGGACGATTACTACCGGACGGACACACATTGGCGTCAGGAAAAAATTGTGGATGTGGCAGAGGCGATTGCGGATGAGATGGGGGCGGATATTTCCGCCGATTATCAGACACAGGAGCTGGATGCTCCGTTTTATGGGGTGTATTATGGACAGGCTGCACTTCCGGTTGCACCGGATACCATTTGCTATCTGACAAATGAGGAGATTGCGCAGTGTACAGTGACCAATTATGATACGGGAACAGGTCGGGACGCGTTTGTCTATGATATTGACAAAGCAAAAGACAGGGATGCCTATGAATTGTTTTTAGAAGGCGCAACACCACTTATTACGATTGAGAATCCACAGGCTGTCACTGACAGGGAATTGATTATCTTTCGGGATTCCTTCGGAAGCAGTATTGCACCTCTTTTTATCCATGGGTATAAAAAAATTACTTTGGTGGACACCAGATATATCCAAAGCAGTCTGCTTGGCAATTTCGTGTCCTTTGAGAACGCGGATGTTCTGTTTTTGTACAGTACGCTGTTGCTGAATAACAGCCTTGCACTTAAATAGTCGGGGAACTTACGTCCTCCTTCGCATCTTGTTCTGCCATATACTCCTCAATCAGTTGATCCATCTCCAGACTAATCTGATAATAATCGGTGCTGTTTTTTTTTCTCTGGTATGCCTGGTTGAGTTGTTTGCGCTTCTTTTTAATCAGGATGAGAAGCTTTCTCCTGCGGGACGTTTCTTTCATGTCTTTTCTCCGTTTCGTTTTTTAGTGTTTGGAAGTAATTAGTAGAGGGTGTTAATCGTACTACCGTGTGACAATTGCATTATAGGTCTTGTATAGTGCGAATTATGTCGAAACAGTGCGAAAAAAATATAGATTAAAGTCGAAAAAAATTATTTTATAAGAATATCAGATATGATATGATGATAAGAAAGATTCGTGTAACTGTGAAGACAAGGAATAGTTACCGATGGATTAAGGGGAAAAAATATGCCAGTATTTGATTTTAATAATATGCCACAGGACAATAAGGCTGCAGAATGCACCTACACAACCTTTCGTTCCAACGAATCGGTTGCCACCGCAGACAAGCCGATTCTGCTGCTGGACAATAAAGCGCGGCAGTGGAAGCATCATTCCTGCGGAATGTTTACCAATCCATGTAAGGGAACCACATTTGAATTTCATGAAGAGGATGGAACCGTCACTGCAGACATCCTTCAGATTGATGCGAGATTTGTCAGTCTCTTGAAGTGGCTCGGGGAGAATCATATCAATGTCCGGTTGTCCGGCGCCAACAGAGAGGACGGCTATGCGGTCTATAAGATAAGGGAGACTTCCCTGGGCGGTGGGACCAAGCTGTCGGCAGAGGACGGTTTCCTGCAGTTTATGCTGGAGCGTCTGCTTGCCAGCAACGCACCGAGTGAAGAGACCTTAGACGAGGATGAGGATATTGACGGCGATGAGATGAAGCTGACCAGTATTCAGAGTATTACCGATTTTATGACCTGCGCAGGGAGAACCATGCCGGATAATATCCGCCTGTGGGCACAGCGCAATCTTGCAGTGGCGCGTTCCCATGAGGTGTCACCGGAAGAGAGGCGCCATGCACAGCGGGCGTTGTCCATTATGATGAATATCCAGTGGAAAAACAATTATTTTGAATCCATTGACCCGCAGGAGGCGCGCCGTATCTTAGATGAAGAATTGTATGGCATGGAGCGGGTAAAGCAGAGAATCATAGAGACGATTATACAAATTAACCGTACGCATACACTTCCGGCATATGGGCTTCTTCTGATTGGACCGGCGGGTACCGGAAAATCACAGATTGCCTATGCCGTAGCGCGGATTTTAAAGCTTCCGTGGACGACGCTGGATATGAGCTCTATCAATGACCCGGAGCAGCTTACCGGAAGCTCGCGTATATACAGTAATGCCAAGCCGGGAATTATTATGGATGCATTTTCCATGGCAGGGACCTCCAACCTCGTATTTATCATCAACGAGCTGGACAAGGCGGCTTCCGGCAAAGGCAACGGCAATCCGGCAGATGTTCTTCTGACACTTCTGGATAATCTGGGATTTACCGACAATTATATGGAATGTATGATTCCGACGGTCGGTGTGTATCCAATCGCAACGGCGAATGACAGAAGTTTAATCAGCGCACCGTTGATGTCGCGTTTTGCGGTCATCGATATACCGGATTATACACCGGAGGAGAAGAAGATTATTTTCTCAAAATTTGCCCTGCCGAAGGTATTAAAGCGCATGGGACTCAGGGAAGAAGAGTGTGTTGTGACAGAAGAGGCACTGGATGCTGTGGTGGAGTGCTTTGCCAATACCACGGGAATTCGTGACCTTGAGCAGGCGGCAGAGCATATGGCAGCGAATGCGTTGTACCGGATTGAGGTGGATCATGTGGCGCAGGTGGTATTTGATGCGGGAATGGTACATGAGCTGTTGTCCTGATGACAACAGTGCACCAGAAAAATAAAGGATGATGTAGTGATATGTTATATCAGATAACAGATGGGACAGTTTCGGTTGGTGGACAAACGATTCTGTCCCACATCAATTTTGAGGTAAAAGGAAAAGAAAAAATTGCAATTGTCGGCCGCAACGGTGCCGGTAAGACGACATTGCTCCGACTGTTGGCAGGGGAACTGGAGCTGGACAGGGATGATAAGAGTCCGGCGTGCGGCATCCATATGGCAGGGAAAATCACCATCGGAATGCTTCGGCAGAATGCAATATGTCCGAAGCAGCTTACCGTGCAGGAATTTTTGCTGGAGCATGCTACCGCCGATGTGGACAGATACTCCAAAGAATATTTTCTCCGTGAAGCGGAGCTTGACCGCATGCTGATGGGACTTGGCTTTTCGGCGGAGGACAAGGACAGGCGGCTTGGCGAATTTTCCGGTGGAGAGCAGACGAAGCTCTCGCTGCTGCTTTTACTATTGCAGAAACCAGATTTGCTGCTTCTTGATGAGCCGACCAATCATCTCGACCTGTCCTCTGTGGAATGGCTGGAGAAATGGCTGCAGAAATATGAGGGCGCCGTGGTTGTGGTATCGCACGACCGTTTTTTTCTCGACAGGATTGCTCAGGTGGTATACGAAATCCAAAGAGGCAAGCTGACGCGCTATGCCGGGAACTATACAGAGTACCGCATACAGAAGAGAAAGCTGATTGAACAGCAGAAAAAGAGGTATGACAGTCAGCAGGCGGAGATTGCGCGACTGAATGAACTGATTGAAAAATTCAAACACAAGCCGCGCAAGGCTGCGTTTGCCCGTTCCAGAAAAACCATATTGGAGCGGATGGAGAAAATCGAGTGTCCCATGGAGGATGATGTCCATATTTTTACAGGGGATATTGAGCCGCAGATGCTGGGAAGCAAATGGGTATTGGAAGCGGAACATCTGAAGATAGGATATGAAAAGATGATTGTGGAATTGTCTCTTCGCATCCGGCGCGGGCAGAAAATTGGAATCATCGGTGATAATGGCGCGGGAAAGACAACATTTCTCAAGACGGTTGCAGGATTTCTTGCACCGATAGAAGGCGACTGTGTGCTGGGAAACCATACGGTAATCGGATATTTTGACCAGCAGACGGCGGCGCTGGAATCATCGCTTACGGTGTTGGAGCATTTTAAGGGACTATTCCCGGCGATGACGGATAAGGAAGTACGGCAGACCTTAGGCGCGTATTTATTTCAGAGCGCGGATATCTGCAAGCAGATATCGGAATTGTCAGGAGGGGAGAAGTCCCGTCTGTTGTTGTGCGAATTGGTGACAAGCCGCCCGAATCTGTTTATACTGGACGAACCGACCAATCACATGGATATTCAGGCGAAGGAGACATTAGAATCCGCATTTCGCGCATATAAGGGAACCATTCTGTTTGCCACGCACGACCGCTACTTTTTAAATCAGGTGGCGGATGCGATTTTGGTATTTAGCGGTTCTACCGTTCTGTATTATCCATTCGGCTATGAGCATTATCTGTGGAAGCTGCACCAGAGTCAGACCGGTGATGTTGCAGCGATGATTCGCGCTGAGGATCAGGCGCTTGTTGCAGATTTAAAAGCAGTACCGAAGGCAGAGCGGCACCGGCTCAAGGAAATCGGAACCGAAGAGGCTTACGCGGACTGGAGGTTGCGGCTTGCGGCAGAGCCCCTTAATAGTAGAAAGGGGCAGGTGGAGGAAATTTTTGCGGCTTATCAGAAAGCGAAGCTGCGCTATGAAGAGGATCTTTTGCGTAATTGGCCGGATTGCATGAATGAGCAGACGGCACAGCGCGCCACAGGAGTGTCAGACGCAGGGAAAGCGGCTGCGCTGGATAGAACATCAGAGAGCGCCGTGGAGGAGCTTTTCCAGGAGTTCGAGCATGCCAACAATAAATTGACAGAGGAATGTCTGCAATGGTATGATTTATTCTGTGAATTGTATCCGGAACAGCGGATGGAACAGGCGGAGAGGTCTCAATGAAATTGTCTTTAATAATACCGTGTTATAATGAGGAAGAAGCAATCCCTCTTTTCTACGAGGAGGTACACAGGGTTCTTGAACAACTGAACTGTGACTATGAGCTTTTGTTCATCAATGACGGCTCCGTGGACGGCACGGATAAAGTCTTAAAAGAATATGCAAAAAAAGATAAGAATGTAAAGTACCTGTCCTTTTCCCGCAATTTCGGCAAAGAAGCAGCCATGTACGCAGGCTTTAGCAATGTGACCGGAGATTACGTTGCGGTCATGGATGCAGATTTGCAGGACCCGCCGGCACTTCTGCCGCAGATGCTTGATATTCTGCAGACGCAGGAATATGACAGTGTTGCAACCCGCAGAGTCACCCGCAAGGGAGAGCCTGTCATCCGGAGCCTGTTTGCAAAAGCATTTTACCGGATTATCAACAAAATTTCAGATGCAGATATTGTGGATGGCGCAAGGGATTTCCGCCTGATGAAAAAGTCCATGGCGGATGCAATCGCAGCGATGGGAGAGTACAACCGTTTTTCCAAGGGCATCTATGGATGGATTGGATTTAGAACCTACTGGCTTGCCTATGAGAATCAGGAGAGAATCGCCGGCAGTACAAAATGGAATCTCTGGAAGCTGATGAAGTACGGTCTGGACGGAATCATCAATTTCTCGCAGGTCCCGCTCAGCCTTGCTTCGTGGTCGGGGATTTTTCTGACCTTCATTTCTGCAATTATGCTTATTTTTATTGTTGTAAGAAGGCTGATTTTCGGAGATCCGGTCGCAGGCTGGGCTTCCACCATCAGTGTGATTATATTCATCGGTGGATTGCAGTTGTTTTTCTTAGGTGTTATTGGTCAGTATCTTGCCAAGATATATCTTGAATCCAAGCAGCGGCCGCACTATATTGTGGCAGAGTCGAATATGCCGGATATCAAGAAGATTAATTGACAGAAGCGAAGGAGGGAAAAATTATGAAGAAAAAAGTAGTAAGCAGTTTATTGGCAGTCTGTGCGGCAGCAATGCTTAGTGCCGGATGCGCCGACAAGACTCCGGTGCCAACGGACGATACGCAGGCACAGGACACACAGACGGATGTGTCGGCGGATACAGAAGACACACAGGGCACGGAGGATACCGGTACCGGGCAGGAGAATCAGGAGAATGATTCCGCAGATGAGGATTCGTCAGAACCATCATCAGAGGGAATTATCGCGCTGAAAGAGAATGAGGGCGTTGTGGTAGGAGACAGCGATAAATTGCTGACCGTATATACGGAGAGTGTGGATGAGTATGACGGCTGTGCGGTTTACCTGTCTTATGGAGATGATACGCTTCTGGTAACCGAGTATTGCACGGGACTGGACAGTGCGTATGTGCTCGCCGAATATACAAATTCCTTTTATGTGCTCATAGGCGAACTCTATGACAATGATTATTGCGAATTGGAACTGGTTAAAATCGACAGTACGGGAATCGAATTGTGTGATGGAATTGGTGCAAGCTATGCCAACGGAGCGCCGGACAGTATGGATTCCTTTGAACTGGTGAGCAAGGTGGATGTACTGGGCAGTTACAGAGGACAGAAGACCTACCGTATTCTGGATGATGCCTTCTACACCGCAGATGAGTTCTATACAATAGAGAATGGACCGAAGGCGGAGAATCCGGTGAAGCTGGTCACCGCTGCTGAGCTTACGGTGGAGCTGGATGGGAAAAAAGCCACCCTTCCGGTTGGAACAGGAATTTATATTGTCGGCACGGATATGGCAGGAACAGCCCGTTTTGTGACGGAGGACGAGCAGGAAGGAACCCTTCACTATACTCCTGCGTCAGAGGAAGACTGGGAGATTAAAATTGATGGCGTGTCCGAATATGAAGTGTTCGAGTCCCTGCCGTATGCAGGATAGATAGTTAATATAAATTCCTTTTTACAGTGGTGTTCTTAAGAATGGATTTGCATATTCTGCTTGCAGACCGTGCAAATCCATTCGGATACATTTTTGTAAAAAGGGAGTTATAAATTAATATTATAAACGGAGGAAAAAATATGAATATCGTATGTTTGGATTTAGAGGGAGTACTTGTACCGGAAATCTGGATTGCATTTGCCGAGGCAAGTGGAATTCCGGAACTTAAGAGAACCACCAGGGACGAGCCGGATTATGATAAGCTGATGAACTGGCGGCTTGGCATTTTAAAGGAGCATGGTCTGGGCTTAAAGGAGATTCAGGAAACCATAGCAAGGATTGATCCGATTCCGGGAGCAAAAGAATTTTTGGATGAGCTTCGCTCCATCACTCAGGTAATTATCATCAGCGACACATTTTCACAGTTTGCAGGACCGCTTATGAAGAAGCTCGGCTGGCCGACCATCTTCTGTAATGAACTGATTGTTGCAGACAGCGGCGAGATTACCGGCTTTAAGATGCGCTGTGAGAAGTCGAAATATACAACCGTCAAGGCACTGCAGTCTATCGGCTATGAGACGATTGCAAGCGGAGACAGCCACAATGACCTCGGCATGATTCGTGCCAGCAAGGCAGGCTTCCTCTTCAAGAGCCCGGATTCCATCAAGGCAGATAATCCGGACCTCGCAGCATATGACACCTATGACGAATTACTGGCTGCAATCAAGGCAGTATTGTAGGATATCGTTTTTGTTTAGGCGTTCTTTTTCAGGATGTCCTGATAGCGGTTGATTTCGCGGACAATATCGCCGCGGAGTGCCAGCAGGCAGATGAGATTTGGGAGTGCCATGAGCGCATTGGCAATATCAGAAAAACACCAGACTGCCTGAAGCGAGGTGGTGGCACCGATGTAGCTGAGCAGGGAGAATACAATCCGGTAGATGTGGTTGAACCGCTGGCTGCCCGTCAGGTATTCAAATGCCTTTTCTCCCTGATATTCCCAGCCGAGGATGGTTGAGAATGCAAACAGCGCAATACATATCCCTAGCATCCAGCCGCCCGGTTTGCCCAGGACGGTCTGAAAGGCGGCGATGGTCAGGGCGGAGCCGGTGAGGATTTCCCGATAGGAAAAGCCACCGTCTGCAGAAAAAATATATTCATTTTGTGAAGCATCCAGCCATGTGCCGGTCAGATTTTCTGGCAGGCCGGTGGCTGGATTTTTGCTGCCCGGCAGAGTCAGTGTAATGGAAGCAGAGCCGTTTTGAGGTACAAGCACAGCACCGTTGTCATGAAGTATGACATGGAAACGGCCGGTTACAATCCGGTTGTCCTGCTCAGATGATATTGTGAGAGTGGGATATTCATAGTAATAGGTTCCGCTTGCGGTTTCCTGCGTGGTGCCGAGCACCCCACAAGAGGCAATGCACAGACCTGTTATCGTGCAGACCACGATGGTATCCCAGAAGGTTCCGGT
>JBGVFC010000111.1:0-29824 GCA_045120755.1 Agathobacter sp. | reverse complement strand
TCACGGATTTTGACATCAACCAGATGATACGGACCACCATCCTCACCTTCGAGGGCACCTGCGGAAAAAAGGGAATCACCTTCGACCTGCTTCTCACCGGACAGGAACTTCTGGTCACTGCCGATATGAGCAAAATCCAGCAGGTACTCTACAATCTGGTGGACAATGCCGTGAAATTTTCGCATAACAATTCGGATATCACGATTGAGACAAGCATCAAGAACGAAAAAGTATTCGTCTCTGTCAAAGACACCGGCATCGGCATCCCTGCCGACAGCATCAAAAAAATCTGGACGAGATTCTACAAAACGGATCTGTCCAGAGGAAAAGACAAACGAGGGACCGGTCTGGGACTGTCCATCGTCAAAGAAATTATTCAGGCTCACAAACAAAACATCAATGTGGTCAGCACAGAGGGAGTCGGAACCGAGTTCATCTTCACCCTCCCACTGTCCTCGGAAGATACGCAGTAACCCCGGATTCCGCAGACTTTACGGAATCCAGCGTCCTCCCTTGTTGTCATACAATATATAATTACCTGCATTGTAATTCGCTGAGTACTGAAAATCAGAGCCATTCGAACGGGTATAACCATTGAACAAATCATACTCCACAATCAGTCCGGTGGTTGTGATGGCACGCAGAAATACATGCATCTTCTGGGACTGTTCTACCTGACAATGAATATTCACAGGAATTTCACCGGACATGCTCCTGACTGCCGGATGGACCGTTGCACGCCGGACAAATTCAGTATCCACGCCCTCGGCATTCCCGTTGTCCATGCCCTCATTCTCTGTATCTACATTCTCTGCATTACCCTCTCCGGTAATCTCCAGCCTGCCATCTGTCGTAGTGTCACTTGACAGCGCACTATTTCCCACATTGTCTTGTTCCACATCAGAACCATCTGTATCCGCATCCTGTATGCCGCTTCCTGCGGCATTTTCACCTGCCGTATCCGGCATGTCAGAATCCAGTGCACCTGCTGTCTGCACGCTACTGCTTTCCGGATTGTTGTCGAGGGAAGTGTCTCCACCTTCCGGGTTCATATGCCCCCTGCTCTCAGCGTCCTCAAGATCAATCAGATATTCTCCGCTGTAATGTTCCTGTGTCTCCAGCAGGTCATAGTAATACAATTCCTCTCCACCTGCTGTGACGATAAATTCAAACGTCTCAAATTCATAGTTGGAATTGCCTTCCAATATATAGTTCATATTCGTGGAAAGCGCCAGCATTCCATTCTCATAGGTAGGATTCTGCTCAATTTCCCCGCCAAGCAGCCCTTCTACGCTGCTCTGGAATCCCTTGTATCTCTGCAGTACTTCCGTCGTCTTTTTATTGCCGTCCATGAACAAAACGGTAACATTCCCGTCATAAGCTGTACCGACCGGCAGCGTTGCCGTTCCCTCATACACCAGTCCGTTGAGCGCCAGATTGCTCTGTTCCGTTCCAAAATAGATGACTGCCTGAGTAGTATCGGTATATTCCTTTGGCAGAATCGAGATTGCCACATCATAAGTTCCTGCCGCAAAATCATATCCGGTCACCTCAATCGAGTAATTTTCAAGCATACTGCTCTCCGCCTCTAAGGTTGCCTCGATATTGCTCTCCATATTGGTCACTTCATTCTGAATAATACTGTTCGTATCCTGAATATACGCAAGCTGTGTTTTGACTTCACTCAAAACCTTCCCCGAACTCGTCCACAGCGTCACAAGAACTCCTACAACAACCAAATCCGTGATAATAAGAATCACGATTGCTACCAGTAATATTTGGGAAAATGTTTTTTTTCCGTTCTCACTATCCAACTTCATAAATTCCCCGCCTATCTGCCGCCCTGTCGGTGACTTTTTTACATTATAATTCCCACTCTGTTTCTATCTTAGTATAGTTCTTTTTAAGTTGCAAGAAAAAAGCGCATACAGTTCAGCGAGCATGATGTCCCCATCAAGGCGGTTATGGCTGAACTGTTATATAAAAAAAAGACAGCCATTCGTCTGCTGTCTTTTTAGGAGAAGGTATTTTTACTATGGGGTATAGTAAAAACTATATAATGTATTGGGGGGTTTTACGAGAATTATAATACCATGCTCCGCCCCAAAAGTGTGCACAATCTTTACAATTTTGCACAATTGTTTTTGTGCACTTTTTCTATATTCTAATAAAAAATATCCGTAACAGTTCAGCCCGCGCCCATTCAATTGGTTATGGCTGAACTGTTACAAATATCCTTCTCACGCATCTGTGATTGTCTCTGATTATGCTTCAGCTGCATCAAACAGCGCTTCAAATTCATCACGGTTAATCTTTTCCTTCTCTAACAGAAGGTTCGCACAGGCATCCAAAACATTGCGGTGCTCCATGATCAGGCTCTTTGCCTTGTTGTACGCTTCATCAATAATCCGCTTGACCTCATCGTCAATCTTCTCTGCAACGCCTTCGCTGTAACCCTTGGCATGTGCAAGGTCGCGTCCGATGAATACCTCATCCTCATCATCGTCATAACAGATCAGACCAACCTGCTCCGACATACCGTATTTGGTTACCATGTTCTTCGCCAGCTTGGTTGCCTGCTTGATATCCTGTGAAGCGCCGGTTGTAATATCATCAAATACCAGTTCTTCTGCCACACGGCCGCCAAGGTCCACCATAATCTCCTGCATCATACGCCCTCTGGTGTTGAACATATCATCCCGCTCCGGCAATGGCATGGTATAGCCTGCCGCGCCCGCTCCGGTAGGGATAATGGAGACGGTATATACCGGTCCGACATCCGGAAGCAGATGGAACAGAAGTGCGTGTCCTGCCTCATGGAATGCAGTGATTCGCTTTTCCTTGTCGGAGATGATGCGGCTCTTCTTCTCGGCACCGATTCCCACTTTAATGAAGGACTTACGGATATCTTCCTGAACGATAAACGCTCTTTCCTCTCTGGCAGCACGGATAGCGGCTTCATTCAGCAGATTCTCAAGGTCTGCTCCGGTAAATCCGGCGGTTGTCTGTGCAATCTGCTTCAAGTCGATATCCTCTGCCAGCTTCTTGTTCTTCGCATGCACATTCAGAATCTCCTCACGGCCTGCCACATCCGGTCTGCCGACTACGACCTTGCGGTCAAAACGTCCCGGACGCATAATTGCCGGATCAAGAATATCCACACGGTTAGTTGCAGCCATGACGATGATGCCTTCATTCACTCCAAATCCATCCATCTCAACGAGCATCTGATTCAGAGTCTGCTCACGCTCATCATGTCCGCCGCCCATACCGGTTCCACGCCGGCGGGCAACCGCGTCAATCTCATCGATAAATACGATACACGGTGCATTCTTCTTCGCATCCTCGAACAAATCCCTTACTCGCGAGGCTCCGACACCGACGAACATCTCAACGAAATCCGAACCGGAGATACTAAAGAACGGAACGCCCGCCTCACCTGCAACTGCCTTCGCAAGCAGCGTCTTTCCGGTTCCCGGAGGTCCGACAAGCAGAACCCCCTTCGGAATACGCGCTCCCAGTTCAGTATATTTCTGCGGTGCCCGCAGGAAATCCACGATTTCCTCTAAGTCTTCTTTTTCCTCGTGCAGTCCTGCAACCTGGTCAAACTTGATTTTGTTGTCCTCTTCCGTGGAAAGCTTCGCCCTGCTCTTGCCAAAATTCATCATCTTGCCGCCGCTGCTCTGTGCTGCTGCATTGTTGTTCATAATGATGATGAACAGAATAAAAAATGCTCCAAAAATCAATAAATATGGAAGAATCTCAATAAACCACTGCTCCTGCGGCACATCGGATACGCTGTAATTCGTAAATCCGTATTGGTCCATCAGCTCCTGCATGGCATTGACATCGGAGGTGTACAGAAGCTTGGTGGTCGTTGCGAATGCGATTCGAAGGCTTCCTGTCGGAATCTCCCTGTTCTGCACAATGGTTACACCCTTGACTGTTCCCTCTTCCAGTCCTGCTACGAATTCGGCTCTGGTACATGTATTGAGGCTATTGCTGTTGCGGACAACATATCCAATGATAAAAATTGCCGCAAGCAACAGCAAGAAGATTCCAAAGCCACTAAAACCGCTTCTTTTTTTTGTATTCACTGCCTTTCTCCTTTACTCTGCGTCTTCAACAAATCCAATATATGGTAAATTGCGGTATCTCTGGTCATAATCAAGACCATATCCCACCACAAATTTGTCCGGTATTACAAATCCGGTATAATCGCAGACCACATCATCAACCACTCTGCGTTCCGGCTTATCTAAAAGCGTGCACAATGTCATGGTCTTAGGATTGCGCGCACGCAAAATCTTCATGAGTCTGCTTAATGTATTGCCGGAATCAATGATATCCTCCACGATTACCACATTCTGTCCCTCAATGGATTCTTCCAGATCCTTCTTAATCCGCACATCCCCTGATGAGGTTGTTCCGGAACCATAGCTGGATACGGTCATAAAATCCATAATCATAGGAAGTCGGATATTCTTGGCAAGCTCTGCCGTAAAAAAGAGAGATCCCTTTAAGATACACACCAGATATACGGACTCCCCCTGAAACTTCTCGGTAATTGCCGCTCCAATCTCGGCAATCCGCACCTTCAGTTCATCCTCCGTCAGATATACAGAAATATTATGCTTCGCATTCGCGTCCATTTACTAATCCTCCTTCGTAAGTAATCTCCAAAATAGTATCGGTATCATCCGTAATCTTGTAGTTAGCGCCAATTCTTCTGCCCACTACCCATATAATTTCATGCCCTCTTGCCAATAATGGCAGCCGTTCCCGCTCTTTAGAGGAAATCTTTTCATCCTTGAAATAATTGCGAAGCTTCTTGCGGTGTCCCGCCTCATCTATCACAAGATAATCCCCTTCCATGCGGTTTCGAATCAGAAAGCCATCTTTTATCTTATCATAATCAAACATTTTCGTATATCTTTTTTTCGAAATTTCCTGTGCCCGATTCCCTCTTTTGTATATTTTTATGCAATATTCCCCCTGCATATCCGCCGCATGGATGAAAAGCGGGACTGCCTGCTTTTCTGCAGCCTCCAATTGCTCTGTCAAAACTTCACAGACTGCATCTGTGTTCTTCCCCTCAGCTTCTTCCTTTGAAAAACAAAGTTCTCCATATTCCACGCGCACCGACACCTGATTCGGCAGCGATATTCTCCTTCCGGATTGTCTGTCCATCAAATCCAGTACCGCCTGCACATGCTCCGCCGTGATATCCTTACTGCTGCCGGAAAGCGTTGTCAATACCATCCGCACCACTTCCGACTGAAGGGCAGGATGAAGTCCTGTAAGCGCGCTCCGGTCCATCCGACAGGCACTCTCATCCCAAACTGCATGTTCCTCATACGCCGCTCTGGCCTGCTGCCGCAGATAATCGTAGATGACTGACAGACGTCTGCCCGTCTGATTCACATGGGAAACAGCCCTCTGATTGACCTGCACAAGCTGGGGCATAATCTGTCTTCGAATCCGGTTTCTGCTGTAAGTCTCATCCGAATTGGTGGAATCTATGCAATATTCTTGACCATTTTCCGCTAAATATTCTTCAATCTCCGCTCTCGAGCAATTGAGCAGCGGCCGGATATAATACACGCCATTGTCCCTCCGTACGGGCTGCATGCCGCACAAACCTAAGAGCCCGCTTCCGCGGACAAGCTGAAACAGAATCGTCTCTGCATTGTCCTCCTCGTGATGTGCAAGTGCAATGCATACCCTGCCTTCCGCCCTGCATTCCTTCGCGCACTGCAAAAATGCCTGATACCTAAGCGTGCGTGCTGCTTCCTCGATTCCCACATGCTGCTGTGCTGCATATTCCGGTGCGTTGACATCATAGCGGTAACACACAATCCCCAGTCCGGCGCACAACTTCTCTACAAACCGCGCATCCGCGATACTTTCCTCCTGACGAATCCCATGCTCCACATGTACTGCTGCAAGCGATGCGCCATATTCTGCCGCAATCTCCTTCATCAGAAGCAGCAGGCATACCGAATCCGCGCCTCCGGAGCATCCCACCAGAATACAGTCCCCGCGCTCTACCATATTGGTCTGTTCAATCATTTTGCGTATCTTTTGCAGCATATTCCTATTTCTCCCATATTCCAAGCACCAGCACCGTCATGTCGTCCATCGCGTAACCGCCGGTCAGCATCAGCACGCGGTCGAGAAGCTCTTTTGCCATGGCACCGGCATTATCCATCTCCAATTCACGGATAATTTCGGAGAGCTTTTCCACCGGATTTTTCACATGCAGATATTCTAACACACCATCCGTCACCATGACAAGGAAATCCCCCGAAGACAGCGCACAGGTGGTCTGCTCGGACTCCGGGTCCACGACCGCGCCTGCCGGAAGTGAGGTGGAACAGATACTGTCCACCTGCCCCTTTTGCTTGACAAACGTGGCTGCGGCACCAATTTTCGTCAATTCCACCTCTCCGGTATATAAATTAATATCTGCCACATCCAAAGTCGAATACGCATTATCCTCACCCTGCAGCACCATTGCCGAATTCATCATCCGAATGGCGGTCTCCTTCTGAAAGCCTGCCTCTATGAATTTCTGCAGTAAATCCACAACAAGCTCACTTTCCTGACTCGCCCTGCTTCCGGAGCCCATTCCGTCTGACAGACAGATGTAGTGTCTTCCGTTGTCCATTCCAAACATGGCAAAATTGTCTCCACTGACAGTAGAGCCGTTCTTTTTCTTGGTTGCGACTCCCGTCATCACATAATACCGGGTATCCTCATAGGCGGTCAGATACACCGGTTCCTTCGTTAAAACCGACCGCGCATCCTTGTCCAGCCGAAGCTTCATCCCCATTGCCTTTTCCAGTGCCTTCCGGTAATTTTTGCTCGGGATTCCGCCGCCCCACTTGCTGCACACCTTCGCACGGATATACCTGCGGTTATCCGCATTCTCATAGATATGGACATCCTCCGCAACCAGTCCCCTCTCTTTGACCTCAAAGGCAATCCTAACCAGTTGCATGCGGTTGCTGCCATCCAACAGCCGGTCCCCCTTTGCCCAGTCCTGCATAAGGTCCGACATTGCATCGAGCTGACTGGCAATCACCAGCCGGTTCTCAAGCAGCCGCTTGTACCATGCCTGATTCAGCTCCATCCGGCTGAATGCAAGAATTGCCTCCTCTACCATGTCCGGATAGCAATGACATTCCGTTACATACTCTTTACGGACGATTTCCTCTTTTGGCCGGTGTTCCACCACTGCATTTAACATGCAACGTATCTTTCCCACCAGATGATTCCGGTTTTCGTTCCAGCATATCGCACAGCCCTCACAGGAGGCGCACAGTTTTCCGGTTATCTCCTGCTCCAAAATTCCTACGCTCTCCATCCCGCCGGGTTCCTTGGCGCGGTTCATCATGGTAAATGCGTTTGACAGCCCATCTACCGCAGTCGCAAATGCACTGATGCGTTCCTTCGATTCCGACACCACACCCAGCTCCGGCTCCAAATCCTCTTCGCCTCTTTGGGGCACCTGCTTAAATATACGCAATGCCAGAATCCACTCAATCGCAAAATGCAGTAAAATGGTTGCACCAAATACCAGAATACCCTCGCTGATTCCAAGCAGAATCTGCATGCGGTCCATGCTGCCAAGAGCCCGCCCTGACATATTGAGAATAATGGTAACAACTCCCGCGATGACTGCCGCCACAATTCCGCTGCACCTGTAATTCGCCCATTGATAGAAACGAATGGCTACCGCAATGACAACCAGTGCAATGACATATTTTACGATACCTGACAGCGGCATAAAATATCCCATTCCAAGAACAATGCCTATGTACAGAAAAAAAGAATTTTCCTGCAGCAGGCTATTGGCTGCAAAAAACGCCGGAACCAGCGGGTAATATCCCATGATACACACCAGACTGCATAAAAATCCCAAAATTCCCTGCGCAATTCCAATCAGACTCTTTTGTAACGCTTCTCTTCTCTCCATCACCAATACCTCCCACGAATCATTGCCTTGCGCTTCGGCAAGTGTCTCGATTATACGAGGCGGCAGGAGAAATCTTTGTCAAAATATATTCCGTTTTTCAAAAAGTTTTCGCCAAAACCTTGCGTTCATCCGCGTTTTTAGGGTGGTAATGCAGGGCATAAACTTCATGTGCATCCCACTTCCCCTTCCACATCATAAACATGAAATATCTATATAACAGCAACTTTGAAATGAACCTTAAAACACAAAAAAGCGACTGCGTAAAATTGCACTGCGGTAGGATTTTGCTCATACTGCCGGCAGGATTCCCGACATTTGGTGAGTGCGACGTTTCCCACCACGCGGACACCTCCATGCAATTGCGCTCAGATCGTATCGCAAAGTGTTTCTAGCACGCCTGTTTCGTATAATCGCGCTGCCGCAGACAATCGCCATCCATGGCTTAGGTCTGCTTACGCCGCGTCCATGCGGCGTACAGCGCGATATTTATTACTCGGACAGGCGTGCAAGAAACACTAATGCTCACTTAATGAGCGGCAATTGCATGGAGGTGTCCGGGTGGTGTTGGAAACATCGTCGCGGAAAAATGCGGGAATCCTGTCTGGCAAATAAAATGAGCAAAATCCGGCAGATGCAATTTTAGCAACGAGCGTGTGTTCTAAGGTTCGTTTCAAAGTTGCTGTTTTATTGGAATCTCATATTCCATGATGCGGAAGGGGAAGTGCACAAAAAAAGAATAAGAATCAAAGATTCTTATTCCTGGGTTTCTTTAAATATGATTTCATTGTCGTAGACCAGACCTAACCGGTTCTTGGCGGTATCTTCGATGTATTCGTCGGACTGCATGTATGCTTCCAGTTCTACCAGTTCTTCGGCGCGCTGTGTCTCTTCCTCGTATTGTTCCTGAAGTAAGTCCTCCTGTGCCGCATAGGCTTCATCCTTCTGCTTCATCTGGTAAATCTGCACTGCCATAACGGTAAGAAATACCAAAACGATGATGCTGACACTGATGGTGCCGCTTCCTCTTGATGCATGTCTGCTTCTTCGTTTTCCTTTCATAAGTCCCCTCGTTTCCTAAAGCGATTAACAAACCATATTGTAAATGCTTTATATACTTTTTTCAATCGTTTTTTCATCTTTTGAATATTGTCTGACAACAGCCGAAACAAAATTCTGCCGAGTGTAAAATAGTATATGAGCGCCCCACATGCGATGCCAAGCAGGATGTACAGGCGCATTGCGCCGTCATTCCGATAATACAGCAACAGAAAAATCATAATGCCCGATACCAGCCAGTACAAAAAATCCTCCACCGATATCCAGATAATTCCATGAGGCAGGATTCTCCGGAACAGGCGCAGACAGTCATAGACAATCACCATCGCCACTCCCAGAAGAAATGCGTCCTTAAATATGAGAAGTTCATCCAAAATCCAGCCATCCGCCATTATTTGAACAGCTTTCCGAACAGACTCTGTGCCTTCTCACCCGGCTTCGGAACTGCCGAATACTCCAATCCACCGATTTCTCCCTCGATGTCTACCTCACCCTTTTCCAGATTCAGGCGGTTCACATGAAGATCCTTGCCCTTGATGGTGAGCATCCCCGTCTCCGTCTCCAGCAAAATCTCCGTCATATCAAACGCCAGCACATCCAGTATCCCGCTAAAGCTGCCATTCTTACGGTTCGTTAACAGAACTTTATGCTCCATTCCTCATCCTCCCTTATACAAGCTTCCCGATAACTGTTTGCTCGTTCACAGTTACCTTCTTGTACAATATATAAGGAGGCTTCGCGTTTTATGCCAGATATTCAAATAAATCCTTGGCTTCATCCTTCCTGGTTGTATCCTGAATATCCAGAACACGGACTCTGACCGACTTCTGACCAAATAAAATCTCTATCTCATCACCGACCTTGACATTTAATGATGCCTTGGCAGGCTTGCCATTGACCATCACACGCCCTGCGTCACACGCTTCATTGGCAACAGTCCGCCGCTTAATCAGTCGTGACACTTTTAAAAATTTGTCCAATCTCATTCCGATTCTTACTCCTTATTTATAGATTTATTATCGGATATTTTACCGCAAAACTTAACTGTAAAAGGATAAAAAAACACCGTCCGTAATCCAATGGATTCCAGACGGTGAATGCATTTGTATGATAACGCAAATATTAGTTAATAGCGTCCTTTAAAGCCTTACCAGCCTTGAACTTAGGTGCCTTGGAAGCTGCAATCTTCATCTCTGCTCCAGTCTGTGGATTTCTTCCGGTTCTCTCTGCTCTCTCAGATACCTCAAAAGTACCAAATCCAACTAAAGTAACCTTCTCACCCTTCTTTAACTCCTCGGTAATAACCTCGGTAAAAGCCTTTACAGACTCCTCAGCATCCTTCTTGGAAATTCCTGCTTTGTCAGCTACTGCTGCAACTAATTCTGCCTTGTTCATGACAATAAATCCTCCTATTGATCTCGAATATTGTATTAACAGCCATCCGCCCTTTTGGGGACAGCCTTACATTTATATATATATAATTGTTTTTTCTTGATTTGTCAAGAAAAAATGGCAGTTTAGGAAGAGTCTGGCAAAAAAATCTACAAGTTGCCCAGCAATTCCGTCAGCGTGGATAAATAGTCATTCAAAAGCTCGTCCTGTCCGGTATTATCGGTCGAATCCGAGCTGTCCGCATCACTTGAATCGTCCGGCTGCTCTGTGTTACCGGAAGTCCCTGAGTTCTCCGTGGTCTGCGTCTCGTCCTCCGCAGAATCCTTTGTCTCTTCCCCATCGGTAAGCTCAATGACAATCGTTGCCTCCTGCGAATTGACGTACAGCCGCTTCGACCATGTATCATAGCCTGCCGCCGTAACCTCCATCGAATGCCAGCCATAACGAAGCTGCACCGTACTGCTGTAATCGATTTTTTCACCGTCAATCTTAATCTCTGCACCTTCCACATCAACGGTAAATAAAATGGTGCCGTACTTCGGTCCCTCACCCTTGATGGTATCCAGATCCACATCCGTCTCTTCATCGCGGGTGACGGTAATCTCACAGCTTCCTCCCCAGCCGTCATTGGCAACCGAGAGCAGATAATCCCCTTCCGGAACATCCATCTCCATATCCGGCGTAATCTCGACAAAGATATTCGAATTCAACTGCAGGTAGCTTCCCTCAAACAACTGCGTATTGGACAGCCGGAGTGTCCCGTGACCGGTTGTTATGACAATCGAGATGATATTTTTCCCGATTCCGGTCACGCACAGCTTATCATGCTCTGTCAGGTCTGAGAGTTTGCGCCGCTGCCCGTCCGAGAGAATCTGCGTTCCGGCATCATAGCCATATCTTGTCCCCGCAATGGTAAATATCCTGCGTTCCTCGTCCACCGCATACTTTGTAACGTCCCTGTATTCCCACACATTGTCCGCAATCTGAACCTGTGAGATTCGTCCCTGTTCGTCCACACCCTCAATAGTGACCACCCTGCCGGAGGTAAAATTGACAACCGAGGTATGATTCCCGTATTTGTCGAGAAACTGTGTCGCAAGACTGTAATAATACTGGTATTCCAGACCATTCGTATATCGGTAGAGACGGATGCTCTCTTCGGCGCTGTTGACTTCCACAACCAGATACAGCCCTTCCAGCTCATCAGCCGTCACGCCCTCCTCAACCGTCTGCGTCCCTCCTGCGTTATCCGTATCATCCTTCGGATAATAGTAGATGGTTCCATTCGCAGAATCCGGCTCTTTGTTCCCGCCACAGCCGCTGACTGCCGCGGCTGCCAGCAGACACAACAGATATATCATTATGGTAAATACTCTTTTTCTCATATGTTCGTCCCTTTGACTCTTCCAACTGCAATCTTCCTGTAAAATAACTATACATGATTATGCAATAAATGAAAATAATTTTTCCAAAAAGCCTACTCTTAAATCCTCCTGTGCAATCACCTTGTCTAACTTGTCAATATCCCTGCCCGACAGCCATGCCTTGTGGGAATTATAGTAATGATTGGCAATCTTCCAAAATTTTTCCGGAAACAGAAGAATGATGTAGAGCTGCTTATACTCGCAGGCCGTAAGCGGCCGGACCTTTTCATAGCTTTCGAGCAAAGAAAAACCCAGTTCCTCATTCCAGTCGTTTTTCTCCAGCATTTTCCGCATGAAATTGGCAAGGTCGGTCACCTGCGGATGATAGCCCATCTCCTCATAGTTCAGCAGTCTGAACCCCGATTTGGTACGTATGACATTATGCTGGTTAAACTGCCCGTGGCACAGCCCATAATCCTCCGCTTTTGGTGTCTCCTCATGCAAAAGTGTCAGCGACAGACTGGCATATTCCATGAAATGCGGGTACTGTCTCTGGAACTTCATCTCAAATTCATTTTTCCGCTTTCTTCCTTTTACATAATTGCGCACCTTAATCAGTTCACGGTTATGCTTTTCATACTGCAGATACAGATTCCCCCTCTCCTGACGCATGAATTCCGGTATTTCGACAAGACATTCCCTGCACAGCAGATGAAATGCGGCAAGCAGCTTAACCGCCTGCGTCATCTCTTCTCTTGATTTCGGGTTGCATTCTGCGCCACTTACATACTCCTTCAGCAGATAGCGGTTGCCATTCTCGTCTTTCGACAGAATCTCACCCTCTGTGGTGCGAATCATCTCCTCTGCTTCCCAGTCATGCGCCCGCAGGCAGCTTAGCGTATCACTGATGAACTCTGCCCGTTCACAGGAGCCGCGAAATGGCAGCAGGAGTTTCATCCCCTGCTCCGATTCACAGATATAACTACCCCTGCCTTTTGTAATCTGATGAACGGTAATATCGTATTGCTCTAAAACTTTTTCCGGTTGATTATACAAAAAACCCCCTCCATATGATTCATCCGTGTCTGTTTATCATATGAAAGGGGTGGCGATATTATGAGCCAGTTCCATTAATTTTTCGTATTCATTCCATTCCGGTTCTTCCAAAACCTTCTCCAACAGCGCATCCAGCACAACTCCGATTTCCTTACCCGGCTTCATTCCCATCGCAATCAAATCACGTCCGTTGACTGCCAGATCCTTCTTCTGTACGCACTGTCCGCGCGCTAAGATATCCTCATAGACCACGCGGTAGTCCGCTATATAGTCCAGCTTTTCCTGCCGGTGGTACATACTCTGCGCCAGTGTGTCTGCGATTTTTACCTCAAAAAGCAGTGGAAACAGTTCGACACCAATCCGGTTCATCTCTCTGCGGACATTGCGCTCCGTAATTACCGGACGGTCATCATGTGCAGCAACCAGCCTGCATACCATATCGGTCGTATCATTATCGAATTTCAGGCGCCTTAAAATCCCGCGCGCCATCTTCTCACCCTCTTGCGGATGCCCTTCAAAATGATTCTGACCTTCCTCATCCGTAGTCATGCATACCGGCTTGGCTACATCATGCAGCAGCATGGTTAGCCTCAGCACCTTATCCGCCCTGCAGTGCTTCATCGCCCACAGCGTATGTTCTCCAACCGAATACATATGGTGTTTGTTGTGCTGCGGTGTCTCCATCATCCGGTCAAATTCCGGCAGAAATACCCGCGACAAATGCAGTTCATATGCCTTCTTAAGTTCCTCCGGATGTGCGGAGGTGATCAGCTTGACAAGTTCCGTCTGTATGCGCTCGGCACTGACCTTCGCAAGCGTAGGGGCAAGTGCTTTTACCGCCTCCTGCGTGTCCTCTTCAATCGCAAAACCAAGCTGCGCCGCGAACCGGACTGCCCGGAGCATCCGCAGCGCATCCTCCGAAAACCGCTCCATCGGATTGCCGACACAGCGGATAATTCCCCGCTGCAGGTCCTCCATCCCCGAAAATGCATCTACCAGTCCGCTGTCCTCATTGTACGCCATCGCATTGATGGTAAAATCGCGCCGACGGAGATCTTCCAGCAAATCCGAGGTAAAAGTGACCTCCTTGGGATGCCGTGCATCTTCATATTCCCCGTCAATACGGTAGGTCGTCACCTCATAACCCACATGATTCAGCATGACGGTAACCGTCCCATGCTGGATTCCCGTGTCAATCGTGTGGGAAAACAGTTCCTTCACCTGCTTCGGCTGTGCAGAAGTGGTGATATCCCAATCCTGTGGTTTGCGCCCAAGCATCATATCCCGCACACAGCCGCCCACGGCATATGCCTCATATCCATGTTCGGAAAGGGTGTGAATAATTCGGTTTACATCATCGGGTAGTTCTAAAATCATATAAATGCGTAATGTCCTTTTTCCATCTTCTTGACCGTGTACAGCAGATCATCCGCCTTCTTAATCAGATCATTGAATTCCTCTTCGGTCTTGACCTTCGAAGCCGTTGAGATTCCAATCGAACAGGTAATCCGGTACTTCTCATCCACCTCGATTTCATGTCCCAGATAGTTCTCTATCTGGCGCTGGAATCCGTTTGAGCGGCGAATCTCTGCATAAATTGTCTGGACGATTGCCTCCAGCACATCTTTGTCATCGGTATCCAGTATAATAATAAATTCGTCTCCGCCATATCTGCTGACAAATCCCCTGCCCTCGCAGGAACGCTTAAAGATTGCAGCCATTTCCCTCAGAATGATATCTCCGATATCGTGGCCGAAGGTATCATTATATGGCTTGAAATTATCCAGGTCAATGAACATCAGACCAACCTTGATTCCGCCGCCCCGCACCGGTATCTGCTCCGTCATCTGGGCAATTTCCTGATACATACCGGCTCTGTTGTAGATTCCGGTCAGCAAATCGGTAACTGCCGCTTCCTGAAGCTGCCGGTTCATCTCCCGAACCTTATTGCTTGCCTCCAGACGGTTAATGGAATAGCTCAATTCACGGAACAGAAGCTGGTAGATACTTAAATCGTCATCGTTGAGCATGTAACGCTCAATCGAGGAGTGCCAGTTATCCTTCATCAGAATATACGTAATCAGCAGGCTGCTCAAATGTCCATTTTTGAAAAATGGTACCGCTGCAAAGGAACAGATATTGTCCGCTCCAAAGAAAGAGATAATATCCTGATGCTCAAAGAAATCATCCCGGATTTTCGATACGGCAAATCCCTGCGGAAATTCTATCATAGACTGCTCAAAAGTATAGAATACCTTGGAATCAAATTCAATTTCTGTATTATCATACAGTACCTGAGGCTTATCATCCTCATACCATATATATACTGCCCGGTCCAGACTAAAATAATTCTGGAAGGTACGAAGCGCAATCTTCGTCATCTCTATCACATCAATATCCACGACATCGATACTCTTCTGCCATGCTGCGATAAAATCCATCTGCCTCTTGCTGGTCAGGTAATCTCTCGCCAGTCCCTCCTGCTTAATGAGCTGTTCAATCTGGTTCTCTGTAACCGGAGTTCCAAACTCTGCAATATCCTGCTCAAGTCCCTGCAGAATATCCGCGTTGAAATTGGCTGCAAGCTGATTATTCAGCTCTACCCTCTGCTGCATGGAGGCTTTCTCTTTTTCGTACAGCTCCGTACGCCCCATGCGCTGAAACAGATCCATACGCTTTTGGCGGAACAATACATATGCAAAAAACTGGGTTCCCTCCGAGCGCTTCAGGAAAATCTCCGCCTGCTCCATCTGCTCAAAGGCTTCATCATCCTTATATTCTGTCATCAGAAGCAGACCTGTTGCAAAATGGTATAAGAACATATCATCATCGCACTTGGTATAGTCATGAATCAGCGCAGATTTCTCCCGTTCACGCTCCTTCTCCCTTGCAATGATATAATTTAAGAACTGCCGGCAGCATGTCAGATAACGTTCACAGTTAAAGCGTTCTCCCGCCAGAATACTGGCAAGTGCAAGCAATCCATATAATTTGGACAGATTACATACCCTAAGACTGTTCAGATGAAGAATCTCTATGATTTTCATGGAAAACTGGAAGTCATGCTCTGCCTCCTTGTAATGTCCCAGCATGATGCGGTTCATTCCGCGATTATAATAAATCTCCGCGATTTCCTCGGAAAGCCTGTCACGGTAGAACAACTGGAGTGCCTTCTCATAATACCGGTCTGCCTCCGTATTGTGACAGAGAGCACTTAAGTTGTAGCCGATGGCACTTAATGTACGTCCATCCAGTGAAATACCACTTCCCCTGGCATATTCATAAGTACGCACCGTATAGAGGATTGCGATTTCATTCATTCCGTTTGCCGCAGCCATCATGACATTTTTCGTATAAGCTGCCACAACCAGTCCCTGATTGCCAATCCCCTTCGCCAGCTCTACACCTTTGGAGAAATAAGCCAGCGCTGCCTCAGAGCGGTATGCCTTGGCGATGGCTTCCGTTCCGTTATCGTAGGCATAGATATAAATATGAGCCAGATGATTTTTATAGTTATACTTCATCAGCTTCTCAATCAGGCTTTCCTCAATCGGAATATCCTGCAGACAGAAGAAAATATTATACCATCCGGACATCTTTGCCTGCACCATCAGAAGCTCTGCCTTGAACGCTTCCTCATCTGTCCCGCGCGCTTCTGCCTCTTTTCGCGCTTTTTTTGCAAAATCAGCCGCGAGCTCCAATTTATTCTGGTACATATAACAGGTTGCAGTCAGATACGCGCACTGATACTTGATGATATGCTCCTTGCCGCGTATACGAAGCCGCCGGATTTCATCCACCAGTTCCAGTGCCTTTGCCATCTCTCCGCACCAGATGGATACCTGAGCATACTTTAAGTAAATTTCCAGCTTTTCTTCATCCTGAATCGTAATATTCTCGTATCGAATCTGCTGCTCGATATTCTGGAAAAAACGCTTTGCAAGCGCATAGTCCAGCAGTTCAATCATATTGCCGACCCGCTTCAGCCCATCTGTCATATCCATGGAAATATCATCAACATCATCCATCCGACGAAGCCCCGAGCTTCCGATATGATAACGCAGGCTGTTACTTTCCAGCTGCTCAAGAATCGGCTTCCACAGATTCGCCATTGCTTCCTGCTGGAACTGGACATCATTCGCACCGAGCACAAGACCAATATTGGCAGAAGGCTCCTCAATCAATAATTTTACTAATTTCATGGTACTCTGGGCAGCCAGATGAAAACGGTTAATGACAATAACCACCGGCTGAAGCTGTGCTACCTTCTTAAACATGGCAGCCACTGCACGTACCATCTGCTCCTGCTCATAGTTCACCTCATTCAATATCAGTGTTTCTTCCCTGATACAGATTCCGGTCTCATAATACGATTTCAGAACAGGGCGCAGCAGATAATACACTCCACACTCTTCCAGAAATTCCCCAAAATCTCCGTCAATCTGCTTGCGGTACATATCACAGATTACATCCAGAAACGGCGCATACGCATCCGGCAGCGAATCATACAGATACTCGTGCCACGCAAAATAAATGCCATCCGTATTATGGCTGTAACGCCGGATATTCTCCAGATAATGAATCGAAAATTCATTGTTATAGCATGCCATAACAATATTCTTATCTGTTTTTCCAACCCGGTTGTACACCTGTTCAATTACATCGTTATAATACTTGTTAATCATACTTTCCCCCCGGAAATGTAAAATTACTTCTTCTTAAAAATTTCCTGAATTAGTACGCCTTGCCCCAATAAACCAGTTTATGAGCCGGTCTGCCACAGCATACGCAGGTATCTGCAATCTGCTCCTTGTCATGGAACGGCATACAACGTGAGGTTACTGCAAGGTCTTCCTTAATCTTATCCTCACATGCCTGATCCTCACACCACATTGCACGGATAAATCCAGGCTTATTCTCTGCAACATCCTTAAATTCTTCATAATTGTGTGCATCATAGATATGTGCATCCCTGTGAGTTTTTGCCTTCTCAAACATATCCTTCTGTATACTCTCAAGGATTTCCGGCAGCTTCTGCTCTAACTCATCCAAAGACACCTCAATCTTCTCTCTGGTATCTCTGCGGACTACGATACACTTATTAGCTTCGATATCCTTCGGTCCCAGTTCCACACGAACCGGAATTCCTCTCATCTCCTGCTCAGAGAACTTCCAGCCCGGACTCTTATCGGAATCGTCAAGCTTTGCCCTGCATACCTTGCCAAGACGCTCACATACCTCCTGTGCCTTCGCGAGAACGCCCTCTTTCTGCATCTGAATCGGAATGACCACAGCCTGTACCGGTGCAATGCGAGGTGGAAGCTTAAGTCCCGAATCATCTCCATGTACCATAATGATGGCACCAATCATTCGCGTTGTCATTCCCCATGAAGTCTGGTACGCATACTGCAGTTTGTTTTCCTTATCTGTATATTGAATACCGAAAGCTTTTGCAAATCCATCCCCGAAATTGTGGCTGGTTCCGCACTGAAGTGCCTTACCGTCATGCATCAGCGCTTCGATTGTATAGGTAGCTGCTGCTCCTGCAAACTTTTCTTTCTCTGTCTTCTGTCCCTTAACAACCGGAATTGCAAGTACCTGCTCGGAGAAATCTGCGTACACATTCAGCATCTGCACAGTACGTTCTTCCGCCTCCTCGGCTGTTGCATGCACGGTGTGACCTTCCTGCCACAAAAATTCTCTGGAACGCAAAAACGGTCTTGTCTCTTTTTCCCAACGGACAACCGAACACCACTGGTTATATACCTTTGGCAAATCGCGGTAAGACTGAATCAGATTCTTATAGAAATCACAGAACAGTGTCTCCGAAGTCGGTCTGACACATAAACGCTCCTGCAACGGATTCAATCCACCCTGAGTCACCCATGCAACCTCCGGTGCAAATCCCTCAACATGATCCTTCTCTTTCTGCAGAAGGCTCTCTGGAATAAACATCGGCATATATACATTCTCAACACCGGTTTCTTTGAATCTGCGATCCAACTCTGCCTGAATATTCTCCCAGATTGCATATCCTGCCGGCTTAAGAATCATACATCCTTTAACCGATGAATAATCAATCAGTTCTGCTTTCTTTACAATATCGGTGTACCATTGTGCAAAATCTTCCTCCATGGAAGTAATGGCCTCTACTAATTTCTTTTCCTTAGCCATGATTTATCTCCTCTTCATTCTTTCTCTATCGTCTTTTGATATAACTGCCAAACAGCGGATTGCGCGGCTCAATAGTAAATTGAAGCATCTCGCCCGTAACCGGATGCGCAAATGTAAGCTGATAGGAACACAATGCAAGCTGTGTTCCCATACTTTCACCGGTTCCGTATTTTGTATCTCCCAAAATAGGGCACCCCATATGTGCCAGTTGCGCCCGAATCTGATGATGTCTTCCTGTATGCAGGGTTATATCGAAAAATATCTCTTCCGGCGTTTCCGCAAGGATGCAGTATTCAAGCTCTGCCGCCTTCGCATTGGGTGTCTGTTGCGACACAATCTGCGTATGATTGGTCTTCTTGTCAAAAAGCAGATAATCCCTGAGCAGACCTCTCTTATCAATTTTCTGCTTTTTTGCTGACAGAGCATAATATTTTTTCCCAATTGTGCGCCCTGCTACCTGTCCGGATAAAACTGCCGCCGCATTGGGTGTCTTGGCAAAAACCATCACACCCTCCACAGGCTGATCCAGACGATGTATCAGACCGATATAGGGATTTTCTCCCTTCCCGGCTCTGTAATTGCGCAACCGGCTGACCATATCCTGCTGCGCCAGACGATTCGTCTGTGTAGCTATCCCTGCAGGCTTATAGCATACAAGAATTGCCTCATCCTCATATATAATGTCCAGTCCTGTCATAGTCCGGTCACCATCTGCTATATACCAAGAACAGTCTTGATTTCTTTGATTGTCTGCTCATAGTAATCGAGCATCATCGCATGCTGCGCTTCGATAAATGTCACATCATGCCGCCTCTCCACTTTGGCAGCAGCCTCCAGCTTCGCTGCGGTCTTGCCCACTGCCATTGCTCCAATTGCTGTGGAGGTACTCTTCATATTGGCTGCATTGACACCATAAGTCTGCCAATCCTTCTCCTCCAATGCCTTCTGGAGTTTCTTCAATTTAGCCGGGCTCTCATCCAGATACATCTGAAGCATCAGTTCATACATATCCTGCGCACCGGAGCTGTTATCCAACCCCGCTTTCTGGTCTAAGATTACGAGCGGTTCCTCTTTGGTCACTACCGGTTCCGGCTTTTCTTCCGGCTTACTCTTTGCTTCTGTATTTTCCGCCTTTGCTTCCGGTTGTTCCTTCTTGTTCTGAGCAGCCTTCTCCTGAGTCTCTTTCTGCTTTATCTTCTGATTGTCTCCAGATGCCTTTGCGGAAGCTGCTGTTTTATTTTCCGGCTTAGCATCTGCCTTTGCTTCCGGTGCAGCAGCCTCAGCCTGTTCCTCCGGCTTTTTCTCAACCTTCGGTGCCGGTTTCTTCTTCACTACCGGCTCATAGGTTTCCACTAATTCAACGATTGTCTCATCTGACTTTTGTATCGTATCCGTCTCCTTGGCTTCATCCATGAAAATGTGAATTGCCAGAATTGCCTTATCGTATTCTTCATCCAGCTTCTTCTTTAATTCGAGAATCGGCTCCTCATTCCGTACCCTCTCCACATTGGTAAGGTTCTCTAATTCTTCCGCAATATCACTCAATTCCACTGCACCAATGGTTTTTGAAGTAGATTTTAAAGTATTGAAGACCGAGGTACACGCCTGATAATCCTTCTTCTCAAGAGCTGCATTAATCTTCTTCATCTTGCTCTTACTCTCATCCAGATACATCTGAATCATAAGTTCATAAAGATCCTGCTGACCAGAGCACTGTAATAACCCAAACTCTTCATCCAGAAGTATTTTCTTGTAAACCTTCTTTACCATCTCAGGCTCTTCCGGCTGCTCCTTTTCCTTCTCCTGACGTTCCTTCTCCTGACGTTCCTTCTCAAGGCGTTCTTTCTCTAAGCGTTCTTTCTCAAGGCGTTCTTTCTCAAGTCTCTCTTTCTCCAAGCGTTCCTTCTCAAGGCGTTCTTTCTCGAGGCGTTCCTTCTCAAGTCTCTCTTTCTCCAAGCGTTCCTTCTCGAGGCGTTCTTTCTCAAGTCTCTCTTTCTCCAAACGCTCCTTCTCTAAGCGCTCTTTCTCGAGGCGTTCCTTCTCAAGTCTCTCTTTCTCTAAGCGTTCCTTCTCGAGACGCTCCTTCTCAAGTCTCTCTTTCTCTAAGCGTTCCTTCTCGAGACGCTCTTTCTCAAGTCTCTCTTTCTCAAGTCTCTCTTTCTCCAAGCGTTCCTTCTCGAGACGTTCTTGTTCAAGTCTCTCTTTCTCCAAACGCTCCTTTTCAAGGCGTTCTTTCTCAAGTCTCTCTTTCTCGAGGCGCTCCTTTTCAAGACGCTCTTTCTCAAGGCGCTCTTTCTCTAAGCGTTCTTTCTCGAGACGCTCCTTTTCAAGTCTCTCTTTCTCTAAGCGTTCTTTCTCGAGACGCTCCTTTTCAAGACGCTCTTTCTCTAAGCGCTCTTTTTCAAGGCGTTCTTTCTCGAGACGTTCCTTTTCAAGTCTCTCTTTCTCTAAGCGTTCTTTCTCGAGACGCTCCTTTTCAAGACGCTCTTTCTCTAAGCGCTCTTTTTCGAGACGCTCTTTCTCGAGACGCTCTTTCTCAAGGCGCTCTTTCTCTAAGCGCTCTTTTTCAAGTCTCTCTTTCTCTAAGCGCTCTTTCTCGAGACGTTCCTTTTCAAGTCTCTCTTTCTCTAAGCGTTCTTTCTCAAGGCGCTCTTTCTCTAAGCGCTCTTTTTCAAGTTTTTCTTTCTCTAAGCGCTCTTTCTCAAGGCGTTCCTTTTCTTGACGTTCCTTTTCTTGACGTTCCTTCTCTTGTGCATCATCTTCATCCGGAATGATTGTAATATCTCCAATCGGACGTTCATCGATTACCGACTGTTTTACTTCAAAAATAAACTTCGTGCCCTGTCCCACTTCACTTTCGAGCAGTAAATCACTGTTCATCAATCTCAGCAACTTGCGGGACATGCTAAGCCCCAAGCCCATGCCATTGGATGAAGAATCCGTCTGGAAATCTTCAAATATCCTCTCATGATCTTCTGCGCGGACTCCACAGCCGGTATCCTGCACCTTGACCGTCAACATGACCTCATGCTCTGAAGTACGTACCGACAGTATCGACAACGTAATTGTTCCCTGCGTTGTATGTGCAATTGCGTTATCGATAAGACTATGTATAATCTGTCCCAGCCGCTTAATATCCCCCGACATCTTAGAAGGAATCTGACGGGAGATATCCAGTTCCACTTCCAGTCCCTTCTGCTTGGCTCTGGCCATCAGTTCATTGCACAACTCCAATACAAAATCCTGCGTATCGTATTCCTTCTCCGCAACCAACAGCTTACCGGCATCCAAATCAGCCAGATCCTTAAGATTGTTCAGCAAAATAACTAACTGTTCTCCGTTCTGATTAATGGACTGTGCCAGCTTTTTGGCCTCATCCGAAATATCCAGTCCTAAAATCCGGTCATTCGCATCCATCATATTGTACAGAGGTTCCTTGATTCCGGCAGAAATATTTGTAAGCATCTGAATCTTATTCTGCTTCTGCTGAGCCATAAATTCCGGTTCTTTCAGTGCCTTCTGCGGTTTCGCTGCCACAGGTGCAGTCGATACCGGCGCAGACTTAGCACCCTTTTTGACCACTACAGCAGTCACTACCACCGCCACAGCCACCAACACAATTGTCAGAACAATCATGAATGGAAATGACTGATAAAATGGTGTACTCTGTGAAGCTGCCAATACCTCTGTTCCAATCCTATTCATAATATACAGGCTCATACAATCTCTCCCTTTTCCTGTTGGATATACCAACTCCATAATATTTACTATTATATATTTTTCCGTTCACTTTTTCCATCCCTTTTTGTCAATATTTTGTATTTTTTACAAAAAAGTCCCTTTTATCCGAACGAATAGCAGAATAACCATTTGGCAACCATTCAGCCTGCGCTTGAAATATCTATTGCGGGAAGATATAATAAAACCTCAGGCAACACACCAATAAACCTATGACAAAGGGGATTACATTATGAATAAAAAAGAAGTTCTTGAATTGAAACGACGCTTCAAAAAAGACGAAGCTACTTTTACCTGTCTGTGCGGCTGCTATGTCGACTGCAATCACAACAAGCTGTGCAAATGGAACGGACAATTTCTCTCTCTGGAGGAGGAAGAATATTACAAATACCTCGAAATTGCCAACAAAGCTCTATCCGGAACTCTCGGCAACAACCTGCTCGAACTGCATTTTCCGACCGAGGAGGAATCAGTTGGGGGCAGGCAGCAGATTCTCATGGCGCTCCGCGATTCCAAACTGCAGGATGAAGCCCTGCTTGATACCTATTATGATTTGATTATTGATACTTACGACCACACCGGCAACTATCTGATTCTTCTCTTCCATGATGTCTATGACGTTATGACCAGAACAAAGGACAACATCAACCTCGACGAATCGGAGGAGGCCTTCGAATATCTGATTTGTGCCATCTGTCCGGTCGACCTCTCCAAGCCGGGACTTGGCTACCGCGAGGAGGAGCAGCGTATCGGTGCACGCATCCGCGACTGGGTGGTAGGCGCGCCGGAGACGGCATTTTTGTTTCCGGCTTTCAATGACCGCAGTACGGACATTCATTCCACACTGTTTTACACGAAAAACACCAAGGAACCGCACTCTGAGTTCATGAGTAACGGTCTTGGCTGCGGCGTGGAGCGCACCGCAACAGAACAGAAGATGGCTTTTCATTCCATCGTCCGCAATGTTCTGGGCACGGAGGATGAGAGTACCGATGATTTACTTCTGGATATCCAGCAGAATCTAAGTGATATGGTGGCAGATTATACCGAGACACATGATGAAGATGCAGAACCTTTTAAGCTGGACAGAGACGCCATCGACAAGGTGCTCGCCGACAGCCACATTCCGGAGGACAAGGCAAACCGCATCGGTAAGTCCGTGGAAGATGTATTTGGCGAAAATATGCCGGTCGCAGAGAATGTCATCGATGCGAAGGCTCTGATTGCCAATGAAATTCGTGTAGAAAAAATGGCTTTGGAGGATCAGGTCGGAGATTTGACACTCCAGCTCAACAAAAAGGACGATGAGCTCAAGGAGCGCACAACACAATTGCTGGAAAAGCAGGAAGAAATTGACAACTACGTTGCCGAGACAAAGACATATGATGTCGTACTCCGCGTCAAACCGGAGAAGGCTTCACAGATTAAAGCCCAGACAATTGACGGACAAAAATACCTCGTGATTCCGATGGAAGATAACGAGCACGCCGCCATCAACGGAGTGAATATGACAGTATAATTGCCATATTTATGAGTATCTGTTCAAAAGACTTTGCACATTCTATTACAGAGATGCGCAAAGTCTTTTATCGTTTTTATCCACGAATTTCTGCCGACAGTTGCCCGAACAGCTCTAAAAATTCCTGCTCTACTTCCTGCATCGGCTTGAAATCATAGTTCAGATTGCTGACCATAAAAGGTGCTGTTGGGAACATCTCCATATCCATGAAATGCTTAAATTCATAGTACAGGCAGCCATCGTCGATATTGTCGACGAGCGCCTCAGCCTCGCCCTTCGGAACTTCTCCAAGAAATTTCTCATAAATCATCGTCTGAAGCTGCTCCTCAATCTGCAGATACATGGTCATGTCCTTCTTGACCGGGCGGGTAATATCCGATATGTATGCCTCGCTCGCATCATGGAGCAGACATGCCAGCGCCACCTGCGGAACATAATTGCGTTCCATCGCCTCCCTGCAGCACTGAATACTGTGCTGCCCCACCGAGAAAAACTGTGGAAAATGCCCATTTGCTCTTGTCAGCATGGACAGCGCATGCGCGATATCCTCTATCCGGATGTCCTCCGGCTGTGGATTTAACGTATCGAACTGAATCTTTGTGTAAGTATAAATACCACTCTTCATGTAAAATTGTGTGCGAGCATTGCGCACACCTGCCTCCCTTTCCCCATTCTATGCTCTACCAGGACAATACCTCATGTCCATCTTCTGTTACCAATACCATAATCTCCCACTGTGCGGACGGCTTACCATCCGCTGTATACACTTCCCAATCATTCTCATCATCCACATAGATATCCGCCTTGCCCATATTGACCATCGGCTCAATCGTGAATATCATTCCCGGAACCATGAGCATCTCCGTACCCTTCTTCGAATTGTAACCAACCCAAGGGTCTTCATGGAATTCAAGTCCGACTCCATGACCGCCAATCTCGCGCACCACCGTATATCCATTGGCAAATGCATGGTCATGAACCGCCTGCCCCATATCGCCCAAAAAGCCCCACGGTTTTACCTGTTCAAGCCCCAATTCCACACATTCCTTCGTTACCTGAACCAGTTTTTTCTTCTCCGGAGAAACCTCGCCGATACAGTACATACGGGAGGAGTCGGAAAAATATCCGTCCAATATTGTGGAGCAGTCCACATTAATGATATCGCCTTCCTTCAAAATGACATCCTTCGATGGAAAACCATGACATACCTGCTCATTCACAGAGGTACATACACTATACGGATATCCTTCGTAATTGAGCGGTGCCGGAATTCCACCCATCTCCGTTGTCATACGATATACGATATCGTCAATCTCCGCGGTATTCATTCCTGCATGAATATGCTCGCCGATATAATCCAGCACTGCCACATTAATCTTTGCACTCTGGCGTATTTTCTCAATCTGTGCCGGCGTCTTAATAATATCTCTCGAAGGAACGCTGCATCCTGCTGCTGCATATCTGGCTATTTTCTCATCAAATGCCGCATGGCATACCTTATACTTCTTCCCGCTCTTGCACCAACACGGATCATTTCTTCCAATTTTCACTGTTCTCATCCTTCTCTCTTCTATCTTATTATTCTCTCACTGATATTCGCATTCTGCATATTTTAATTTTTCCTGCTAATGCTCGAGTGTCACTTCACCAAAAGGAATCCGGTTCCAGACATTCTTGTAGATGGTATAATCCTGCTCCTTAAGAAGCTCCTCATAATACCCTTCCGTAAATTCATAATCCTCATAAGCCCGATTGTTCAGCTCCGCATAAATCCGCTGCATTTTCTCGGCATATGCGATTTTGGTCATGGAGCCTGCAATATCTTCATAAGATACCCCAAGCCGCACTTCTTTGTCTGCATCTGTCATATCTGCCCAGAAATCCGCAATGTAATTCTCCAGTATAGCGTTCTCCTCATCGGTCAGTTGAAGTTGTTCATCCAACGCCATCTGATAAAATATCTCATCATGAATCGCCATCTGTATGGCTGCATTCCGCGCGGCTGTCCGGATATAGGTGTGATTGGTATAGGTATTCCAGTATTTCTTCGGATTCTCCGGTTCATATACCACCGCCTGCCGCTCAACCTGATCTTCCTCATATGCCACATAAAATGCCATATCCCTTAATGTCAACACCTGACCATTCACTTCAAGCACTTCCCTCTCCAGTTCATCCGCATATACCAGACTGGTGCGGTTTTTTCCATTGATATAGGAATAGATAAACAGTCCTATCAGCACCAGTATCAAAAATGCGGTAATCAGGTATTTTTTTTTGCTTAATCGAAACTGCTGTATTCGATTCATGAATTTTCCGGACACAACCTATCTACAACCTCTTCCTCAGCATATATCTTGTAACTGTTTTGAAGCAACATTTACATTTTTATCATAATCCAATAATGATTGCCGGTCAACCCAAAGCACTTACAGTCCTCTTCGAATTGCAGTAATTGTATGACAATTAACGGAACGATAATCTGTGATTCCGAATTTTTTGCCCTGCGCCTCAACAATACAGCCATTTCCGATATAAATTGCAACATGTCCCGGATATACCACGACATCGCCAGGCTTCATATTCTGATACGCTACCGGCTCGCCCCATGTCTTAAACGACTGCGAATACCGTGGCGTGGAGATTCCAAAATTCTGATATACCAGATGCACAAAACCTGAGCAGTCCACTCCGTTCGTCAGGCTGTTGCCGCCCCATACATAAGGATTGCCCACATACTGTCTCGCAAATGCCACCAGCTCCTCACCGCTGATATCGGTCTTGAAAGCCGGATCCGCACTCGGATCTGTCAGATAGGCCGCACTTCCCAATCCCGGTGCACCGGAACCACCGCCATCATAGGTATCCGGATCCACAGTTGTGCCGGAGTTATTATTATTCTGGTTCGCAGCCGCCTCCTGTCTGCGCCGCTCCTCCTCGGCTGCTGCAGCCGCTGCAGCGGCTTCCTGCTGACGGATAATCTCTCCCTGTATGCGAATCGTTTCTTCGTATTCTGCCGCCTGCGCTTTTGCCGCTGCCAACTGCTGTGCATACTGTTCCTGTTCCGTCTGCAGTTCTGAAATTTTTCCTTCAATGGCAACCTGCTGCACCTGATAGGAATCCTGCAGTACCAACAGTTCTTCCATCTCATTAGCAAGCAAAATCGTCTTGTCCTCTACTTCCTTGACCGTCTGCTCATACTGATCCATAAGTTCGCGGTCTGCCTTATATACCTCTGATATGTATTCCACTCTGGTCAGCATGTCTGCCAGACCATTCGATGAGAAAATCGCAGTCCATAAGGAATTGTCCGTGTTATTCTCATACATGAACTGAATCCTCAGCTTCATGGATTCATACTCCTCGCTCTCCTTTTCCCTCGCTGCAAGCAAATCCTGATTGGTCTGTTCTACTTCTTCCTGCTTATCCTCAATATCCGACTGAAGCTGCTGCTGTGCCGCAAGCAGATTATCCAACTCGACCGCGGCCTTGGCGAGCTTATTATCAATATTCGTCTGTTCATCCTCAATATCATCAATATTCTGATTCACATCCTCAAGATTCTGCTCTGCCTGATTCTTAATCTCTTCCGCGGTTGTCGCCCACACAAGCATATTGCTAAGTCCTCTCTGCCCAATGGCACTCCACACAGGCATGGACGCGACCAGCGCCGCCACAACAACTGCCGATAAAATCCTCTTGCCGTATCTTCTGTTTCTTTCTAAAAAGTGCTTCATTCTAACCTCCACTTCATATCATCTTATCACATTTTTACATAAAACAGATGATTTTTCCATCCCCTTTTTTTACCATACAAAAACGCAGATAAAAAAAGCTCCTATACCGCATACCTCATTGTGTATGTCGGCATAGGAACTATATCTGTTAAGTCTTTTATCAAATTTTAATCTTTGTCGATGATTACAGGCTGGTTACTGGATAAAGTAGATTTCTTCCGAAGGAATCAACTCTTCCCATGTATCATCATTCTCCATTCTAATAGTTCCGGATGCACTCTGGATACTGTCCTCATCCACATCATCATCCAACCACATTCTTCCAACTGCTCCGACTCCATTGCGAAGCGGTATATATACATAATCATCCTGCATATAATCATTGATGGAAACATCTTTCAATGACATTGTAACGTTCTGTGCATCTCCTATATAATATGCATAGAATAACATAGAACCATTTTCACAGCCAAGGTAATATACCTCAAGACCGGCATTGGAATACATTAACTGCTCGGTATCCGGAGTGTAAATCGCATAATCATCAGAAATATTCACCGTTCCATAGTAGGTGGCAGAATCAATCTCACCTTCTGCATAACAGTATGCACCTACGGTAAAATATCCAACCTTCGGATAATTCATGGCTTTATAAGCATCTGACCACTCTACATCCACCTCAAAAATCGTCTTTTTCCCCGCACTGATGGTATCATAATCGCAATAAGATAAAACTTCTACACCGTTAATATCCAAAGTCGCAAGATTCAACTCTACCGCTACATCAGATGTATTCTCTGCTTCAAATGTGATTACCGGATAGATATTGCCATCATAATCTGTCTTATAGGTAAGTGTCTGTGCACGCACAATCACTCCATTGCAGTTATATACTTCCGCATTGTTCAGTTGAATTACCTCTTCTTCCGGTGTAGCATCACCAGAGACCTCATATTCATCGTCCCAGTCATTATCCTGATCTGCAAAATCATCTACATCAGAGTCATCATCCCAATCATAATCATAATCAGAATCGTCATCCCAATCATACTGTTCTTCGTTTATATAATCTTCTGGAGTTGGAAGGTCTTCTGCTGCATCTTTGATAACAGTACCTGTAATTACAAATACAAGAATCATAATAATGCCAAGAATGCCGGCTCCAAGACCAATCCACAACATCAGGGAAGATGTCTTCTTTGCCTTTTTAAAGCCCTCACCATCTCCTGCTTTGTATGCTTTGTTAGCCTTTAAGTTAAAGACAAGTCCAACCACACCCAGTGCACATGAGATAACATTGCAGCCAAAGACTGTAAGAATTTCCAGAATGGAAAATACCAGCTTCATGACAAAATTATTCTTGAGTGGATTTCCCATCTCATCAACCACTGCTGCCGGAGTGGTATTGTATGACGCATATGCATTTGGATCATAGTTGCCCTGTGGCTGGCTGTACGCGTTCGCATTTGGATCATAGCTTCCCTGCGGCTGGCTGTACACGTTCGCATTTGGATCATAGCTCCCCTGCGGCTGGCTGTACGCATCTGCTCCCATCTGTGGTGTTTCCGGTACGACCGGATTTACCTGTGCTTCCGGGGCTGGCTGTGGCTCTCCATTCATCGGAGTCTGGCTTTGTTCCGGAGTACCAAAGGCATTTGGATTGTTGTTAAAATTATTGTTATCCATCTCTTCTTCCTCTGCTTTCATTTATATTCTATTCTAAATAACAAAATGTAACCGTTCAGTTGTCTGAACTTTTACCATAAAATCTTAGCATGAAGTCATATTTTTTACAATAATCAACTTC
>JBGVFC010000110.1:0-15640 GCA_045120755.1 Agathobacter sp. | reverse complement strand
ATATCCTTCATTTTCTCGTCCAATGAAGTAAACTTTGAACGTCCCAGTTCCTGCTGCAGCACACTCTCAAAATCCAGATCCTGTCGCTTATAACCCGGCGTATCCACATTCGCAATATTATTGCTGATGAGATTCTCCCGCTTCCAGCTTGCATCTGCCGCTTTATCCAAAACATTGATATAATCAAATGCATCTGACTGAATCATACATACCTCCTCAAAATACATCCTAGTAAGCCTTTATAACTATTATAAGTAATATTCCAAAAAAGACAAGCCTTTTTTTACAAAATATAGTATCTATTTCCAAAAGTAAATACAAGATGTTCCCATTTGTCTGATAATTTTACAAAAATAAAAGAGCCTATATAAGTATAAGCCCTTTTCCTGCGATATCATCCCTGATATATAATATGTATATTCCCTGTGAAAAATTAAGAATTTTTGTGTCTCTTAATCTCTTTTAATTCATCAAAAATCACATCATTGATGACCTTGATATATGTCCCCTTCATTCCGGAAGAACGTGACTCGATGACTCCTGCGCTCTCGAACTTGCGAAGCGCATTGACAATCACAGAGCGGGTAATTCCGACTCTGTCTGCAATTCTGCTTGCAACAAGGATTCCCTCCGTGCCCTGCATTTCGTCAAATATATGAATGATTGCCTCCAGTTCTGAAAATGAGAGCGTGCTGATTGCAGATTTGACAATCTGCTTCTTGCGTTCTTCCTCCGCACTCTCCTCATTGACGGAGCGCATCATCTCCAGTCCTACCACTGTCGTGCCGTATTCCGTCAGAATGATGTCATCAATATCATATTCATCATCGCTGCGGTACTCGAACAAAGTTCCAAGCCGCTCGCCTGCGATATCAATTGGTGTAATGATCGCGCGGTAATGTCTGGTTGCCTCTCCGAAGCCAAGTGTCTCAAGATTCACATTCTCCTTGGTTGATAAAATTCCAAGCAGACGCTCGTTGAGCATCGGATCAATATATCCGCCCACTTCATCAACCAGAAGTTCCCTGATTTCATCAACCCCTTTGCACATGCTCGCGCCAAGCACCTTGCCCTTCTTGCTGATGACAAGAATATCTGACCGGAGTACATCCGTAAGTACCTCACATATATCATTGAAGATGACCTTCGATGAACTGTTATTGTGAAGCAGCTTATTAATCTTGCGAGTCTTATCCAAAAGCTGTACGCTCATGTATTTCCCCCTTCTCCATACCGGCACTGTAATCCCCGTTCTTTTCGTGCCTGCTTTCTACATCCATCCGTATTTTAGCACGAAACTTTGTACAATTCAATGCTTTCTATTTGACATAACCGCATTTTTCATCGGCACAGGCAATCCGGTTGCCTTTTGCTATCATATATCCCCCGCACTTCGGGCATTTTTCCGCTACCGGTCTGCCCCAGCTCATAAAATCACACTCCGGATTGTGGATACATCCGTAATATTTCCGCCCCTTGCGCGTCTTCTTCTGCACAATGTCGCCGCCGCACTTCGGACATGCAACATTGATTTTCTCAAAATACGGCTTGGTATTGCGACAGTCCGGAAATCCCGGACAGGCCAAAAACTTGCCGTGAGGGCCATATTTAATGACCATATTGCGTCCGCACAGTTCACAAATCTCATCCGTGACCTCGTCTGCGATGGTAACCTTCTCCAGTTCCTGTTCCGCCACCTTCACTGCGGCCTCCAAATCCGGATAGAAATTGGACACCACACTCTTCCAGTTCACCTTGCCCTCTGCGACTCCATCTAAGAGCGATTCCATATTCGCGGTAAAATGTTCATCCACAATTGTCGGGAAAGATTCCTTCATGATGGAATTGACAACCTCTCCGATTTCTGTGACATAAAGGTTCTTGTTCTCCTTGGTAACATAGCGTCTGCCAAGCAGTGTCGTGATGGTCGGGGAATAGGTACTCGGCCGTCCAATCCCAAGCTCCTCCAAGGTACGGACCAACGAAGCCTCGGTATAATGCGCCGGAGGCTGGGTAAAATGCTGCTTCGGTTCAAATTCCACCAGCGTAAGCTTTGAATTCTCATCGATGCTCTTAGCCAGCACCGCAGAATGTTCCTCGTTCTCATCCGCTTCCACATAGGCAGACATAAATCCGTCGAATTTGACCTTGGAGGTGGATACATGGAATTTATAATCTCCCGCCCCGATATGAACGGTGGTTGTCTCGTAAATAGCATTGGCCATCCTGCTTGCCGCAAACCGCTTCCAAATAAGCTGATACAGCCGGAACTGATCGCGGCTTAAGGAATCCTTAATTTCAGAAGGAATCCGGTTGATATCGGAAGGACGGATTGCTTCGTGTGCATCCTGAATCTTGGCTCCTGCCTTCTTGTCCTCCGTGCCTTTTGAGAGATATTCGCTGCCGTAATTGTTTTCAATAAAGATCTGCGCCGCCTGATTTGCCTCCTCGGAGACACGGACGGAATCGGTACGCAGATAGGTAATCAGTCCGACCGTTCCCTGTCCCTTGATGTCCACGCCCTCGTACAACTGCTGGGCAATTCGCATCGTCTTGGAAATCGGGAAATTCAAGGCTTTTGACGCCTCCTGCTGAAGCGTACTGGTTGTAAACGGAAGCGGTGCTTTCTTCACCCGCTCCCCTCTTTTGATATCTGCAACGGAAAACTCTTTATCTACCAGTTCCTCCAGAATCCGGTTCATCTCCTGTTCTGTGGAAATGGCAATCTTTTTGCCGTCTTTTTCGTATAATTTTGCGGTAATCGGCTTCTTCTCACCCTCTACGGACAAGGTTGCATCAAGGCTCCAGTATTCCTCCGGAATAAAGGCACTGATTTCCTCTTCCCTGTCACAGATGATGCGCAATGCCACAGACTGTACACGCCCTGCGCTTAAGCCTCTCTTGACCTTTGCCCACAGAAGCGGGCTGATCTCATATCCCACCATTCGGTCAAGAACCCTTCGCGCCTGCTGTGCGTCCACTAAATCCATATCGATGTCCCGCGGATTCTTAAGCGAAGCCTTCACCGCATTCTGGGTAATCTCATTGAAGCTGATGCGGGCAACCTGCTTATCTTTCAGATTCAGTGCCTGGCTCAGATGCCAGGATATTGCCTCTCCTTCGCGGTCCGGGTCGGTTGCGAGATAGATTTTGTCAGCTTTTTTCACTTCCTTGCGCAACATGGCAAGCACATCTCCCTTGCCCCGGATGGTAATATATTTTGGTTCAAAATCTCCCTCCACATCAATGCCGAGCTTGCTCTTAGGAAGATCGCGCACATGCCCGTTCGATGCAACTACCTCATAATTTTTGCCAAGAAATTTTTTGATTGTCTTAACTTTTGCCGGTGATTCCACAATTACCAGATACTTCGCCATATTTCAGCTCCTTCTTGTACCCATTCCCGTCACCGGCAGTCTCCGGCTCACAGGGTTCTGACAAAATAGTTCGGTACAGCTTCCTTAATAAAGCCCTTTTGTCCCAAAGAATCCAGAATATTCAGCAATTCGTCCACCGGAAGCTTCGTCATCTCCATCAGGCTTCCGAGTCCTATCGGACAAAAGTCTAATAGACTATACACCATCAGTTCGTCTTTTTCAAGAAGATTTTTGTTAAAATCCATCTGAACCGGATGCTTATAATCCAGTATGAGATATTCTTTCAGAAAATCTTTTACGCCAAGTACAATCCCTGCTCCCTGCTGAATCAGCCGGTTGCAGCCTCCGCTCATCATGTCCGTGATACGTCCCGGAACTGCATAGACATCCTTTCCCTGTTCCATCGCAAAATCAGCCGTAATTAAAGAACCGCTCTCTAACCTTGCTTCCGCGACAATCACCGTATCGCACAGTGCCGCAATCAGCCGGTTCCTGTGTGGAAAAAATCCTGGAAGCGGTTTTACATCCGGCGGATATTCCGATATAATTCCTCCCATCCGCGGAATCTGGTCATAGATATACTGATTCTGCGTCGGATAGCACAGATTGATTCCGTTGCCGAGCACCGCATAGGTTCTGCCGTGTGCCCGAAGGCAGCCCAAATGTGCTTCCGCATCCACGCCTCTTGCTAAACCGCTGACGATATTCACGCCCTGCTGTCCGAGCGCATACCCTAATTTTTCGGCAACCTGCGCGCCATAGTTGGTGCAGTCCCTTGCACCGACGATTCCAACCGTCTTTTTGGTCATATCCGGAAGTTCTCCGATATAATAGATTGCATATGGCGGGTTGTTAAGCTGCCGGAACCGCTCCGGATAAATCTTCTGCTCTATGGACAGAAAACCAATTCCGCGCTCCCGAAGTTTAAATAATTCTTCATCAAGATTCCATGTCTTTCTGCTTTCTATAATTGCCTGTGCGTCCGCATTCGTAATTCCTCTGATCTTGCCAAGTGCAGCGTCAGATAAGCCATATACCTCTCTCGCGCTTCCTGCTTCACTTAGCATACACAGAATTTTGTTTGATGTCATTCCTTTTACGTTTGATAACCAGTATTGATATTTCACTTAATGTCCTCCCCAGAATCTTTTGTCGATACTTCGATAGCACACTGCTTCCTTTAGGTGTTTCATCTGTATTTGTTCACTCTTGTCCATATCCGCTATGGTTCTTGCCACCCTTAAAATCTTGTGGTAGGACCTCGCGGTCAGCATCTCTTTCTTGAAAATATCCTGCATATATGCCTGTTCCTTCTCATCCAGCGGACAATACTGTACAATCTTTGCCGACGGAATCTGACTGTTGTGAAAAAAGGGCTCCTCGCGGAATCTGACGGACTGTATCCTCTGACACTCTTCGACACGCGCACGGATGGTCTGTGTGGATTCATTGCAATCGGACGCGGCAATTTCGTGATACGACATTGCCGATGCCTCAACACAGATATCCATGCGGTCCAACAGTGGCTGGGAAATACGGTTCATGTAGCGCATTCTTGCTGCCTGCGTGCAGCGGCACTTCTGCAGATTCGGATAATGCCCGCAGTTGCACGGATTCATCGCCGCCAGCAGCAGAAAATTGGCCGGATAGGTCACACACGAATTGGCACGGACCAGTGTAATATCGTGCGACTCCAAGGGTTGTCTTAAGACTTCAAGTGTCGTCTTTTGGAATTCAGGAAGCTCATCGAGAAACAGCACACCACCATGTGCCAGCGATAATTCCCCGGGCTTTGGTGTACTTCCTCCACCGGTAAGTCCGATCGTTGTAATCGTATGATGCGGATGCCGGAACGGTCTTTTGTCAACCAGACAGTCTGCGTCCCGAAGCAGACCGCAGACGCTGTATATCTTGGAGATTTCCAGCTTCTCTTCCTCCGACAGCGGCGGCAGGATTCCTGCCATGCGCTCTGAAATCATCGTCTTGCCCGCTCCCGGCGGACCAACCATGAGCATGTTATGCATTCCACAGGCCGCTACCTCGCAGGCTCTTCGAAGCAGGCGCTGTCCATTCACCTCCGAAAAATCCGGTTCTTTGGATGTATCCTGCGTCTTTTTCGACAGGCTGTACTTTGGTCTGTGGTATTCCCCATCCGACAAAAACTTCATAAGCTCCGTCAGATTGGAAAAAGCAAATACCTTCACTCCTGCAATCAGCTCGGCCTCCGCCTGATTGTCCGCAGGAACTACGACCTCCGTGATACCTCTGTCATAAGCGTCGGATACCATCGGAAGAATGCCCGGCACCGATAAAATCGCGCCATTTAAGCTGATTTCCCCGATAAACATCCTGTTCTGACAGATTTGTTCCCCGCACAAGCCCAGCGCACACAAAATTGCTACCGCAACCGGCAGGTCAAAGCCGGTTCCTGATTTGCGAATATTCGCCGGAGCCAGATTGACCGTGATTCTCTTGGCTGGAAAGACAACACCGCAATTATGAAGGGCTGTCTTCACCCGCTCTTTGGCTTCGCGAACCTCCGGAGACAGGTATCCCACCATATCAAACGCCGGCATACCATTACTGATATCCACCTCAACTGCAACCGGAATCGTGCGGATTCCATCCAGCAATGCACTATTGACTGTACTATACATAATCCTCCTATCTCATAATACAGAAAATATGCACAGAAACATGTCAAGAAAAAAAGATGAATATATACTACCACAACATTCATCTTTTTTCACTACTACAATATTAAAAATTTTCTTAATTTTTCTAAAGCCCTCTTTTCAATTCTGGACACATAGGATCTCGATATCCCGAGAAGCCCGGCAATCTCCCTCTGGGTAAGCTCCTTTTCACCGTATAAGCCATATCTTTTTACTATGATAGCGAATTCACGCTCGGTCAGAATATTTTTGATATTTTTCTGCAAAAGCTCAATCTGACTCTTTTTCTCCAGTTCTCCGGCAATGTCCTTCTCATCCCCCTCAAGAATATCGAACAGATGAATCTGGTTGCCCTCCTTGTCGGTCCCAATCGGCTCAAACATGGAAACCTCCCCGCGCGTTTTTTTGCGGCTTCGAAAATGCATCAGCATCTCATTGTCAATACAGCGGATTGCATATGTAGCAAAGCGGCTTCCGTAATCCTTGTCGAAGGTCAGCACCGCTTTAATGAGCCCGATGGTTCCAATCGAAATCAAATCCTCAATATCTTCCTCTGCGCCGGCATATCGTTTTGCCACATGTGCCACCAGACGCATATTGTGCAATATCAGTTCATCCTTTGCCAGCTTCTCCCCATTTTTCATGCATTGTAAATACTCTGCTTCCTTTTCCGGCGACAGTGGTTCTAAAAAGGTTTTCACGATGCACCTGATTTTGTTCTTTCTACATTCTATGATATGGCCATCCCCTGCGTGCTTTTCCACTGGCTTTTTTCACAGGCAAATGCTATACTTTTTCACATGAACAGACGAATTGATTATCCGATTGGCGAAGCCGACAGTGGCCAGACAATTGAATATTTTCTGCGGCAGCAGGGATACACCCACAGCATCCTCGTCCTGTTAAAACGGACACAGGAGGGAATCCTCTTAAACGGTATCTGGGCGCGCACCTCAGACAGGCTGTACGGCGGCGACCTTCTTACCGTCTCTATCGAAGAACCGCACCAGTCCTCCGACATCCTGCCTTCGGCAGTCATGCCTGCCATCGCGTACGAGGATGAGGACATCATCATTTTGGACAAACCGGCACATATGCCCATCCACCCGTCCTTAAACCACTACGAAAATACACTTGCGAATGCGCTGATGTCCTATTTTTCCGGCAAAGGGGAATACTTTACCTTCCGCTGTGTCAACCGTCTGGACCGGGGCACCACGGGGCTTACCATCGTTGCCAAGCACATCCTAAGCGCCGTCGTCTTAAACCGTCAGATTACCGAGCGCCGGATTCACAGAACCTACCTTGCCATCTGCGAGGGCTGTACCGAAGAAAGCGGCACCATCACTGCTCCGATTGCCCGCAAGGAGGCATCAACCGTAGAGCGCTGTGTTGATTTTAAGAACGGAGAGAGCGCTATCACGCACTACAGGCGGCTTGCCTATCGCGCAGACCTTCATCTGTCACTGGTACAGCTTCAGTTAGAGACCGGAAGAACCCACCAGATTCGGGTGCATATGAGCTATATCGGGCATCCGCTCATCGGGGATTTTCTGTACAATGCGAATTACACCCATATCAGCCGTCAGGCCCTTCACTCGGCTTCCTTAGAATTTGAGCATCCGGTTACCCATCAAAAAATGCACCTCACATCCGACCTCCCGTCAGACATGAAGTGCCTCTTTCCTTCGTACTAATTCCTCTTTTTCATATGGAACCCTGCCCTTTAAAAGCTCCTTGCGGATAAAGATGTAGGTCTCTTTTTCTCCACGGCACGCGAGCATCTCCAGAAGATACTCAAGCAGTGCTTCCGTATCCTTGTGAATCAGATACGCTCCCTTGCCCCTCCGGTAATACTGAAGCGGGGCATCGTCCGTGTACTTCTCCTTCTGATAATTCTTAGACGCACTGACACGGTCGATAAACATCTCCGCGACATACCGTACCGGCATCTTCATGCCGCACATACCCTTGTGCGCTTCCTCCACGGCAGAGTCCTCCGCCGCCCCATAATCAATCCAGTATTCCAGATGATGCTTATTGCGTCCCTTGTGGTGCAGCCATGCCGTTGAACATCCGGTAGCTGCCCGCTCTGCATTGTTCGGGCTCATATAACCGCGGTAATACTTACATCCGACCAAAAATTCCGTCGGACCGTACTTCGACAGGTCATGGAGCAGTCCCTGCCGGTACAGACCAATCTTAAAACACCCCACCAGCACCAGATATTTGTGCTTTGTGATGGTACAAAAATGCTTCCATGCTTTCATGTTATTTACCTATCAGCACACAGATGGACTGTGGCTCCATCGCAAGATACTTCTGCCCCTTCAAAAGCTGCGGCTCCTCCTCGAGTGACACTTCTTCCTGCGTGCTGTCAATTGCCATATACCATTTTCTGCGCTTTGCCAGCTTCGGGAGTGCTAAAACCGACTCTGCCGAGAAGAAATTGTAGGCGATATAGATATCCTCCTTGTTCTCATTCTGGCTGTAAGCTCCGCAGTAAAGCATGCCAAGGCTCATTCTGCCAAGGTCAAAATTGGAAATCCATGCGCTCTCCCCGTGATAAGAGACATCCGGAAAACCGTAGGTCTTGTAATCATTGAAATGAAACGGCTCCACCTGCGCAATCAACGGGTGCTCCTTGCGGAATTTGGTGACCTTCTTAAGAAAATTCACTTCTCTTGTATGTGTGCGGAGATTCTTCCAGTTCAGCCAACCGATTTCATTGTCCTGACAATAGGCATTGTTGTTACCGCTCTGGGAGTTGCACATCTCGTCTCCCGACCAGATCATCGGAACTCCCTGTGCCATAAAAAGCATAAGGATGGCATTGCGCCACTGACGGCTGCGGGAAGCAACAATGTATTTTTTGCGGGTAGGTCCCTCCACTCCGTAATTGCTGCTGAAATTCCAGGCAGTCCCGTCCAGATTGTCCTCGCCGTTGGCTTCGTTGTGCCTGTCATTGTACATAAAGATATCCGCAAGCGTAAAGCCGTTGTTGCTGCTGATAAAATTGACATATCCGAACGATTTCTGCTGCTTGCGCTGCTGGTCGATAAAATCCTTCATATCTCCATTGATATGGTTCAAAATCTTGCGCGCCGGATACTGGTATTCTTCCTTGTAGATGTACAGGTTCTTGTACTTCTTGTCCTCGCGCTGGATATTCTGGTCAAAATACGTATAAAAAATCTTGGTCCGGCTTAAGAGTACATCCTGCACAATCGCAGTAACCGGCAGATTCTCTCCCAGAAGGTGAAAACCGTCCACATGAAATTCCCGCACCCAATAGCGCAGGGCATCCAGAATCAGATTGTGGTTGACATCCTCCGGAAAATAAATTTCCATGACACATTCCATCTGATTGCGGTGTAAGGTTCTGACCAGCTGTTTGAATTCATTCGCCGCCATGGAAGGCTTTTTGGCGTAAGATGCCTTGACCGCAAAATAATTTCCCGGTCCATAGCCCCAGTAGTTGAGGCGGATTTTCTCTTCCTCCGCCGGCGGCTGGATGATATCGCCCTTCTTCGTCTCCCAGCGGACATACTCCGGTACCGGCTCCTTCACCGGAACCTGTATCTCATCAAATTCATACACCGGCATCAGCTCCACCGTCGTCACTCCCAGCGACTTTAGATACTCCACCTTCTCCGAAACACCGGAAAACGTACCCATGGAGCGCCCCTTTCTCGGTCGGTCCATGGAGAAGCCGCGCACATGCAGCTTATACATGATCATCTGCGACTTCGGAATCTCCGGCTGCATATCATCCGTCCAGTCAAATTTATCGGAGCTAAAGCCACCATATACCTTATAATTCTGCTTCACCCTGTCCACATCATTCCACAGTTCCCTGCCGCGGATGACCTGCGCATAAGGGTCAATCTGCTCCTCTCCGTTAATCCGGAAATAATAATCGTAGTCCTTATAATTGAATCCTGTTACCTGAATCGAACGCAGTGAACCCAAGCAGTAGCTGTCCGGCACTTCAATCTCCAATTCCTTCTTCGTCTGCTGCTCTACAAGAACAATTGCACAGGTATCTTCCTTCTCCCCTGCGAAAGTAAAAATCACCGAATTGCCCTTAGGAACAGCTCCCATTTTTGCATAATCGCCTTCTTTAACTACTATACCCATACTGCCTCCGTCTTCTGTAGGAAATTTCTTATAACAGTTCAGCCGCGCCATTCGCTATCCCGCCCTACTAAACTGTTAAGTAACTATATTATATCTGTTTTGTGATTATTTGTATAGATTTTTTTCTTGTGAATGGCTCTGTATCATTATATAATTTAGCCATACACAGATTTGACACAGAAAGGATGATGTATTATGGCAGACAACGAAAAAGTCACACCGGTTACGGAGGAGGAAATGGACGATATCCGTGTTACCTTAGACCTTGAAGATGGGGAAGTGGAATGCAAGATTCTTACCATTTTTGAAGCGGCAGGTCAGAATTATATTGCACTGCTCCCTCTTGATGCGGATGGCAATGACAATCCGGACGGCGATGTATATCTCTACCGCTATTTTGAGGATGAGCAGGGACTTCCATCCATCGAGAATATTGCCGATGAGGAGGAATACGAGATTGCCGCTGACCGCTTTGATGAAATCTTAGACGAGGAAATGTTTGAAGATATGCCGGACTAGGCAATAGGATGCAAAAAAGGGAATCCTATTTTTGGATTCCCTTTGCTTCTGCCACAAATCTTGATACTTCTATGGATTTATCGTTCATGTTTTTGACGGAGCAGATGGTAAGCTCCTTCTTTGCCCTTGTCATGCCGACATAATACAGACGCCGCTCTTCTTCGATGTCTTTTTCCAGAACCGCTTTCTTATATGGCATAATCCCCTCATTGACATCCGCTATATAGACATAATCAAATTCGAGCCCCTTGGCGCTGTGAAGCGTGGCAAGCGTAACCGCATGCGGGTTGTCATTCTGCTGTCTGCGCAGGCGTCCCAGCTCCTTCGTGTAGGTATCGATGTGCTCCTGCCAGAGCTCATAGCTTTGAAACCCTCTTGCCGTCTCCTGCAGTTCCTCTAAAACATCATACAAATCCTCCGCTTTCATATTGCGGTAATCGGCATATTCCTTCAGATAATCGTCATATCCGATTCCCCTGCGGATATAGTTGATTGCCGCAAAAGGACTCATTTTTCCAAGCATCTTCACATCATATGCAAGGCGCTCAATCCGCTCTGCAATCCACGGCTGCTCATCATACATTTTTTCCCATTCGTCAAATGCTACCTCCGTCTCGCAGAGTGAATCCCGCCCTATGTAGCGCTTCGGCCGGTTCATAATCTGTAAAAAATCGGCACGACTGCGGCTGCCCTGCGCAATCCGCAGATAGGTAAAGATGTCTTTTGCAATCCAGTGCTCATAGATATTGGGAATGCGGTCCCTCATCCTAAACGGGATATTGTATTCTAACAGTTGTTCCGTCAAAAGCCGCGGCTGCATATTGGTGCGCACCAGTATGGCAAACTGCTCGAATGCCATTCCCTGTCCGATACGCTTTAAGATATCCTGAATGATAAACCGGTTCTGCGCCCTCTGCGTCTCGCAGAGCTGATAGCGAACCGGAGTCTTCGCCCCATGCGAAGCGCGGATGTCCTTCGGATACCGGTCTTTATTCTGCCCGATCAGCCGAAGTGCCTCCGTGACGATATTGGCATCGGAGCGGTAATTGACATCCAAAAGTATCTGCCGCGTATCCGGATAATATTTAGGGAACTGCAGCATCAGCTCCGGCTTGGAGCCGCGAAAACGATAAATGGACTGATCATCATCCCCCACGATAAACAAATTGTTCTCCGGTGCAGCCAGCATACGCAGAATATCGAACTGCAGCTGATTGATGTCCTGATACTCGTCCACCAGAATATAGCGGTATTTTTTCTGCCATGCCGACAGGATATCCGGCCGCTGTTCGAACAGCTCACAGGTGTACAAAAGCATATCATCAAAATCAATCAGCCGGCTGCCCTTCAGGCGCTCATTATAAGTGGCATAGATTTTGCGGAATACTTCCTCGCCGCACTGGCTTGAATAAAAATGCTCCAGCGCAATGCGCTCATTTTTCACCTTGCTGATTTCACCTAACAGATTGCCGATAAATTCGTTCTCATCCCGGTACTCCAGATGGTAATAGGAGACAATCTCCCGCATAAGCTGGTATTTTTGTTCTTCCGTAATGATATTGCTGCTCTGAAAATGGTACGCCATCTTAAGAACCATGAAAAAGACCGCGTGGAAGGTTCCAAAGGTAACCCTCGTCTGACTCTCGCCGCACAGTTCCAGAAAGCGCTGCTTCATCTCCATCGCTGCCGCTTTGGTAAACGTAATTACCAAAATATGGGATGCCTCCACCCCATATTCTGTAATCAGATATTTTGTTCGCTCGGTAATCACGGCTGTCTTGCCGCTCCCCGGTCCCGCCAGTACCATGCAGGGACCACGGTTGTGCGCAATGGCAGCCTGCTGTGCCTTGTTAAATTCCTTCATTACTTCGTTAATAACTCAATACCTCTTCTGATGCGCGCAAGCGACTCTTCCTTGCCCAATACCTCCATCAGCTCGGTGGCACCGCCCGGTGTCATCTGCTTGCCGGATACCGCTGTACGGATTGGCCACATCACATAGCCATTCTTGCAGCCCTTCTCGGCAACATACCCGCTTAACATGGCATAAAGTGCATCATTGCTGTAATCCTCCTGCTTCTCCAGAAGCGGAAGGACCTCGGTAAGAACCTCAAGCGAGGTCTGCTCGTTCGTCTTCATCTTCTTGTGGGTGTACATCGCGGTATCGTATTCCGGAAGCTCCTCAAAGAAATCGATATGCTCCCTGATATCCGGGAAAATCTCAATACGGGACTGAACCATCTTCGCAATCTTCTTAAGGTCATAATCCTTCGTCACAACTTCCCTGATATACGGCTCTGCCATCTCATAGAAGCGTTCAAAATCCATCTTCTTGATATATTCGCCGTTCATCCACTTGAGCTTGGTATAATCAAACACTGCCGGGGACTTGCTCATATGACGGTAATCGAACTTCTCAACGAGTTCCTCTAAAGACATAATCTCCTGATTGTCCGCCGGACTCCATCCAAGCAGCGCAACAAAGTTCACCACTGCCTCTGTCAAAAAGCCCTGCTCGATTAAATCTTCAAATGAGGAATGTCCGCTTCTCTTCGACAGCTTCTGGTGCTGTTCATCGGTAATCAGCGGGCAATGCACATATACCGGAACCTCCCAGCCGAATGCCTCGTACAGACGGTTGTACTTTGGGGAGGAGGACAGATATTCATTGCCGCGGACAACATGGGTAATTCCCATCAGATGGTCATCCACTACATTCGCAAAATTGTAGGTTGGATATCCGTCGGACTTGATTAAAATCATATCGTCAAGCTCCGAATTGTCCACGGTAATATCGCCGTAGATTTCATCCTCGAAGGTTGTGGTGCCCTCGGTCGGATTGTTCTGACGGATGACATATGGGATTCCGGCAGCCAGCTTCTCCTCTACCTCTTCCTTGCTTAAGTGCAGACAATGCTTATCGTAGATAGAGATTTCCTTGCCTGCGACGGTGGTGCGAAGGCTCTCTAAGCGCTCCTTGTCACAGAAGCAGTAATATGCCTCTCCCTTGTCGATCAGCTTCCTGGCATATTCCAGATAAATTCCCTTCGCCTGACGCTCACTCTGCACATACGGGCCACAGCCGCCATCCTTGTCCGGTCCCTCATCATGAATCAATCCTGTCTTCTGCAGGGTGCGGTAGATGATATCTACAGCTCCCTCCACATATCTCTCCTGATCCGTATCCTCGATTCTCAATATAAAATCTCCACCCTCATGCTTGGTCAGAAGGTATGCATACAGTGCGGTACGAAGATTACCGACATGCATTCTTCCGGTTGGGCTTGGAGCAAATCTCGTTCTCACTTTACTCATAATATATCTCCTCTTTTCTCTTATTGCGTTCATTTCAAAATCACGTCTATTATAAAGAAACCGATTTGCGGTGTCAACTCTTTCATCCAATGGAAAAAGCAGGCCTGCCGACCTGCTCATCCCGAATAAAACGCTGCTAACAATCAAAAGATGGATTGAAAGCAAAATAGTTTTTGCTGTCAAGCTCATCCGTTACCATGCGCAGACCTTCCCCAAATCTCTGATAGTGCACGATTTCCCTTGCCCGGAGGAACTTAATCGGATCTGCCACCTCCTGATCCTTGACCAGTCTTAAGATGTTGTCATAGGTGGTTCTCGCCTTCATCTCTGCCGCAAGATTTTCATGCAAATCGGTAATAGGATCTCCGCAAGACTGAAATTCTGCTGCCGAAAACGGGGTGCCGCCCGCAGCCTGTGGCCATATTCCTGCGGTATGGTCGATATAGTACGGTGCAAACCCGCCTTCCTCAAGTTCTTTGGCACTTAATCCCCTGGTAAGCTGTCTTACAATGGTTGCCACCATCTCAAGATGATTCAGTTCCTCCGTTCCGATATCGGTCAGAAGTCCTGCTACTTTGCGGTTATCCATCGTAAACCGCTGTGACAGATAACGCATGGACGCGCCAAGCTCACCGTTTGGCCCTCCGTACTGACTGATGATATAGGATGCCATTCTCGGATTTGGCTGCGTAATGTGAATCGGATACTCTAACCTCTTTTCATACATCCACATGAATTGTTACCTCCTTCCCACGGCATTGGTACGTCCACCCAGCTAAACCGGTCACCATACGGTACTCCGGCATCTGCGGTAAATGGTCCATAGGACGCCTCATAAGTCTTTTTGGCGCTCCTTAACAATTCATTGCACTGATTAAAATAATCAATTGCATTCTGGTCCGTCGGATGTGTATCCAGATACAACTGCATATCAAAGGAACATAAATGCAGCATCATAATCCACTCTAACATCTGGTTCTGGTTCATGCGCTCGCGGTTCATATTCGGATTCATTTTCTCATACCTCCCGGTCTTCCGATAAATGGTTTATCCAGCTCCGGAAAGATGGTGCCTGCCTTAAGTGCCCGCTGCGGCTCATAGGTCTTATGAAATGTCTGCCACGGAACATATGCCATTGCTACTACCTGTTCTTCCTGCATTGGAAACTGATTCATATTCTCCCTCATTTATTCCATCATTCGTAATAGCATATGCAAAAGGGAGTCACTCCGTGACTCCCAACTGATCAATCCGCCGTATAATCTGTGCAACGATTCCAGCCGAACTGCCAAGCTCATGTGCGTGCAGCTCTAATTCCGACCTCATCTGTGAAATTGCATTGGTAAGATGTTCCATCTGGGCGCGCAGCTTCTGCCGTCTCTCATAGAAATCATGGTTCAGTTCCACCATCTCCTTGTTATCATTGAGGGCATTGCAGTAGTGAATCCATATTCTGGAATCATAAAGCTTCTCGGATTGCAGCAGCTCCACAAGCCTTTGGCTGTAACGCGCCAGATCATCGCTTGTCTGCCGGAAACGCTCCCTCTCCCTGACCGCCTCCTGATACTGCTCATACAGATAAATCAGCTCATAGGAATTCTTCACATGGTACTT
>JBGVFC010000109.1:0-2531 GCA_045120755.1 Agathobacter sp. | reverse complement strand
TTTTCCTGACCGACTTCCACAAGGGATTTGGTCAGTCCTGCAACAGACTGAATCTCGGATGGAATGATAATCTTGGTAGCTTTGCCGTCTGCGGCCTTTGCGAAGGCTTCCAGACTTTTGAGCTGAAGCACTGCTGCATCCGGCGCTGCCTCCTTGAGCATGCGGAGTCCGTCTGCATTTGCCTGCTGAATCTTAAGAATAGCCTCTGCCTGACCTTCTGCTTCCTTGACGGTAGCCTCTCTCTTCGCCTCTGCGCGCAGGATAGCTGCCTGCTTCTCTGCTTCCGCATCGAGAATGGCGGATTCCTTGTTACCTTCTGCAACAAGAATGGTGGATTTCTTCTCACCTTCTGCACGCAGAATCGCCTCACGGCGTTCACGCTCTGCCTTCATCTGCTTCTCCATTGCATCCTGGATTGCCTTTGGCGGCATAATATTCTTGAGCTCGACTCTGTTAACCTTGATTCCCCAAGGATCCGTTGCAACATCAAGCGTCGCACGCATTTTTGCATTGATGGTCTCGCGGGAGGTCAATGTCTCATCCAGCTCCAGATCACCGATTACATTACGCAGTGTGGTAGCTGCAAGGTTCTCAATCGCCATAATCGGGTTCTCAACTCCATATGCGTACAGCTTTGGATCTGTAATCTGGTAATATACCACCGTATCAATCTGCATGGTTACATTATCCTTGGTAATCACCGGCTGCGGCGGGAAATCTGCCACCTGCTCTTTTAAGGATACTTTTCTGGCAATACGGTCGATGAACGGCACCTTAAAATGCAGTCCCACGGACCATGTCGTCAGATATCCTCCCAAACGCTCGATTACCATTGCGTGTGCCTGCGGCACGATTTTAATACAGCTTACGATAATGATAAATACTATAATTACCACCGCTATAATTGCTATAATTGTTCCCGGTCCCATATTATGAATCCTCCTTTATCTTGTCTACGATTAATTTTACTCCCTCAATACGGGTAACCTGTGCCGGTTCTCCGACTTCAAAAATATCCTCGTCGTTGTTCGCCCGCACCGTCCATTCCTGCCCATTGGCAAGCGCAACACCTGTCTGGTCTGCATTACTAACGCGCTCTGTGATGCGAATCTTCTCACCGATCAGTGTATCTGCATTCGTCCTTACCAGACGGGAATTAAAAAATTTCCTCGCCAACGGTCTGGTTGCAAACAGCAGTACAATGGAAACAACTGCAAACAGGATAATCTGAATCCAGATATTGCCGCCGAAGATTGCCACAAGCAGCGCGGCCAAGGCTCCTGCTGCGAACCAGATGGATACCAGTCCGACCGTAACAAGCTCAGCCACCACGAAAACAATCATCAGTACCAGCCACAATAAGATTTCCGGATTAATGACACCCCACAAATCTCCCATACAAATCCCCCTTTCTGTGCAGATACCCGCTGTCAGCTTCCATTGCTCCCTTGAAAGATATCTGTCTTTATTTTATATGATAATGCGGGAAACTACAACACCCAGTTATTCATTCCCTTTTTATATCCTCGAATGGATTTGCATATTCTATTGCAGACACGCTCTCGCCCGGAGCGCAACATAGCGGTACTAGAGTGTAACAGTTCAACCCGCGCCATTCTCAGGAATACAAATGCAAAAAAGGAATTTAATTATACAATAATTATCATAAAGGCCTTGGTGTATCCCGAAAAATTCTGCTTAAGTTCCAACCGCCAGCCGTGCATCTGAATGATTTTATGCGCGATGGACAAGCCAAGTCCGGTTCCGCCTCTGCTACTGCGGGATTCATCTCCCATCACAAACGGCTCAAAGATGTGCTCTGCCACCTCCGGCGCAATTGCTGTTCCCGTATCCGCAACCGTGATATATACGGTATTCTCCTTAATCTTCAGGGAGAGGGCAATCCGTGTCCCTGCCTCATTATGTTTGATGGCATTGTTGAGCAGATTGGTTATCACACGGGACATCTGAAGCTGGTCGGCATAAATCAGGCAGGCGTCCTCCGGTATGTCGATGTCAAATTGCATACCGGCCTCTTCCATATCGGAATAGATCAGTGCCGCATTCTGCCTTAACAGCTCCGACACATCGAAGGTCTGACGGTTCAACCGGAAACCCTCACTGTCCAGTTTGACATACTCGAATAACAACTGGATCAAATCATTCATGCGGGCGGATTTTACCTGTACCGCCTGCAGGTATTCCTGCTTTTTGGCTTCGTCCGTGACCACTCCGTCTGCCAGTGCCTTCGCGTATCCGGAGATTGTGGTAATCGGAGTCCGAAGGTCATGGGCAATATCGGACAGCATCAGATTCCTCCGACTGTCGAGCTCCTTTTTGGCGTCATCCCTTGCTTTCTCCAGCTTGCGGATTTCTCTGGTCGTAAGCCATGCAAACCAGAGCGCACCAAGCACCGGCGGTATCAGAAGAAGCAGCAGCGTTCCAAATAAAATCAGTCCGAATATCACCGATTCAGGATTGCTCATCTGGGTAATCGACTGACTGCCGTTCAATGCCGGAATTTTGGAGTT
>JBGVFC010000108.1:0-8648 GCA_045120755.1 Agathobacter sp. | reverse complement strand
CTCGCTCGGACCGCAACGTAACGGTACTAAATTCGTAAAAAGCACTCATTAAGTACCGACGTTGCTTTACGGTCTGCAATGACAGCACACAATTCATTCTCAGGAACATAAATGTAAAAAGGTAGAAAAATAAAAAGCCTTACAGATACATCTTGCATCCATAAGGCATTTTTATTATTAACCAGCTTTCACATTCTCCCCTTCGGGCTGATTATAACTGAACCGTTATAACGATTACACCGGATATGCTCCGTTCTTGGTGTCTGCAACCTTGGCATCCACACCGGTCTGCTGCGCTTCACGGTACTTGAAGAATTCGGTTGCAACCTGTGGGAACAATGCGTAGGACAGGACATCCTCATCCTGCTGTTTCCACTGCTTCATCTCGGCTTCTAACTTGTCAAGCTCCGGCTCAAGAAGGTCTGCCGGACGGCAGGTAATTGCATTCTTCTTCTCTTCGCCCAATACCTTGTCAACAACCTCCGGATTAAACGGCTTTACGGTCTGACCATACTTTCCGAGAAGGATATCCTTGGTCTCCTTGGTAGCAACCTTGTAACGCTCTCCCATCAATACGTTGAATACAGCCTGTGTACCTACAATCTGTGAAGACGGGGTAACAAGAGGCGGCTCACCCAAATCCTTGCGGACACGAGGAACCTCTGCGAGAACCTCCTCGTATTTGTCTTCCTTGCCCTGCTCCTTCAACTGGGAAATCAGGTTACTTAACATACCGCCCGGTACCTGATAACGAAGGGTATTGATATTTACGCCCAATACCTTCGGATTCATCAGACCGCTTGCGAGTGCTTCCTCTCTCATCGGACGGAAGTAATCAGCGATTTCTGCCAGCTTATCCTGGTCAAGACCGGTATCGTACTCGGTTCCCTTAAATGCTTCAACCATAACCTCGGTAGCCGGCTGGCTGGTTCCAAGCGCAAACGGGCTGATTGCGGTATCAATAATATCACAGCCTGCCTCAACTGCCTTCATGTAAGTCATGGAAGCTACACCTGAGGTATAGTGTGTGTGAAGTTCAATCGGAAGTGAGGTTGCACTCTTTAATGCCTGTACAAGCTCTGTTGCCTTTGCCGGAACCAACAGACCTGCCATATCCTTGATACACAGGGAATCAGCTCCCATATCCTCAACACGCTTTGCCATCTCCATCCAGTAATCCAGTGTGTAGGCATCGCCCAAGGTATAAGACAGCGCAACCTGTGCATGTCCTTTTTCCTTGTTACATGCAGTAACTGCGGTCTGAAGATTTCGCACATCATTCAGACAGTCAAAAATACGAATAATATCAATACCATTTGCAATGGACTTCTGAACGAAATACTCTACCACATCATCTGCATATGGACGGTATCCCAAAATATTCTGTCCACGGAATAACATCTGCAGCTTGGTATTCTTGAAGCCATCTCTTAATTTGCGAAGACGGTCCCACGGATCTTCCTTCAAGAAACGAAGGGACGCATCAAAGGTAGCTCCGCCCCAGCACTCAACTGCATAATATCCAACCTGATCCATCTTGTCCACAATCGGGAGCATCTGTTCGGTTGTCATTCGTGTTGCAATCAAAGACTGATGTGCATCACGCAAAACGGTTTCTGTAATTTTTACACCCATGTTCTATTCCTTTCTTATTTAAACGCTACTCTACATTTCATAACAGTTCAGCAAGCGCCATTCCTGTTACTAAATTCCAAAGATTGCCATAAAGCATCCGGCTGCTACCGCAGTACCAATTACACCGGCAACATTCGGTCCCATCGCATGCATAAGCAGGAAGTTCGTAGGATCTTCTTCTGCTCCCACCTTCTGCGATACACGCGCCGCCATCGGAACAGCCGATACACCTGCAGAACCAATCAAAGGATTAATCTTGCCCTTCGTAATCAGACACAGAAGCTTACCAAAGAGAACTCCGGCTGCCGTACCAACCATAAACGCAACAAGACCTAATATAACAATCTTAATTGTGCTCCAGTTCAGGAAGGACTCTGCACTCGTACTTGCTCCAACGGAAGTACCGAGGAGAATAACAACAATGTACATCAGCGCATTGCTTGCAGTCTCCTGAAGCTGACGTACAACACCGCTCTCACGGAACAGATTACCCAGCATCAGCATACCAACCAACGGTGCCGTGGTCGGAAGCAGGGTACAAACAACAATCGTAACAACAATCGGGAATAAAATCTTCTCCAGCTTACTTACCGGACGCAGGTTTGCCATCTTAATCTGGCGCTCCTTCTTCGTCGTAAGTGCCTTCATAATTGGCGGCTGGATAATCGGTACCAACGCCATATACGAATATGCCGCCACCGCGATTGGCCCCATAAGTCCCGTCTGCCCTAATTTTCCGGCAAGGAAAATGGAGGTCGGACCGTCCGCACCACCGATAATGGCAATTGCGGCTGCAGCCTTATCGTTAAAGCCAAATAAAATAGCAAGGAAATATGCACTAAAAATACCAAACTGTGCAGCAGCTCCCATCAAAAAGCTGATTGGATTGGCAATCAACGGTCCAAAGTCCGTCATCGCTCCGACACCCATGAAAATCAGGGACGGAAGAATTGACCACTCATCCAATGTGTAAAAATAATAAAGCAAACCACCAACTCCATTGCTCGTCTGCTCCGGGCTTGCGATAATATCCGGATAGATATTAACCAGCAACATACCGAAAGCAATCGGAACCAACAGCAACGGCTCAAACTTCTTTGCGATAGCCAGATACAGGAACACACAGGCTACAATAATCATAACGAAGTTGCCCCATGTCAGATTCCAAAAAGCCGTCTGGTGTAGGAGGTTGGTTAATGTTTCACCTACATAACTCACGTTTCATTCCTCCTTGGATATACTAGTTCATGGTAGCAAGAACTGCACCAGCCTCAACAGCATCGCCTACTGCAACATCGACGCTTGCAATTGTTCCATCCTGTGGTGCAACAACCGGAGTCTCCATCTTCATAATCTCAAGAATCAGAATGGTATCTCCCTTCTTCACTGCATCACCGGCCTTAGCCTCTACCTTAAATACTTTTCCGGCTGCACCAGCCTCTACCTTAACGCTTCCTGCGCCGCCTGCAGCCTGTGGAGCTGCTGCAGCCTTAGGTGCTGCTGCCGGAGCTGCCGCACGCTTCGGTGCTGCTGCAGAAGCAGTGCTTCCTGTCTCTTCAACTGTAACATCATATACATTGCCGTTCACGGTAATTGTGTAATTCTTCATGGTATCTGTCCTCCTAAATTATCTTCTATTAATGGAACGCACTACAAAACCATCGGTAGAGGTTCCCTCACTTGCTGCAATCGCAGCCGCAATCACTGCAATCAGTTCCGCATCATCTGCTGTATCCGCAGCCGAAGCAGGCTCTATCGGCTGAATTGGCTTTTTCACTTCAATCGTAGCTGCCGGCTTTGATCTTTCCAGACGCTCCTTCTTCTTCTTCTCGATATACGGGAAAATGTTGAAGCAGTAAATCAAAATACTGATTAAAATCAATACCGCAAATACAATTGACATGGAAATCAGGGTATTCATACCCGCCTTCTGCATCTTCTCAGACAGGCTGTACACCGGCTCAATTGTAATACCGGTCATCTCCATATTGTAATAAGTATAAACCGTCTCAAAAGTTACATTTTTGACATTGCCATCTGCATCCTCAAATGCAAGCAGCATATCGGTTGTCAGGGTATTACCAGCCTTGGTAACGGAAAAGCTGTCCTCTACGACTCCGGTACAGGTTCCAAACGAATCGGAAACCTCTGTCCACTGTCCGGCAGCCTGAATCTCTGCATCTGTCACACCATAATACTGAAGTGCTGCATAGGCCTCCTCGTTGTGACGGTCATACACACTTACTGCGTCCACTCCGCACTCGTCCAGAAAAGCCACAACCGCATTAACCATGTTCAGGCTGTCAACTGCTTCTGCATTCAGCTCATCAAAGGTGTAGCCATTGTAATCTGCCTCGGCAGGATCCGTTCCACATGCACTTAGCATACATGCCATAAGCATAACCATGCTAAGCATTAACGCTATCTTCTTCTTCATAAAACTTCACCTTTCTATTTTGTTCCGTGCTTTTTCTCCGGCGCATATTCACACTTGGAATAAAGCATCTCGAAAGCTGCAACCAGATATTTTCTGGTATCTGCCGGTTCCACAATCAAATCAACCTGTCCACGCGCAGCCGCAGATGCTACGGAAGACTGCAGTGCATCATACTCGGATGCCTTAACTGCAAGCTCGTCGGCATTGGCCTCCGGATACATAATCTTGGCAGCCAGATTGGAATCCATCATACCAATCTTCGCATTGTCCCATGCATACACCAAATCTGCTCCGATTGACTTGGAATTCATGAATACATATGGGCTTCCGAAAGCGGTTCCCGTAATCAGGTTCACCTTGGCACAATTTGCATTGGCAAACGCATAAGTCATGCGGGCAAGCGCCTTGGCAAGCTTCTTCTCTGAGCACTTGCAGGTGCAGAAGCCGGATACATTTGTAAGGGTAAGCACCGGAATCGAGAATGCGTCACAGAACTGCACAAATTCAGCAGCCTTGTCACATCCCTTTGCAGATAAAACAGCCTCATAAGACTCGGTCTTATTGCCCTCTGCGTCATAAACCTCGGTACAGTTGGCAACCGCACCTACGGTCATGCCGTTCAACTTCACAAATCCGGTCACCATATCCTTCGCATAATCTCTCTTTGTCTCGAAGAATACATGTCCATCGGAAAGCTCGGATAACAGATATCTCGGATCTCCGATCATCGTATCCATGCTCTCGCATGCACGGTTCAAATCATCATTGCAATCCTCGGTATATACATCCCCTTCATTGTTGGAAGGAAGCATAACCACAAGCTGACGAATCTGTGCAAGAATCTCATCCTCGCTTCCGATCCCGTCAATACAGCCGGACTCTTCGCTCTGATAAGAAGCACATCCGGTATCACACTTCTCAATGCGGTTGCCGTCAACTGCATCCGGAGAATTTACGAATACACGTCCCTTCTTCTCCTCGATAAATGCAAAATCAGACAGCGCCGGAAGTACGGATAATCCACCGCCGCAATTGCCGAATACAGCACTAATCTGCGGAATCACACCGCTTGCAGCAACTTCCTTCGCATAAATCTGACCAAAGCCATCCAACGCATCCACAGACTCCTGCAGACGGATTCCGGCGCAGTCAATCAGACCAATGACCGGTGCTCCCATCTTCATTGCCATGTCATATACTGAGGCAATCTTCTTCGCATGCATCTCTCCGATTGTTCCGTTCAGCACGGAGGCATCCTGGCTATATACAAACACAAGATTACCCTCAATCAGACCATGACCGATAATTACACCATCGGAAGGTGCCTTCTGTGCAGACAGATTAAAGTCTGTACTGCGTGCAGTTACGAGAGAGCCGATTTCCATAAAGCTGTTCTCGTCGACCAACTTAGCAATACGCTGCATTGCCAAGCTTGCATTGTTACTACTCATCTTTTGACCTCCATCTATAAAAAAATAAAAATTTCGCTATTGTTGATTGTATCGCATTTAGTTTCCATTTTCAACAATTATTGTTAAAATTTTCACTAATGAAAATTGCAACCTTTTTTTACACACTTTTTTCGTTTTGGAATAGTGCATAACACTTTGCGTTTTTCTTTGTGCATATTGCACAATTGTTATTCATTTGAATGGATTTTCAATGGATTCATATAGGATTTTACCACAGAATGTAAGAAGTTGGCACACTTATGACATGATATCAGACTTAAAAAAGGGCATACTTCCCCCTTGGATAATAAGAAACATTTAAAAATTTTATTTATGAAGCAATATTAAGTTTTTGCAGTTCTTCCCGGAACATATCCGCCGCAGACCGGAATCCGAAAATTCCGCGTGGATAGGAATTCATCCAGTTCTCAATGAACGATATATCTTCATCGGTTTTATCATCAAAGTTGATTCCCTTGGGAATATGCCGTCTTACCAGCTTGTTGGCGTTTTCATTTGAGCCGCGTTCCCAACTGCTGTATGGATGGCAGTAATACACTTCCTCCACCCTGCTTCCTTCATGCAGGACGGATTGTTTGATTCCCTCATAGTCGGAAAATTCTGTTCCGTTATCTACGGTTATGGTCTTAAATACTTTTGAAAAATCCTGTCCCCACTTGTGTTCCAGCTTGTCCACCATTCTTACCACTTCCGCTGCGGTATGCTCCTGCAGAAGAAAGAGAATTTCATGGCGTGTCTTTCTCTCTGTGAGCACAAGCAGACTGTGTTTTGACTTTCCCCTCTTACCGACAACTGTATCCATCTCCCAGTGCCCGAAGCTCTCCCTCGTGTCAATGGTTTCCGGTCTGTCACTGATACTCTCTCCCGGCTGCAGCCGCTTTCGTCTGTTTACCTGACGGTACTTCCGCTTTTTCTTCCCCTTGACCGGAAGATCCTTGTTCGAAAGACGGAGGAACACGCCTTTATTGATATAACTGTACAGGGTACTGACACATATACGGGTCTTAAAGTCCGTTTCCTTACCTTCCGCTTTTAACTGCCCTAGTACCGCTTCAGGGCTTAAATTCCCATCACAGATTTTTTCCTCAAGATATCTGGCAAATTCCATATCCTTTCCTATTTTAAGCTGTGTGCCTCGCACTGCCAGGTTTTCATCACAGCGCTTCTGTGCCAGATTTGAGCTGTACCGCGGTTCCTCCGTCAGGTCACTGTTCCGATGCATATAGATTCCCCGCGCTATTTCGTTATAGATGGTTTTCCGTGTGACATGCAGCCTCCGCGCGATTTCAGATTTCGAAACTTTGTCTGTTAGAAATGACTCCAGCCGCAGACGGTCTTCCCACTTTAACTGTCTGTATTTTTCTCCCATGCTTCTTCTCCCCTTTTGTATATGATGATATTCAATCACATTATAATACACCTTAACTATATTTTCATTAACACTTTTTGTTGATTCATAATCACTAAAAAAAGACCATGCAAATAGGCACATGGTCTTTTCATTTTACCGTCAGATATTACACAGTTAGCTTTTTCATTTTCTTGCTGCATATCAGCATAATGCTTCCAGACAAAAACAGCACCAGCAGCCAGCAGCTATTGTAATCTCCGGTCTGAGGTGCTTTTTGTATTTCTTCTGTTGGTGGAACATCTGGATTTTGTGGTGTAACCGGCTTCTGTGGTTCTTCCGGTTCCTGCGGCTCTTGCAGCTCCTGTGGTGGAAGTTCTTTCTTTTCTGTCTTTAGCATATACGCATCATGTGCGCGTGTACAGTAGCGGATATACAGCTCCTGCTCATCCGGATGGAAATCCGAAATCTCATTTTCAGCTCCTGAAAACAGTTCTTCCGTAATCTCTCCTTCAAACAGACTCCATTCTTCTTTCCAGACATGCCCCAGCATATCTGTTTTTACATGCTTTTGATCCTGATACTGCTTTCCCTCAAAGGTGACCGTTGCAGTATATCTTTTTTCACCATCAGCCGTACAGGTTGCAGGAGTCTCGGTCTTTGCAATCTTACACGGCAGGGATTGTGTATCGTCCTTATGGATACACTCAAATACGGCTTCGCATTCGGTATCGTCATTCGACCAGTTAAATACCGGCTCCCCGTAAGAATGTCCTAATTTATCCAGAGGAACTGTTTTGGTAAGAAAAACTGACCGTACCCTTTTTGCTGCTGTCTGTATAATCGGTTGCAGCAACCGTCACACTTTTGGGAAATGCATATAACGTACAGGATTCCCGCAAAGAAGATAGTTCTGCAACAGAATAGGTTTCTGCCGTGTCATCATAAGTAAATAGTGCATCCAGATACTCTTCATTATTCCAGTTGATTTTTGACAATTCATAACCCCCAAGCTGCACCTGGGTGAATGCATCCACAATGCTTGCCGTTTTTACTTCATTTCCGTCTGCATCAAGAGGCGTAAATTTATAAATCAGGTTCTGCGTGCTGTAATCAATATCTTCTGCCTTAAATCCGTCAAATCTCCAGTTAAATCCCTCCGGGGTTGTTATTGTAACATAATTCTGGGCTTTGAAATATTCATCAAACCATAAAGTACCCTCGTATGGCAATGTGGTTGTGATGCTTCCTACCGGTGCCATAACGGAATCCATGTTGTCAGAAAAATCATTATAATTTCCGGAACTATTGTTTACTGTTGCAAAGTTTGAAACTGTACCATCTTTGTTGGTGAATGTTCCGTTATAATGAAACAGGTAACCGGACAATCGTTCGGAAAACAGTATATCCGTATTAAGGCTTTCCTTGCCATTTCCAAAAGCGGCAAATGAATCTTTACTTCCGTCCACATAATATCCCGTGGCTATGACTCCGTAGCTGAAATGGGACTGCATATCATTTTTGTTTCCGGAATGCCCCTGTTCTTCCAGCTCTTTCTCATAATCAGAATCAAGCTCTGTCCGGAAAATATAATATGTTTTTCCGCCTTCCAGAATATCGCCACGTTTTAAATCAGTGATAAATTGTCCGTCCAGACCGTCTGTTTTTATTGCACATCCGATATAGGTGATATAGTCCAGATATTGATTATTTTTCGTATCATATCTTACGGCACTTACCTGTAATTCAGCACTCT
>JBGVFC010000107.1:0-2417 GCA_045120755.1 Agathobacter sp. | reverse complement strand
CGGCTGACGGGAAGAACCCAGAATCGTACCGCCCTTGGTCAGTATTCCGGAAAAATCTGCGGATGTAAGGAGACGATAATTCCCATAAATCAGTCCCTTATACCCATTCTCAAAGCCATAGACCTCCAGGTCAGCTATATTACTGGAGAGTCCCTTGACCACACCACGCATAGCTGCGTTCAGCGCCTGACAATCGCCGCCGCTGGTTAACATACCAATCCTTTTCATAAATCCGCTTCCTTTCTTGTTTTTAGTTCAGCCCAATATGTTCCACCATGCTAATTATGGCTGAACTGTTACTTAAAAATTCATGTTCAAAGTTGTTTTTATTATAATATAAACTTTGCGGAAGAACAACCGCAGCAGAAAAATTTGTGTCACAAATTTGTTCACAAAACACTTTTTCTGTGATATACTCTGTTTCGTGCCGGTTCTGCATTTTACAAACAGAACTGCCGACACATACGGAGAGTTGTCCGAGTGGCTTAAGGTGCGGCTCTCGAAAAGCCGTGTACCCCTCAAAAGGTACCGCGGGTTCAAATCCCGTGCTCTCCGTTCTCTGTTAAAACAAATTTCCTGTTCGAGAACAAAGAGTGCTTCGCACTCTTTGCGCGCTGGTGCGCGCAAGTGTCAACTTGCACTTTACCTCTGCGCACCAGTCGCATCCTCACGGAGTGTTTTGCTTTATAGGAAATCGAAATTTCCTATAAAGTCAAAAGACCCTGTCCACGAATCCGGAGATATCTGCATCCCGCATTCATGGACAGGGTCCATTTTATATAAACAAATCCACATTACTTCCAATCATCTCATAACCTAATGCCGCACTGCTATCGGTATATCCGGTCGACATACCTGCAAAATTGCCCGCAATCCGGTTAAACTCCTGACTAGCCTTGCGCGTCTGCTCCAACTGTGCAGCCGCATCCACCCGAACCGTCTGCGCATTGGCATACCCTGTCGGATGAACGGGCAGGATGTCACGGAACGAACCGATCTGGTCCGTCTGCTCCACAGACTTTGTGTACGCATCTGATGCCTTAGAATGATTCTCTACGGAATAGTTCATCGGTCTGACAACCGAATATTCATCATTAGATAATCCCCCAACCGAAAGTGACATATCTCCTCTGCCTCCTTAATGAAAATTGATTTTCCTGCAAACAGATTACATACCGCGGGAAATATCAAGGCATTTTTCCATTGCCTCAATTACCGCGCTTCGCATTCCCTTCTCTTCCAATACACGAACCGCCTGAATCGTAGTTCCGCCCGGCGAACAAACCATATCCTTGAGTTCTCCCGGATGTCTGCCCGTCTCAAGCACCATCTTCGCACTGCCAAGCACCGCCTGTGCAGCAAATTTGTATGCCTGTGCCCTTGGCATTCCGCCTGCAACCGCCGCATCTGCCATTGCCTCGATAAACATAAATACATAAGCCGGAGAGCTTCCGCTGACTGCGGTTACCACATCCATGAGATTCTCTGCTACCAGTTCCGTCGCGGAAAATCCGCTGAAAATCTCACGCACCAGCGCCAGTTCCTCGTCCGTTACACAGGCATTCGCACACATACCCGTCATTCCCTCCCTGACAAGGGAAGGGGTATTCGGCATGGTACGGATAATTTTTGCCGCTTTGCCGAACTGCTCCTGCAGCCAGTCCAGACTCTTGCCCGGCGCCATGGAGACAATCACCTTGCTCTCATCCACCAAATCCTTAATCTGTGCGATTACCTCCGGATAATACTGTGGCTTGACCGCAAGAAATATAACATCTGCAAATTCCGCAACCTCGCGGTTGTCTGTTGTGGCAAGTGTCTGATACTGTGCCTGCTTCTTCGCAAGTGATTCCTGTGAATGCGTGGAAATCATAATGTGCTGTGCATCGCATGTATGGGAATCCAGAATCCCCATAACCATCGCTCCGCCCATATTTCCACATCCGATAAACCCAATCTTCCTGTTCATGACCTGCTCCTATTCGTTGCTATTCTCTCTGGAATACTGCTTTCTCTTCCGGTAACGGTCGCGGCGGTAATTATTGCCGGAATGCTCCGCTGCCGTCTCTGCCGTCTGCTCGTCGTCTGAAAAATTCTTCACGCTCTCCCTGCGCGTACGGTTGGAATGATTGGAATGGTGCCGCTGTGATGTGCCGCTGCCCTTTTCGTGGTTTTTTCCGCCTGATACGCTGTCGGAGTTGCGCTCCGAAGCAGAGGATTTTCTGGATGCCTCCGGCTTCTTTTGCGTATTCTCCACCACATTCTGCGGACTGTTCTCCTGCTGGTTCTGACGCTGTGGGCGCTCTTTCTTCCTTCCAATATATACATTCCACTTCATGTACGCTTCCTGTGCATTTTTGGATTTGTAGACCAGCCTGCGTTCTTCTCCAATCAAATCAAAAATACTGTATGAACCG
>JBGVFC010000106.1:0-2223 GCA_045120755.1 Agathobacter sp. | reverse complement strand
CTCTTACCATGATTATAGGAGTTCTGGCGGATAAGGAGCATGAAAAAATGCTTCAGATTATGCTGCCGTATGCCAAAAGGGTATTTACCATTACGCCGGACAACCCAAGAGCGCTGGATGGACAGGCATTGGCAGAGGAAGCGGGACGGCTTCATGCGGATGTGCGATACTGCAGTACGGTCGCAGAGGCAGTAAAGCGGGCGTTACAGTATGGGGAACCGGTGCTTGCTTTTGGCTCGCTGTCCTATCTGGCAGAGGTCAGAGCTGCTTATACCGGGGCGTGAATTGTTATTGGATTTGAATAAGAAAGGAAGAAATCGACAACCATGAGAATCGGAAACAGAGAGTTTGATACAGAACATAATACCTATGTCATGGGAATTTTGAATGTTACTCCGGATTCTTTTTCGGATGGTGGGAGGTGGAACCGGATGGAGGATGCCCTGCGTCATACCGAGGAGATGATTGCGGACGGCGCAGATATCATAGATGTCGGCGGGGAATCGACCAGACCGGGTTATACCATGATACCGGATGAAGAAGAAATCGAGCGGACCGCACCAATTATTGAGGAAATCAAGCGAAGATTCGATATTCCTGTTTCCATTGATACCTATAAGAGCAAAGTGGCACAGGCTGCGGTGCAGGCTGGAGCCGATCTGGTCAATGATATATGGGGATTAAAATACGATACAGCTATGGCACAGGTCATTGCAGACAGCAAAGCTGCGTGCTGCCTGATGCATAATAGGACTAACACAGATTATACAGACTTTATGGAAGATATGTTGTCGGATTTGCGGGAGTCGGTTTCGCTTGCGAAGGCTGCCGGAATTGCAGATGATAAGATTATACTGGATCCGGGAGTCGGATTTGCCAAGAGCTATGAGCAGAATTTGCTTGCCATCCGTCAGGTGGGAAGTCTGCGCAGTCTTGGTTATCCGGTATTGCTTGGTACCTCGCGCAAATCGGTGGTCGGATTGACCTTGGACCTACCAAAAGACGAGCGTGTGGAGGGAACTCTGGTAACAACCGTATTCGGAGTACAGCAGGGATGCGCTTTTGTGCGTGTGCATGATGTACGTGAGAATGTGCGGGCAATCCGGATGGCACAGGCAATTTTACATCCGGAAGGCAGATAGGAGGAAAAATAGTTGCATACCAATGATTTTATCCGGATCACCGGACTTGAGATTTTGGCCTTTCACGGAGTGTTGGAGGAGGAGAAGAAAGAGGGACAGAAGTTCTATCTCAATGTGAATCTGTATTACGGGATGGAGAAGGCAGGACGCACGGATATGCTTTCGGATGCGCTCAATTATGCAGATTGCTGTGAGTATATCAGCCGGATATTTACGGAAAAGCGCTTTGATCTGATTGAGGCGGCTGCGGAATATGTCTGCAAAAGGCTGCTTTGCCACTATGAGGTTTTAGAGCGTGTGGAACTGGAACTGTGTAAGCCAAGCGCACCAATCGGACTTCCTTTTTCGGATGTATCGGTCAATCTTGCACGCGAATGGCACAGAGTATATCTGGCTGTAGGCTCGAATATGGGGGACCGCCAAAGCCTGATTGAGAATGGAATCCGGGAACTGGCAGAGGATGACGGTGTGCGGAAGGTGCGCGCATCCCGTCTGATAGAGACCAGACCATACGGACCGGTAGAGCAGGAAAATTTTCTGAACGGCTGCGTGGAATTGGAGACATTTTATGAGCCACAGGAGCTTCTTGCGCTGCTGCATGAAATTGAGGCGCATGCAGACAGACGAAGAGAGCAGCACTGGGGACCGCGGACACTGGATCTTGATATTATTTTTTACGATAAAATCATATATGACAGTAAGAATCTGGTGATTCCACATATTGACATGGACAACCGCAGATTTGTGCTTGCTCCGCTTTCTGAATTGTGTCCGGATATGCGCCATCCGGTTAGCGGACATACCGTGGCGCAGATGTTGGCGCAGGTGGATGACAGGGTTATTCTGTTCGACATGGACGGAACCCTGATTGATTCTTCGGAGGGAGTCACAAAGTCTGCACAGTATGCTTTGCGGCATTATGGAATCGAGGTATCCGATTTGGATACGCTCAAAAAATTTATCGGACCGCCATTGTCGGAGAGCTTTTCGAAATATTACGGCTTTTCAAAGGAACAGGCAGTGGAAGCGGTTGGGATATACCGGCAGAGATATAATACGATTGGAATCTTTGAATGCTGTC
>JBGVFC010000105.1:0-8117 GCA_045120755.1 Agathobacter sp. | reverse complement strand
GTGCTGTCCAAAACGGTTCAAATCCAAAAGACTCTGCGTCAGTTTGTTCAGGCGCTCGGTCTCGAACAGGATGATGTTTAAGTATTTGTCCTGCATTTCAACGGGAATGGTTCCGTCAATCATTGCTTCCACATACCCCTTGATGGACGTAAGCGGGGAGCGGAAATCATGAGAGACATTGGAGACGAATTTGCGCTGGTCCTCCTCCTGTGTCGCCAGTTCGGTCGCCATGTAGTCAAGCGTGTTGGCAAGGGAGCCCACTTCGTCGTTGGTGTGGATATCGATTTTTTTCTCAAATTCACCTTTGGCATATCCGGCTGCCACCTTACCAATCTGCCGCATCGGGCGGTAGACGAAGATGGTAAAGGCAAACAGGATGATGAAGGAGCATGCGAATACGATTCCGATGGTGGCGAAGATAATATTCATGTAGGAGTTGGTATCCTGCGTAATCTGGGAGATTGGGCGGTGAATGAGCACATATCCGCGCACCTGATAGCCGATGGTGATGGGAGAAAAGACGGTCAGAGTCTCCTCCACAAAGTTGTCGTAAAAGGTTCCAATCTGATAGTAGCGGTTGCCGAAATCCTGTATGTCAAATCCTTCAATCATAACGTGAGTGGTGTCCGTGGAATCCTGATTGGACAGAAAGGCATCTGTATCCTCTATGATTGTCCGGTCAGAGGAGTTGAGAAAGAGATGCCCGTAGCCATCGAGAATCCAGATTTCGGCAGAGGTGTAGGCAGAGACAATTTCCAACTGCTCCTGCAAATCCTCCACGGACATTCCGGCATTGAAATAATTGGCAGCGTAGCCATTGGCAATCACGGTTGCCTCGCGGTAGAGGCGCTGCTCTTCTGACATGGTCAGGTGGCGCACTGTCATATGCTGGGAAAAGGTGCATAGGACGATTGTTGCCAAAATTCCGAAAATCAGATAGCTTATGAGAAGTTTTACATAGAGAGAGTTTTTCATTCGTTTACCTCGAATTTGTAGCCGATTCCCCAGACCGTAGCGATTCTCCAGACAGGGTGGTCGTTGATTTTTTCGCGGAGCCGTTTGACATGGACATCTACAGTCCGTGTATCGCCGATGTATTCATAACCCCATATATGGTCAAGAAGCTGCTCGCGTGTGAAAACCTGATTCGGGGAAGATGCGAGGAAATATAAAAGTTCCAGTTCCTTTGGTGGCATATCCACAGACTGTCCCTTGTAGAGAACAGAATAGTTCGACAGATTGACCGTCAGATCCGGATATTCCACGCACTTGAGTTCTACCGTAACAGGCTCGGCCTTGACCGGCTGATAGCGCCGCAAAACTGCCTTAACGCGGGCAACCAGTTCCTTTGAATCAAAAGGCTTCATCATATAGTCGTCTGCGCCAAGCTCCAGGCCAAGTACCTTGTCAAATATTTCGCCTTTGGCGGAGAGCATAATGATTGGTACGTTGGATTTGGTACGGATGGTGCGGCAGACCTGATAACCGTCGATACTCGGAAGCATCAGGTCGAGCAGAATCAGATTCGGTGCATACTGCTCAAAGGCGGTCAGGGCTTCCTCCCCGTCATTGACAATGCGGGTGTCGAAGCATTCCTTGATCAGGTAGAGGGAAATCAGTTCTGCAATGTTATTATCATCATCTACGATTAATATTTTTTGTTTGGTAGCCATAGGATTCTCCTGTTCATATGCTGGTCAATGGATTTATAATGGTTATTCGAAGGTGGCAATGGTTACACCTGCATCGCCCTCACCGAATTCACCGAGATGAAATTCTTTGATGTATTTCTGGCGCTTTAAGTGTGCATGTACCGCCTTGCGGAGTGCACCGGTGCCTTTGCCGTGCACAATGCGGACGGAAGGCAGATGCGCGATGTAGGCATCGTCTAAGTATTTGTCGAGGAGGGCAATTGCCTCATCGGAATTCTTGCCGATCAGATTAATCTCGGTCGATACGGAAGCAGACTTGCTCATCTTGATTTTGCTGCCGCTGCCGCCGCCGTATTTTTTTGCAGCAGGGGATGCGTCCTCATCAATCAGGATTAAATCATTGATATTGACCTGTGAGCGGAGAATTCCCATCTGTACATAGAGGTCACCTTTGGCATTCGGCAGGGTATGAACGGTGCCCTTGACATTGAGGGAGAGCACTTTGACCGTATCGCCGATGCGCAGCTTCGTCGGGGCGTTGTGGTTGGCCTTTGGCTGTTTTTGGATGCCGGAGAGCTTTTTCTCCTTCTCGGACATCTTGTTGCGCACATTGCTGCGCTCTTTTTCCATCTGGCTCATTGGAGCCTGGCCCTGTCCGTATTTGTTGAAATTGCGGATGGTCTGGTCCGCTAAGTCCTTGGCCTCTTTGAGTATCTGGTAGGCTTCTTCGTTGGCCTGCCGGAGGATATTTTCCCTGTTCTGGTCGAGTTTTTCCTGCTTTTGCTCTAATTGCTTTTTGAGAGTCTCAATTTCGGACTTATATTGGTTAATCTCGCGCTGCTCCTTCTCGATGGTCTGACGGCTTGCCTCTAAATTGGAGAGCAGGTCCTCAAAATCAACGTCCTTCTGGCTGATTCGTGTGCGGGCATCTTCGATGATATGTTCCGACAATCCCAGCTTGGAGGAAATCGCGAATGCATTGCTCTTGCCGGGAATGCCAATCAGCAGACGGTAGGTAGGGCTGAGTGTATCAACATCAAATTCGCAGCAGGCATTCTCCACGCCTTCAGAGGTCAGCGCGTAGACCTTGAGCTCGCTGTAATGTGTGGTAGCCATCGTGATGGAGCCATACTGATACAGCTTGTGGAGGATGGAGATGGCAAGTGCAGCTCCCTCCGTCGGGTCGGTTCCGGCACACAGCTCATCGAACAGTACCAGACTCCGGTCATCCGCCTTGTCGAGAATGCGGATGATATTCGTCATATGTGAGGAGAAGGTACTCAGATTCTGCTCGATGCTCTGTTCATCTCCGATATCGGCAAATACCTCGGTGAAGATGGAAAGCTCGGAGCGGTCAGCCGCAGGAATGTGAAGTCCGGTCTGTCCCATCAGCGTCAAAAGTCCGACCGTCTTTAAGGATACGGTCTTGCCTCCGGTGTTCGGGCCGGTCACAATCAACTGCTTGTAGCCATCTCCTAAGGTGACATCGATGGGAACTACCGTCTTTGGATTTAACAGAGGATGCCGCCCTTTGCGGATATGGATGTACCCGCGCTCGTTGAATACCGGAGCGGTGCCGTTGTAGCTTTTGGCAAAAGCCGCCTTGGCAAATATAAAATCGAGCTCGGTTAAGACTGTGTAGTTGAGGAGAATGGCACTCTCATTGCCCAGTACCTGACCGGAGAGCCCAAGCAGAATCGCCTCAATCTCGTCCTGCTCCTTCAGGAAAAGCTCGCGCAGTTCGTTGTTTAAGTTCACGACTGCCATCGGCTCAATAAAGAGTGTAGAGCCGCTCGAGGACTGGTCGTGCACCATTCCCGGAACCGAGGACTTGGCCTCCGCCTTGACCGGCAGACAGTATCGTCCATCCCGCATGGTCACAACCGCATCCTGCAAATAACTCCGCGTTGTGGTGTTGTTCATCAGTGAAGTAAGCTGCGCGTGGATGCGGTCATTCATGCCGCGGATGGATTTGCGGATTTTGGCAAGTGCAGGACTGGCATCATCCGCAATCTCATCCTCAGACAGAATGCAACGTCGGATTTCGTCTAAAAGCGGTGACAGCGGTTCAAGCTGTGCAAAGAGCGGGGAGAGGGAATCGGTCTTGTCCTCATCCCGCTCAGAGCGGTCATAGGCCTTGGCACGTTTGGTCACCTCAAGAAGTGAACTGATGCGCAAAAGCTCGGTGGTATTCAGTGAAGCCCCGATGTCCAGCCGCTTGATGGAAGCACGGATATTATGGACGCCGGAAAAGGAGATTCCGCCGCTTTTATACAGCCGGGTAAGCGCATCTGCAGTCGTAAGCTGCAGTTCGTTAATTTTGCTTAAATCCGTCTGCGGGTGCAGCTTCAGGCAGCGCTTTCTTACCTCCTCGCAGGAGGCAAAAGAGGCCAGCAGTTCTAATATTTTATCATATTCTAAGGTGTGAAATACTTTGTGGTTCATAGCTTGTCCTTTGCTGTTGTTCAAATGATATAAGTTGATTATAGCGTATCAAAGCGGTTTCGAAAAGGCAAAAATGGTTGCAAGAGGCTTTCATTATGAATATAATATTTTTCAGGGGGTTTATTATGGAGCAGAACGATTTATCAAAGAATGAATTTATCCGCGAGAAAATAAAAAACAAGCCGGTGAACAAAAAGCGCACCCTGATGAAGCTGGCAGGCTCCGCTGCATGCGGTCTGGTATTTGCGGGAGTGGCATGCCTTGTTTTTGCATTGGCGCTTCCTCACATAGTAAAGCAGATGCCGGATGACGGGCAGGGAGCAGATTCTCAGAAGCTTGAGACAGAAAGCACACAGGACGATGTAATTCCGGAACAACCGCCGCAGCAGGATGACACTGTCACCGGGGATGCTGTACCGGAGGAAGGGGATGTGCAGACGGGTATTACGCTTGAGGATTATCAGGAGCTTCAGAATCAGCTCTATACCATTGGCAATGTCGCCAATAAGTCCATCGTTACGGTCACAAGTGTGGTGGATGATATTGATATTTTTAATAATCCATATGAGACGCAGGGGCAGGGTTCAGGAGTGATTATTGCCGACAATGACAGTGAATACCTGATTCTGACAGAGCAGAAGGTGATTCAGAAAGCAAAAGAGATTCGAGTTACCTTCATCAATGACAGCATTGCACCGGCGACGCTTCAGAAGAGTGATTATAATACCGGACTGACGGTATTGTCGGTAGACAAAGACTCGCTGTCGAATGCCACGAAGAATGTGATTGCAACAGCGACTTTTGGCAATTCCAATATGGTGCAGAACGGGGCTATGGTAATTGCACTGGGCAGTCCGCTCGGCACGAACTATTCCATCTTGACAGGCAATATCACCTCCAAGGATAACACCATTACGACGGAGGACCATAATTACTCCGTATTTACAACGGATATTCTGGCGAGTGAGAACGGCAGCGGAATCCTCATTAATGTGCAGGGAGAGATTGTAGGAATCATCATGCAGGAGTACAGTGTGACGGTTTCCCCGAATACACTGACTGCAGTCGCATTATCGGAGCTTACTCCGGTCATTGATATGCTGTGCAGCGGAATGGATATCCCGTATATCGGTCTGCATGTATCTACGGTTACAGAGAAGATTGCCGATACCTATAATATCCCGAAGGGAGTGTATATCCGCTCCGTATCAATGGATTCTCCGGCGATGGAGGCGGGACTTCAGAGCGGCGATGTTATTGTGGAAATGGCAGGCAGCAAGGTTTCCACGGAAAGTGCATACAGCAGCAGGCTCTTAGAGCTGACGCCGGAGGATGCCGTGGAGATTACGGTAAAGCGGCGTGGTGCGAATGGATATTCGGAGGTGACCTTCGATGTGAAGGTCGGGGTATTGCAGTAAAACAAAAAGCACGCCAATGCGCATGAATATGCGGATGTCGGGGGCACTCTAAAGGAACAGATTATGAAAGAAAAGAGGAAATAAAAGTTATGAAATATATCGAGGCACTTCGCGAGGGAGAGCGAATCAGCGAGATTTATCTGGTAAAAAGCAAGCAGACGGCGATGACCAAGAATGGCAAGCCGTATGACAATGTGATTCTGCAGGACAAGACCGGAACCATAGATGCCAAGGTCTGGGATCCGGGTTCTGTGGGGATTGAAGAGTTTGAGGCGATGGACTATATTGCAATCAACGGTGATATTACCAGTTTTCAGGGCAAGCTTCAGTGCTCCATCAAGCGTGCGCGCCGTGTGGGTGAGGGAGAGTACGATCCGGCAGATTATATGCCGGTCAGCAGCAAAAATGTTGATGAGATGTATCGGGAACTGAAGGGATATATCGCTTCTGTCAAGAGCAGGTATTTAAGTACCTTATTACATAATTTTTTCGATGATGCAGATTTTGAAAAGCGCTTCAAATTCCATTCTGCGGCAAAGAGCGTCCATCACGGCTTTGTGGGTGGCCTTTTGGAACACACCCTGGGCGTGACGAAAAACTGTGCGTATTTTGCAGACAATTATCCGTTTTTGAACAGGGACCTGCTGATTACCGCAGCCATCTTCCATGATGTCGGAAAGCTTCGTGAGATATCTACTTTTCCGGAGAACGATTATACGGACGAAGGCCAGCTCCTGGGACATATCATGATCGGGGCAGAATGGATTGGCGAGGAAATCCGCAAGATTGACGGTTTTCCGGTAGTGCTCGCAAACGAACTCAAGCACTGTATCCTTGCACACCACGGAGAACTGGAGTATGGTTCGCCGAAGAAGCCGGCGCTTATTGAAGCGTTGGCACTCAGCTTTGCCGATAATCTGGATGCCAAGATGGAGACCTTCAAGGAAGCATTGGCAGCAGTGCCGCAGGGCAATACCCAGTGGCAGGGCTTTAACCGGATGCTTGATACGAATGTAAGAAGAACAAGTGATGTTCTGTAATAGAATGTGGCAGGTATGTTATGCAGAAAAATGATTTATTCGAAGTAGAGATTGTAGATATCGGAGTAGATGGAGAAGGTATCGGCAGATATGAGGGTATGACCTTTTTCATCAAGGATGCCTGTATCGGGGATGTGATTCGTGCCAGAATCACCAAATTAAAAAAGAACTATGGATATGCAAGAGTGGAAGAGGTGATTACTCCTTCCACTTTTCGTATTGTACCGCCATGTCCCATCTACCGTCAGTGCGGCGGCTGTCAGATTCAGCAGATGTCCTACGAATCACAGCTTGCGTTCAAAAAACGCAAGGTCAGGAATAATCTGATTCGTCTGGGAGGATTTTCGGAGGAGGACATAGACGCGCGTATGCTTCCGGTTATCGGGATGGCGACACCGTACCGTTACCGCAACAAGGCGCAGTTTCCGGTGGGATACGATAAGGCAGGCAACATCGTATTTGGCTTCTATGCAAGCCGGAGCCACAATATTATTCCGGTCGGGGACTGCTGTCTGGGAGTCGAGCAGAATCAGCCGGTGCTTGCAGCTGTAAAAGAATGGATGGAAGCATATGGCATCTGCCCATACGATGAGACGGACCGAAGCGGTCTGCTTCGTCATGTGCTGATCCGCTATGGATTTACCACCGGGGAAATCATGGTATGTCTGGTAATCAACGGCAGCCATCTGGCGCACGGCAGGGAGCTGTCAGAGCGGCTGGCACAGATTCCGGGTATGATGTCCATCTCTTACAATGTCAACACGGAGAATACGAATCGGATTCTCGGCAATCGCACGGAGTGTATCTGGGGAAAGCCGTATATTACCGATTATATCCACCTGAAAAAATGTCCGGACTGGAAGCATCAGGAGGAAGTTGCCTTCTATTGTAAGGATTTCGAGGATACAGGAGTGTCTGTCGGCTATCAGATATCACCGCAATCCTTCTATCAGGTGAATCCGGTTCAGACCGAGAAACTGTACAGCACGGCAATGGAATTTGCAAATTTAACCGGCAATGAGACGGTGTGGGATTTGTACTGCGGAATCGGAACCATCTCCCTCTTTCTCGCGCAGAAGGCGAAAATGGTCTACGGAGTGGAAATCGTACCGCAGGCGATTGAGGATGCAAAGCGTAATGCGAAGCTCAACGGCATCACCAATGCAAAATTCTTCGCAGGCAAAGCGGAGGAGGTTCTGCCCGAATTCTATGAGAATGCCGGAAAACAACTGCCGGCGGATGCCTGTGATATGCTGCGGCCGGATGTGATTGTGGTTGACCCGCCGCGAAAGGGCTGCGATGAGAAGTGCTTAAGTACTATGATTCAGATGAAGCCGGAGCGGATTGTGTATGTGAGCTGCGATTCCGCAACACTGGCAAGAGATTTGCGGATATTGTGTGACGGGGGATATGAGCTTAAGAAGGTGCAGGCAGTGGACCAGTTTGGGAATACTACGCATGTGGAGACGTGCGTCCTCTTGTCCCACCAAGATGTCGACCGATATGTAAAGATAGATTATGAGCCTGAAAATGCTGATTATATGAAGGATGTAACTCAAAAA
>JBGVFC010000104.1:0-7719 GCA_045120755.1 Agathobacter sp. | reverse complement strand
GTATCAGGGCAGGCAGATATATGAGGGCGTGGTATCGGTAAATCCGTATAAGGACGGCACGCAGATAAGCTGTGCTTATTGTCCGTATGCGCCGGTCTGCGGCTTCGATGCCAAAATTCCGGGGTATCAGTACCGTCGTCTGGAGCATCCGGACAAAGCCGGAATTATTGAGCAGATGCAGATAGAGAATGCGAAGAGTGCGCATTTGGAACAGGGGAGATAGTCGTATATGGCAGTGAAGTGGACGAAGGAGCAGCAGCAGGTAATTGAACTAAGGGACAGGGATATTTTAGTGTCTGCTGCAGCGGGCTCCGGCAAGACGGCGGTATTGGTAGAACGAATCATTCACAAGATTACCGATACGCAGAATCCGGTCGACATTGACCATATCCTTGTGGTGACCTTTACGAAGGCAGCAGCGGCAGAGATGCGTGAGCGTATCAGCGGGGCATTGGAACAGAAGCAGCAGGAGAATCCGTCAGACACCAATCTGATGAAGCAGTCAGCGCTCATTCACAATGCGATGATTACAACCATTGACAGCTTCTGTCTTTTTGTGGTGCGCAATTATTTCAATGAAATTCAGTTGGAGCCGAATTTTCGGATTGCCGATGAAGGGGAAATCCGGCTGCTGGAGATGGATGTGCTGGATGAGGTCTTCGAGCGGGCATATGAACAATCGGATGAGAAATTTTTACAGCTCATTGATTCCTATTCCGGAAAGCGCAATGACAGTGCCGTGCGCGATATGGTGATGCAGGTGTACCGGATGTCCTTAAGCAGTGCATGGCCGCTGGAATGGATACAGGGGCTTAAAAAGCTGTATGAGACGGAATCGGAAGAAGAACTGCTGGAATCGGATTTTATGCAGGAGTTTGTTCTTACCACGCGAAGGATGATTGCGGATATCCGCTTACAGGCGGTGCGCATGAAGGAGCTTGCCGAAGCACCGGATGGCCCGCAAAAATACCTTCCGGCCATTGAGGCTGATATTGCCCTGCTGGATGAAGCGTGCACTCTGACGGATTACCGGCAGTTCTATCAGTTTTTTTCCAATATGAAGTTTCAGAATCTGGCGGCAATCCGCAATTTTGCAGGGGATGTGCAGAAGAAGGAGGGCGCGGCGGCTCTCCGCACGCAGATGAAGAAGGATATGGAGGATTTGCGGCAGGGATTTTCGATGTCACCGGAACAACTGTTGGAACAGTTGCAGCGTCTGCGGCCGATGGCGGAGGCACTTGTGGAACTTACGGTATCCTATCTTGCTGCGATGGAAGCGGCAAAGCGAAAAAAGCGCATTGTTGATTTTAGCGATATGGAGCATTTTGCACTCAACATTCTCGTAGATAAGGACACAAAAGAGCCGACACCGACTGCGCGCGAATTTCGTCAGCATTTTGATGAGATTATGATTGATGAGTATCAGGACAGCAATCTGGTGCAGGAAATTATCCTTCGGGCAATCTCCAAAGAACAGGATGGAGGACACAATCTGTTCATGGTGGGGGATGTCAAGCAAAGCATCTACCGCTTCCGTCTGGCAAGGCCGGAGCTTTTTATGGACAAATACAGAGCTTACAGCAGGCAGGATGGCATGCAGCAGCGGATAGACCTGCATATGAATTTCCGAAGCAGAAGTCAGGTGCTTGATTTTGCCAATGATGTCTTCTATAAGCTGATGCATCACGATTTGGGAGAGGTGGACTATGATGATGAGGCAGCCTTGTATTGCGGAGCCTCTTATCCACAGACAGACGGGATGGAGGCAGAACTGCTGCTGTTTGATGAAGCAGAGCTGAAAGAGCAGCAGAACGAGCTGTCGGATGTAGATAAACATTGCCTGGAAGCGCGCATGGTGGCGCTAAAAATCCGGCATCTGATGCAAAATCAGCAGGTGACGGACAAAAAGACCGGTCAGCTCCGCCCGATGAAGTATTCCGATATTGTAATTCTGTTCCGCAGTCTGCGGGGCTGGGGGAGCGAGTTTGCCGAGGTGCTTGAGGCGTATGGGATTCCGGCACATGTGGAGTCGCAGACGGGATATTTTGCGGCGCTAGAGGTCCGGACGGTCCTCAATATGCTGCGTATTCTGGATAATCCCTATCAGGATATTCCGATGGCAGCCGTATTAAGTTCACCGATGGTCGGACTGGACAATGAAGAGATGGCGGAGCTTCGCATCCGTGACAGGGAAGTGCAGTTTGCCATGTCTGCCATGGCCGCGATGGAGGAGGCACAAGAGGGCGCGCTTGCCCGCTTTTATCAGGTTTATCAGAAGCTTCGCCGGCAAAAAGACCTTCCAATCCATGAACTGATTGTGCTCATGCTTCGGGAAACCGGATACGGACAGTATGTGGCAGCCATGCCGGCAGGAGAGAAAAGGGCGGAGAATCTTCGCATGCTGGTCGAGAAGGCGATTGCCTATGAGAAGACCAGTTATAAGGGGCTGTTTCATTTTGTGCGCTACATTGAGCAGTTGCAGAAGTACGAGATTGATTTCGGTGAGGCAGATGTCAGCGGGGAGAATGCGGATGTTGTGCACATTATGACCATTCATAAGAGTAAGGGGCTGGAATTTCCGGTTGTATTTGTCAGTGGTATGGCAAAAATGATCAATCAGATGGATACAAAGGAGAAGCTGGTGCTGCATCCGGATATGGGCATGGGACTGAAAGAGATGTCCGCAAAGCCCCGGATGAAGCGCTCTACCTTAGTACATGCGCAGATTGCAGGTCATATCAGGAGGGAGAATTTAGGAGAGGAACTTCGGATTTTGTATGTGGCACTGACCAGAGCTAAGGAGAAGCTGATTCTTACCGGAGTCATCCGTGACAGGGAGAAGACTTTTGCGAAATACACCGCGAATGTGCTGCCGAAGCAGCCGCTGTTCTATATGCAGCGCGCAAGGGCAGTTACTTATCTGGATTGGCTGATTCCGGCAGTCTCTTCTTATCCGGACCGCTATGAGATTACCTTCGTGCAGCCGCAGGAGCTTCTGATTGAGGAGGCGAAGGAGCACAGCCGCAAGGATTTGGATTATGCGACTATGTGGGAGCGGATTCAGGCGGCAGATATGCAGCAGGTGCGGCGGATTGAGGAGGAATTTTCCTACGAATACCCATACCAGCAGGATGCCGCAAAAAAGAGCAAATACTCCGTATCGGAGTTAAAGCATGCGAAGATGGCAGAGAGGTTTTTGGAGGAGGATGCGCAGCTTCCGGAGTTTCTGTTGCAGGAGCACGAGTCCTATGTTCCGGCATTTGCAGAAAAATTTGAAGAAAAGCCAAAGCATGGAGATACTGTGGCAGTACCTTATGGCGTAAGCCGTGGCGCGCTGCGCGGTACGGCGGTTCACCGGTGCATGGAGTGTCTGGATTTCGTCCGGATGGCGGCAATTGATGTGACAAATCCGGCGGAAGTCCGCTTGTTTGTGCAGGAAGAATTGAACCGGATGGAGGAGAAACAGGAGCTGACAGAGGAGATGAGAAGTCTGATTACGCCGGAAATCATCGAAAAATTTGCATCCGGCAACCTCGGACAGCGGATGGCAGATGCCGCAGTAAGAGGGGAACTTTTCAAGGAAAAGCCTTTTGTCATGGAATATGACGGCGTGCTGGTTCAGGGAATCATCGATGTATTCTGGTTCGAGGAGGATGGAATCGTCGTGCTTGACTACAAGACGGACCGTGTCAATGCGGCGGATGAGCTTATCCTGCGCTATCAGACACAGTTAGAGCTCTATGCAGATGCTCTGGCGCGCATTTTTTCAACAGAAGAGACAAAGAGAACGGTGAAGGAAAAGTTGTTGTATTCCTTCCGGTTACAGGAGGAGATAAGGCTGTGAGTCAGATTATATTGGCGTCAGCGTCACCAAGACGCAAGGAGCTGTTAGAACAGATTGGTGTGGAATTTGAGATATGTCCGGCAAAGGGAGAGGAGCGCATCACGAAAACCGAGCCGGCCGAGGTAGTAATCGAGCTGTCGGGGCAGAAGGCGCAGGAGGTAGCCGCGGGGCTTCTCTCATGGTCGGACCGCAAGTGTGCATTTGCACAGGAGGATACCTCATTGAAGTTTCCGCAGGATATCCTTGTCATAGGCGCAGATACTGTGGTAGCATATAATCACAGAATTTTGGGCAAACCGAAGAGTGAAGAAGATGCAGTCCATATGTTAGAGGAACTGTCTGGCAATACGCACGAGGTATATACAGGGGTAAGCCTTGTATTTCTCGATAAAAACGGGCGCTGCGGTATCCATTCCTTCTATGAGTGCACGCAGGTGACGATGTACGACTTAAGCGCGCAGGAGATTGCAGAGTATGTGGCAAGCGGAGAGCCGATGGACAAGGCGGGCGCGTATGGCATTCAGGGAAAGTTTGCACCGTATATACGTGGAATTGTGGGGGATTACTACAATGTAGTAGGACTTCCGGTTGCCCGGCTTTATCAGGAATTAAAAAAATTGGGATATCCATTGAGAGAGGGGATTTTGGCATGAGAGAGTATGATGATGAGGTATTGCAGATATTTTTGGACAACCAGCTTCAGTTATTTCCGGAGCCGGTTGCGGATACTTTAGAAGAAGCGGAGTATTTTCTGGAAGATTGCATGGCAGTTGTATGCAAAAACAAAAAGGAGGTACGCCAATATTTTGAAGAGGCGGGTTCGGATATTGCAGGCATGAACGATGAGGAACTGTTAGACGCAAGTGAAGTGTTTGCGCTTGCGGATGGCAGGTATCTGATTGTCGAGGGATGATGATGAAAAAAAGACTGATTACAATAGGTATGGCACTGATGCTGTCCGGACTGTCCTTAACGGGCTGTCGGATTGGCAATACAGAGTTTGTTCTTTCCGAGAAGAAGATGGACCACAAAACGGTATTCACGGTGGATGATATGTCGTGCAGTGTGCGGGAAGCAGGCATTTATCTGTGCAATTACCGGAATATCTACGGCAATGTCTACGGGGTGGATTTGTGGGAGCATGAATCCTCTAAGGCAGAGCTTGAGGAGTATGTCAGAGGTATCGCCATTGAAGAACTGACAAGAATTGTATGCATGGACCTTCTTGCCGGACAGCAGTCGGTCACATTGTCGGAGGATGAGTTAAGTCAGATAGAAGAACTGGCCGAGGAATATTATAAGGGGCTGACGGAGGATGACCTGGCGGGAATGGGCGTATCACAGAGTGATGTCAGGCTGGCGTATGAGCACTATGCGCTTGCGGCGAAGGTATATCATTCCATGACCATGTCTGTGGATGATGAGGTGAGTGATGATGAAGCGAGGGTAATTCAGGTGCGGGAGCTGGTGGTATCGGATGAACAGAGTGCTGATGTCATTGCAAACCGGCTTGAGGCAGGGGATGATTTTTCTGCGATTGCGACATCCTATCCAACCACCGAGCGCAATGTGGCAAGAGGAGATTATCCGCAGGAACTTGAGGAGGCGGTCTTTGCTCTGGATAATGACATGTGCACCGGGATGATTCAGGTAGAGGATGAATACTATTTCATCTATTGTGTCAACAAATTTGAACCGCAGCTTACCGAGGAGAACCGGGAGGCGATTCTCTTTAAGCGGGAGAAGGAGCAGTTCGAGAATTCCTATCAGAATATTCTTGAGAATGCGGATTTCCGTATGAATGACGAGGCGTGGGAATCCATTTCTTTAGATGAGATGGAGAACTCGACAACCGATTCGTTTTTTGCCCTATACGAAAAATACTTCCCAGGCATGGAAGAAAAGTAGGAGGATATCGGAATGCAATGGGAATTTGAATGGCTCTATGCACTGCAGGATATTCACAATGCGGTGCTGGACAAGCTTATGGTGTGGCTGTCGGTTGCCGGCGATGCGGGGATTCTCTGGATTACCTTGGGAGTGGTGCTTTTGATTTTTCCAAAGTACCGCAAGATTGGAATACAGACGCTGATTGCGATAGTGGTTACCTTTGTTGTGGGGAATCTGATTCTCAAAAATCTGTTTGAGCGGGAGCGGCCGAGCTGGATTGACCCGAATATCGAACTGCTCATCAAGAATCCGACCGATTTTTCCTTCCCGTCCGGACATTCGATGAACGGATTTACCGCAGCAGTCGCAATTCTGTACAATGACAGGAAATTGGGAATACCGGCAATTCTGCTGGCGGCGGTCATTGCCTTCTCGCGGCTGTACAATTTTGTGCATTTCCCGACGGACATTTTTGCAGGTGCACTGATTGGCTCGGTGATTGCCATAATCGTCTGTTATGTATTTCACAAGGTGGATGCCGGACATCAGAAGAAAAAGCTACACAAAAAATAGAACGAGCGTACCCGGTGCGGGCACGCTCGTTCTTTGGTTATTGCCGGTCTTATTTGGTCAGTAATAACATAATTTCATTGCTTCGTTTTACGAAACGGGTCATTGCATCTACGGACAATGGCTGGTTGGAGATGCGGGCAAGGTCATAGAGCTGTTCTGCGAACATTGGAACATGCTCGGAATCCTTGTTCTCTAAGATGTATTTTACAAGCTCGTTGTTGGCATTGAGTGTCAGTGTCTGGTCTGCTGCAAACATGTCGGCATCCATACCCATACCGCCCATAGAGTACATCTTCATCATATCCTGCATTCTTCTTCCCTGTTCGGAGAGCGTCAGAACGGAAGCAACATCAGCGTTCTTTAAGGACTCTACCTTGATGGTAAGCTTGTCGTTATTTAACGCAGACTTGAATACCTCAGAGAGAGTAGTGGTAGCTTCGGTCAGGTCGGCAGCGGAATCATCCTTTAAAGTGTCGGTCAGATCTGCATCGATACGCATGAACTGATAATCCTGATTTCTCTGCTCCAACTGTGTGATGAAGGAGGTATCAATGTTGTGGTCTAAGATTACGGCATTCATGCCCTGCTCTTTGAAGAGGTTGATGTACTGACCCTGCTGAACTTTGTCGGTGACATAGTACACGGTCTTCTTCTCCGGCTCCTTGTCCTCGGCATCCTCAGCATCTGCAGCTTCTGCAGCCTCTACGGAATCTTCTACAATGACCTCCTCGTCAGAAGCTGCCTCTTCCTCCTTTGGAACAGGAGCAAGCAGCTCCGGAAGCGTCTGGTACTTGTCATTGATATCCTTAAAGAGGATGTAATCGTTCATCTTATCACAGAACTTCTCATCCTTTAAGCAGCCGAATTTGATAAACGGACTGATATCATCCCAGTATTTCTCATAGGATTCCTTCTCGGTCTTGCACATTCCAATCAGCTTATCTGCAACTTTCTTGGTAATGTACTCGGAAATCTTCTTGACAAAACCGTCGTTCTGCAGAGCGGAACGGGATACATTCAGCGGAAGATCCGGGCAATCGATGACACCCTTTAACAGCATTAAGAATTCCGGAATGACTTCCTTGATATTGTCTGCGATAAATACCTGATTGTTGTACAGCTTGATGGTACCTTCGATGGAATCGTATTCGGTATTAATCTTAGGGAAGTACAGAATTCCTTTTAAGTTGAATGGGTAGTCCATATTCAGGTGAATCCAGAATAATGGCTCTTTGTAATCTAAGAATACCTTGCGGTAGAATTCCTTGTATTCTTCCTCGGTACAGTCGTTCGGATTCTTGGTCCACAGCGGCTTCGGATCATTGAGCGGAACCGGACGCTTTACGATTTTGAGCTTGTCCCTGGCAGGAGATACTTCAACAACCTCCTTGGTTCCGTCCTCGTTCTCTTTT
>JBGVFC010000103.1:0-3457 GCA_045120755.1 Agathobacter sp. | reverse complement strand
AAGACGGTTAAGGTCGGCAATGAGATGGCGGTGACGCTCAGTATCGGTGTCGGAATCAATGGCGACAGCTACAATCAGAGCTATGATTATGCGCGGGCGGCGATTGATCTGGCGCTTGGACGAGGCGGAGACCAGGTGGTTGTCAAGGAAGGAGAGGAAATCTCTTACTACGGCGGCAAAGCAAAACAGGTTGAGCGCAATACCCGTGTCAAGGCAAGGGTGAAGGCGCATGCACTCCGTGAGATTTTAGAGAGCCGTGAGAATGTGCTGATTATGGGACACAGCCTGACGGATGTGGATGCGCTTGGTGCCGGAATCGGTATCTACTGCGCTGCACATATTCTGGGTAAGAAGGCACAGATTGTCATCAATAATCCGACCAGCTCGGTCAAGCCGCTGATGGACTGCTTTACCACCGACAAAGGATATCCGGAGGCTTTGTTCATTGACAGTTCGCAGGCGCTTGAGATGGTGGGAAGGAATACCGCGGTTGTCGTGGTTGATACGAACCGGCCAAGCTATACGGAGTGTCCGGAGCTTCTGCGGAGAACCGATACGATTGTTGTATTTGACCATCACCGGCAGGGAAGTGAAGTGGTTGAGAATCCGCTTCTGTCCTATATTGAGCCGTATGCTTCAAGCGCCTGTGAGATGGTTGCTGAGGTACTTCAGTATTTTCAGGATGGATTTAAGCTGGAAGCGTGTGAAGCGGACTGCATCTATGCAGGTATCCTGATTGACACGAATAATTTTATGACCAAGACGGGTGTGCGCACCTTCGAGGCGGCAGCGTACTTAAAGCGCTCCGGTGCGGAAGTGACCAGAGTCCGCAAGATGCTGCGCAATGACATGAATGCCTATAAGGCAAGGGCAGAGGCGGTCCGTCATGCGGAGGTATATCGCGGATGCTTCGCCATCTCCGTGTGTCCGGGCGAAGGCTTAGAGAGCCCTACGATTGTCGGAGCGCAGGCGGCAGATGAATTGCTCAACATTATCGGTGTAAAAGCCTCATTTGTCCTGACAGAATATCAGGGCAAGATATATGTGAGTTCACGTTCCATTGATGAAATTAATGTGCAGCTTATCATGGAGCGGCTGGGCGGCGGCGGCCATCTGAATGTGGCGGGTGCCCAGTTAAAAGACTGCACAATCGTACAGGCAAAGCATATTGTCCAGCAGACACTGGATACCATGCTGGAGGAAGGAGATATTGAGATATGAAGGTAATTTTATTGCAGGATGTAAAATCACTTGGAAAAAAAGGTGAGATTGTCAACGTGAGTGACGGATATGCGAGAAATGCTATTTTGCCGAAAAAGCTCGGTGTGGAGGCTACCGGCAAGAATTTGAATGACTTAAAGCTTCAGAATCAGCATGCGGATAAGGTTGCAGCAGAGAATCTTGCACATGCGAAGGAGCTGGCGAAGACGATTGAGCAGCAGAAGGTCATTGTCCGGATTAAGACCGGTGAGGGCGGCAGGCTGTTTGGTTCCGTTTCCACCAAGGAAATCGCACAGGCAGCCAAAGAGCAGACCGGACTCGAACTCGACAAGAAGAAGATGCAGCTTGCAGAGCCGATTAAGGCACTTGGAACTTACGAGATTCCGGTGAAGCTCCATCCACAGGTAACCACGAAGCTGTCGGTACAGGTAGTAGAAGAATAGGAGGAAGCCCCGTGGATGATACACTGATTAAGCGGGTAATGCCCAATAGTCTTGAGGCAGAACAGTCGGTGGTTGGTTCCATGATGCTGGATGCGGAGGCCATTGTCACGGCGATGGAGCTGCTGACTCCGGATGATTTTTACCATCAGCAATACAAGATTGTCTTTCAGACCATGATTGAATTGTATGCGGCGGGACAGCCGGTGGATCTCATTACTTTACAGAACAAGCTGAAAGAAAAGGATGTGCCGCAGGAGATTGCAAGCCTCGGCTTTGTAAGGGAGCTGCTCAACGCGGTGCCGACTTCCGCTAATGTCAAATACTATGCTCAGATTGTCAAAGAGAATTCCATGAAGCGCCGGCTGATTCGCGTGATGGATGAACTGGAGAATGAATGTTACGCGGGTAAAGAGAATGTCAATGTGATTATGGACCGCACGGAGAAGGAAGTGTTCGAGCTTTTATCCTCGCGTGCGAGCGGTAAGGACTACACCCCGATTCGTGAGGTGGTAATGAATGCGTTAGAGAAGATTGAGAAGGCTTCCAGACAGCAGGGCAGCGTAACCGGAATCCCGACCGGATTTATAGACCTTGATTACCGCACGGCAGGACTTCAGCCTTCCGATTTGATTCTTGTAGCGGCGCGTCCGTCTATGGGTAAGACCGCTTTTGTATTGAATGTTGCACAGTATGTTGCGTTTCACGAGCATATGTGTACCGCCATTTTTTCACTGGAAATGTCCAAGGAGCAGTTGGTAAACCGACTCTTCTCCCTGGAATCCAAAGTAGACGCACAGGCGCTTCGAACCGGTAATCTGTCGGATGTGGATTGGGAAAAATTAATCGAAGGTGCCGGAGTCATCGGAGACTCCGATCTGATTATTGATGATACGCCGGGTATCAGTATTTCCGAGATGAGAAGTAAGTGCCGCAAGTATAAGTTAGAAAAAGACCTGAAACTGATTATTATCGACTACCTGCAGTTGATGAGCGGAAGCGGCGGCAAATCCAATGAATCCCGCCAGCAGGAGATTTCCGAGATTTCGCGTTCCTTAAAGGGACTTGCCAGAGAACTCGGTGTTCCGGTCATCGCCCTGTCACAGCTCTCGCGTGCCGTAGAACAGCGACCGGATAAGCGCCCGATGCTGTCCGACCTCCGAGAATCAGGAGCCATCGAGCAGGATGCCGACGTCGTTATGTTTATTTACCGTGATGATTACTACAATAAGGATACTGAGCTGAAGGGTATTTCCGAGATTATCATTGCAAAACAGCGTAACGGTCCTGTCGGAACGGTTCAGCTTGCATGGCTGCCGGAGTACACGAAGTTCGCAAATCTGGAACACTAGAAGCGCTTTTTGTATTTGTGTAATTGAATGCATTTGCATATTCTGTTGCAGACACGCTCTCGCTCGGAGCGCAACATAGCGGTACTAAATTCGTAAAAAGCACTCATTAAGTACCGATGTTGCTTAACGGTCTGCAAGCAGAATAGCAAAATGCATTCATAGAAACATAGATATAAAAAGGAGTTGTTAGAAGCATACAGACAGGATAAGCTCTGTTACAAATACGCCAACACAGGCAGCAATTGCAACAACCGTAAGGCTTTTTCCACGGTAAGCAAACAGGATTGCAACTGCAAGCCCGACTGCTGCCGAGGCGATATAATCTGTTGCATAGAGAACCGCAGGGAGAGTCATTGCAGTCAGCACCGCGTAGGGAATGTACTGCAGAAACGACCGGATAAAGCGGTTCTCTATTTTTCGTTTCGCTGCAACAAACGGCAGGGT
>JBGVFC010000102.1:0-32472 GCA_045120755.1 Agathobacter sp. | reverse complement strand
ATGGAGGAAGCCGGGACGATTCAGGATTTGCTGACCATGCACGATTTTTATATGATTGATGCCAAGGTGGAGGAGGTCGCGCGTGCGCTGGGCATTCTCAATCTGGGACTGGATAAGGATGTCACAGAGCTGAGCGGAGGTCAGAGGACGAAGGTTTTGATGGCGAAGCTTTTGCTTGAAAAGCCGGATATTCTGCTGTTGGATGAGCCAACCAATTATCTGGATGAAGAGCATATCGAATGGCTGAAGCGTTATCTCAATGATTATGAGAATGCCTTTATTCTGATTTCACACGATATTCCGTTTTTGAACAGCGTGATCAACCTGATTTACCACATGGACAACCGGCAGCTCAACCGCTATGTCGGTGACTATGATAAGTTCATGGAAGTCTATGAGATGAAGAAGGCTCAGCTTGAGGCGGCATACAACAGACAGCAGCAGGAGATGAAGGAACTCAAGGATTTTGTTGCGCGCAACAAGGCGCGCGTGGCAACCCGCAATATGGCGATGTCGCGTCAGAAAAAGCTGGACAAGATGGAAGTCATTGAACTGGCAGGAGAACGGCCGAAGCCGGAATTTGTATTTTTGGAGGACCGCACACCTGCAAGATATATTTTTCAGACGAATGAACTGGTGATTGGATATGATGAGCCTCTTTCCAGACCGCTTAATCTTGAGATGGAGCGTGGGCAGAAGATTGTGCTGACCGGGGCGAACGGAATCGGCAAGACAACGCTTTTAAAAAGCATTCTGGGACTTCAGCCTCCGATCAGCGGAAGCGTGCAGCTTGGAGATTATCTGAGTATCGGATATTTTGAACAGGAGATGGACCAGTCGGTACAGACCACCTGTATCGAAGAAATCTGGCAGGAATTTCCTGCTTTTTCCCAGTATGAGGTGCGAAGCGCACTGGCAAAATGCGGGCTTACCACCAAGCACATAGAGAGTCTGGTCCGTGTACTAAGCGGTGGTGAGCAGGCGAAGGTCCGGTTGTGTAAGCTGGTTAACCGCAAGACGAACATTCTGCTTTTGGATGAGCCGACCAACCATCTGGATGTCGATGCGAAGGATTCGTTAAAGCAGGCATTGCTGGCATACAAGGGCAGCATTCTCATGGTATGCCATGAGCCGGAATTCTATGACGGACTGGCAACGGATGTGTGGGACTGCTCCGAGTGGACGACACGAATCTGACCGTCCCAATGATACGAATAAATTTCCCAAATATGGATACAATGAAATCAGGTATTGATTTTATGTAGGGCAGGAGGGGGATTTGTTTTGAAAAAAATTTATGACAGAATCGATGAGCTTCCGGCAGGGGAGGCTTCGGATAAAGTGATACCGGGATGTATGGTAATCGAAGGAGGCGCGTTTCGTGCCTCTTTTTTGTCAGGCGCGCTGGACTGTCTGATGTTGCATGACATCAATATGCAGACAACGGTTGGAATCTCTGCAGGTGCATTGTGCGGACTGTACTATGCGTCCGGCGATATCGGTGTTTCCGGGAGGGTGAATCTGAAATACCGGCATGACCGCAGATGGGTAGGAATGGAGGCTGTTATGCGGGAGCATGGGGTGTTGGGCTACCACTATCTGTTCAACTGCATTAAAAAGGAATATCCTTTTAATAAAAAACGGTTTTATCACAGCGGCAAGGAATTTTATGCGGGGGCAACCAACTGCAATACGGCGGAACTTAAATTTTTTTCCAACCGTGATAAAAATATGTATGCGGGAATCGCGGCATCGGCAAGCATGCAGGTCTGTTCAAAGATGGTTGATATTGACGGTGTCCCGTATCTGGACGGTGGGTGCTGCTGCAAAATTCCATTGGACTGGGCGCTTGAACGGGGCTATGACAAGATTCTCGTGGTGCGCTCCAAGGAGAGAGGCTACCGCAAGGTGAACATTTCCCATCGCATGGAAAAAATCATGTATCTGAGATATCCAAAACTTCGGGAGGCGCTGCTTCGGGCGGATGATGATTACAATGAACTGTGTGAGAAGATTGAGCGGCTGGAGAAGGAGGGCAGAATCTATGTGATTTATCCGCTGGAGCCGGTGGAGGTAAAGCTGTTGGAGAAAGACATGGATAAGCTGGGAGAACTTTACTGGAGAGGCTACTATGATACGGAAGGGCAGTTGGAGGAGATTCGCGATTATCTTTTCGGATGACTTATTTGGTTAAATCCTTTGTGTTTCCCAAAAGGTTATGATATGATAATTCTGTATTGGTTCTATTTTTTCAATATGACATGTGGCAGTCATATTGGCTCGTACCATGACAATAAAATAAGGAGGGTAAGACATGAAAAAACGAGTAAGCGCTTTGGTTATGGCGGTTCTCATGGTTGTTCTGACCGTAGCTTCCGTTGTGGGGGATTTAACCCTGGTGAAAGCGGCAGGCGAACTGACCATGAAGTTACACTATAACAGAGCAGATGGCGATTACAGCGTGCTGAACAGCGTCTGGCTTTGGCCGGAAGGCGGGGAAGGTAGTCGCTATTATTTTGAAGAGGAAGATGGAGAGATGGTTGCAACGATGGACGTTGTTCCGGGTACAACCACCGTCGGATTTATTGTCAGCAATGACAATTGGGACAAGGATATTGATAAGGACCAGTTCATTGATATCTCAGAGATGGTATCCGGAACCGTTCACATCTATGTGGAATCCGGTGTCGAGGGCTATACCAAGGAATACGGGGATGATGCCGTAACCGGTACGAAGCTTAAGACCGCTGTGTACAATGGGGACGGAACCATTACCGTTACCATGACCGGTGAAATTGAAGGAGAACTCGATTCCGTATTTGCCGTAGCCGGCAAAGAAGGGGCGGTTGCAGTCAGCAAAGTAGAAGATGCAGGCAATTTCCTCTATACAGTTACCATGGCGGAAGAACTTGATAACTCCAAGAGCTACACCATTACTTATGAAGAGACGGTTTATGATGTCCGCATGCCGAACATCTACTCTACCGAGGAGTTTGAGGCAGCATATACCTATACAGGGGATGACCTCGGAGCAACCTATACGCCGGAGAAGACCATTTTCCGTGTATGGGCACCGACTGCTGAGAGCATGGTAGTGAATCTGTATGAAGCAGGTACCCCGGGCAAGGATGACAAGCTCGAAGAAATCGAGATGACAGCAGATGTCAATGGAACCTGGGTGGCAGAGAAGTCCGGTGACTTAAGCGGAACCTACTATACTTACAGTGTCACAATTGACAGCGTAACGCAGGAGGCGTGTGATCCGTATGCGAGAACCACCGGTGTCAATGGTCAGCGTGCGATGGTCATCGATTTGGATGCTACCGATCCGGAGGGCTGGGATGAGGATACCAACCCACATGCAGGGGAAAGCATCAATGATGCCGTGATTTACGAGCTTCACATCCGTGACCTTTCTACGGACAAGAATTCCGGCATTGAGAATGTCGGCAAGTATCTGGGACTGACAGAGACAGGGACAACCACTCCGTCAGGAATTCCTACCGGACTGGATCATATCAAGCTGCTGGGTGCAACCCATGTACATATTCTGCCATTTTATGATTTTGGTTCTGTCAATGAGACTTATACCTATGAGGGACTGTTTAACTGGGGCTACGATCCGGTCAACTACAATGTTCCGGAAGGCTCCTACTCTACGGATCCATATCATGGAGAGGTCCGTGTGGCAGAGGTAAAGCAGATGGTTCAGACATTGCACGAGAACGATATCAGCATTGTTATGGACGTTGTTTACAACCATGTTTACAGCGCGGGAGATTTCTGCTTCAACAAGATTGTGCCGGGATACTTCTCAAGAATCAAGGAGGACGGCTCTTATTCAAGCGGCTCCGGCTGTGGCAATGACACGGCTTCCGAGCGCGCAATGGTAAAAAAATACATTGTTGATTCGGTCAATTACTGGGCAGATGAATATCATATTGATGGTTTCCGTTTTGACCTGGTCGGATTGATTGATACCGAGACAATCAATGAGATTGTAGAGACCGTGCATGAGACCCATCCGGATGTCATCTTCTATGGAGAGGGCTGGACGATGGATACCAGTGTTACAAAGGAAGGCTATACACTTGCAACACAGCAGAATTCCGAGAAGACTCCGGGCTTTGCATACTTTAACGATACCATTCGTGACGGCTTAAAGGGCAATGTCTTTAATGAAGGTGAGGTCGGATATGTATCCGGTGCTCTGAATATGGAGACAAAAATCATCAACTGCTTTATGGGGAATGATACCTGGTGCAGCAGTCCGTCACAGACCATCAACTATGCATCCTGCCATGACAACCTGACACTGTACGACCGGCTTCTGGTTTCCAGACCGGATGCAAGTCAGGAAGATATCATTCGGATGAATAATCTTGCAGCATCCGTATATATGCTTGCAGAGGGCGTTCCTTTTATGCAGGCAGGAGAAGAGATGCTCCGCTCCAAGCCGAATGGCGATGGAACATATAATTCGAACAGTTACAGTTCGGGGGATGAAATCAACAGCTTAAAGTGGGGAGATTTGGATGATGAAGCCCACATGGCTGTCTATGAGTATTACAGAGGATTGATTGCTTTCCGTAAAGCACATGCAGCATTGCGCCTGACCACAGCAGAAGATGTTGCAGCTTGTGTGACTTCGGTGGAAGGCCTTGATTCCAATGTAGTAGCGTTTGATATCGCAGGTGGTGTCAATGGAGAGACCGCCAAAGAAATATTTATCATCTACAATGCGAATCCGGCAGCCACAACGGTATCGCTTCCGGATGGCAAATGGAACGTATATATCAATGCAGAGCAGGCCGGTACAGAAGTGATTGAGACCATTACCTCAGGAGAGGTGAGTGTTTCACCGATTTCGGCAATGGTACTGGTACGCGAGAGCGGAAGTGCAGCAGCAAGCGCGGGTGGAAGCACCGGAAGTCCGGTGAAGTTCATTATCATCGGTGCAGTGGCTGTAATTGCCATCGCCGCAGTGATCATTTTCTTAAACCGCAAGAAAAAACAAACAAATAATAAGTAAACTATTGCCGCATTCGTGAATGGAGACATTCACGGTGCGGCAGTTCTTTATTTTAGTAACAGGAGATTGGTAATAATCGTGTATCTTATTGTCTTTCCTGCCCTGTGCGATTCATGCAGAAAGAATAATTGGGTTGACAAAAGATTTGGAAAAAAGTAAGATGTATCACATAGTACAATTATATAGGAAAAGTTGGAAAGAGGAGTATGCACACAGAGCGGTCAAAAGAGAGGACACCCGATTTATGTGGCTGAGAGGTGTCTGTCAGGCGGTATGCAGAAGGTAGCTTTCCCGCACATTGGTCGCACCGGTCAGATGGTGATACTTGTTGATGTGCACACAGAAGAACCCAGAAAGCTTGTCATATTTTGGATGCGGGCAGAAGTTCTTCCGGTTTGTTCCCGATATCGGACATGAAGCTGCTATACAATATGCATTTTGATGAAGTTGTTGGCAGGAACAAAGGTGGTACCGCGCTGATTCGCCCTTTATGTCATTTGACATAGAGGGCGTTTTTTACTTAGTCTCTTTTCAGAATTGTGTTCGCGCTGGAAAGTGGGGTTGTATGTTTGGATTGTTTATAGAGAAAATAAAAAATAAAGATTCTAAAGTACAAAATGATACCGGAATGCACATTGACCGTGACAGCGTGTGTATGGGAGATGATTGCGTTTCTCATGAAATAATTATGAATTTCCCCGAAAATGCAAGGCTTTCACAGTTAATGCAGGAACTTATAGACTATGTTCCGTCTATGAGCGATGTTGTATGGGCGGTTCAGTCTGATGCTGGCATGTGTGGTTATATTATAACAGATAGGAATACGAATGCTTCATTTGAATTGTGTGGAACAGACCGTCTTATATCGGAAATGCAAATAAGAAAGGTATTTTGTAAATATTATTATCCATCCCTTTTCTCTTATATTGAAGGGGGAACCGGAAGGGAAATTGAGAAATATTCTGAATGCAGCACATTTCTGGAAAAGGTGAAAAAGGATAACTCCCAGTTTACAATGCTGCCAAAATAGGAACGCATTTCCGAAATGGGAGAAATAAAATAATGCAAAAAATAATCATAGGATAGAGGAGGAAAGTATGAGCAAGAAATTAAGCAAGACTTATGATCCGAAGGACATAGAGGATCGTCTGTATCAGAAATGGGAGGAAAATGGATATTTTCATGCGGAGGTTGACCGCAGCAAAAAGCCATTCACGATTGTGATGCCTCCACCAAATATCACAGGACAGCTTCATATGGGACATGCACTGGACAATACCATGCAGGATATTCTGATTCGTTACAAGAGAATGCAGGGTTACAATGCGCTGTGGCAGCCGGGAACAGACCATGCTTCCATTGCAACAGAGGTCAAGGTGATTGAATCATTAAAGAAGCAGGGAATTGAAAAGGCCGACCTTACCAGAGAGGAATTTCTGGAGAAGTGCTGGGAGTGGAGAGATGAGTACGGCGGACGGATTGTAAAACAGCTTCGCAAGCTCGGTTCTTCCGCAGACTGGCAGAGAGAGCGTTTTACGATGGATGAAGGCTGCTCGAAAGCGGTACAGGATGTCTTTATTAAGCTGTATGCGAAAAATTGGATTTACAAGGGCTCCCGTATTGTCAACTGGTGTCCGGTATGTAAGACTTCCATTTCCGATGCTGAGGTAGAGCATGAGATGCAGGAGGGCTTTTTCTGGCATATCAATTATCCGGTAGTAGGGGAAGAAGGACGGTTTGTAGAAATCGCAACCACCCGTCCGGAGACTTTATTTGGAGATACTGCGGTTGCAGTAAATCCGGAGGATGAGCGTTATCAGGATATCATTGGAAAAATGCTCAAGCTTCCAATGACAGACCGGGAAATTCCGGTAATTGCGGATGCCTATGTAGACAAAGAATTCGGAACCGGATGTGTAAAGATTACTCCGGCACATGACCCGAACGATTTTGAGGTAGGAAAGCGCCATAATCTCGAAGAGATTATTGTAATCAATGACGATGCAACCATGAATGCTAGGGCGGGCAAGTATGCAGGCATGGACCGCTATGAGTGCAGAAAACAGCTTGTTGCAGACCTTGAAGCAGAGGGGCTTTTGGTTAAGGTAGAGCCGCATACACATAATGTAGGAACACATGACCGCTGCCATACGACAGTAGAACCGATGGTTAAGCAGCAGTGGTTTGTAAAAATGGACGAGATGATTAAGCCGGCAGTAGAAGGCGTAAAAAACGGCGAGATTCAGCTCCTGCCAAAGCGCATGGAAAAGACCTACTTTAATTGGACGGACAACATCCGTGACTGGTGTATCAGCCGCCAGCTCTGGTGGGGACACCGTATTCCGGCATGGTACTGCGATGACTGCGGGGAGATGGTCGTAGCTGCCGACAATCCGGGAGTATGTCCAAAATGCGGCTGTAAGCATATGACGCAGGATCCGGATACACTGGATACCTGGTTCTCATCTGCACTCTGGCCGTTCTCAACTTTAGGCTGGCCGGACAAGACGGAGGATTTGGACTATTTCTACCCGAATGATGTACTGGTAACCGGTTATGATATCATCTTCTTCTGGGTAATCCGTATGATTTTCTCCGGATATGAGCAGATGGGAAAAGCACCTTTCCATACGGTACTGTTCCACGGACTGGTTCGCGATTCACAGGGACGCAAGATGAGCAAGTCGCTCGGCAATGGTATTGATCCGCTTGAGGTTATTGACAAATATGGCGCAGACGCACTCCGTCTGACTCTGATTACCGGTAATGCGCCGGGCAATGACATGCGTTTCTACTGGGAGAGAGTTGAAGCTTCCCGCAATTTTGCAAATAAGGTGTGGAACGCGTCCCGCTTTATCATGATGAATCTGGAGGATGTTGTTTTAAGAACTCCGCAGATGAGTGAACTTCACACTGCAGACAAATGGATTTTATCGAAGGTCAACCGTCTTGCAAAGGATGTAACCGACAATATGGATAAGTTCGAGCTGGGTATCGCGGTACAGAAAGTATATGATTTTATCTGGGATGAGTTCTGTGACTGGTATATTGAGATTGCCAAGGTGCGCACTTATAATAAGGAAAACGATCCGGCTTCTGCCAATGCTGCTCTTTGGACATTGAAGACGGTATTGATTCAGTCTTTGAAGCTTCTGCATCCATATATGCCGTTTATCACCGAGGAAATCTTCTGTTCCCTTCAGACATACGGAGTAGAAGAAAGTGAGCTGGAGCATCTCGAAGAAACCATCATGCTCTCCGAGTGGCCGAAGTACAAGGAAGAGTGGAATTTTGCTGCAGAGGAAGCTGCCATCGAGCATTGCAAGGATTTGGTTAAGGGAATCCGCAATGTCCGCACAGAGATGGATGTACCGCCTGCACGCAAGGCAAAACTGTTTATCGTTTCCGAGTCGCCGGAGGTTCGGGCTGTATTTGAGGAGAACAAGGAAGTCTATGTAAACCTTGCCTTTACCAGTGAAATCGAAGTTCTGGCAGAGAAAACGGGCATCGGTGAGGATGCCGTATCGGTAGTGATTCCGCAGGCGGTTGTATATCTTCCGCTGGAAGACCTCGTTGATTTTGAGAAGGAAAAGGAACGCCTGAATAAGGAGAAGGAGAAGCTGAATAAGGAGCTGGCCCGTTCCCGTGGAATGCTTTCCAACGAAAAATTCTTAAGCAACGCAAAGCCGGAAAAGGTACAGGAAGAGAAGGATAAACTTGCCAAATACGAACAGATGATGGCACAGGTAGAAGAGCGTCTTGCACAGATGAGATAAAGCTGACCGTTTGGCCGTAATCAACAGGGCGGACTTGTAAGTGGAACGGCTGAACGGTTATGAACGAAGCAGGAGCATGTCGCAACATAGTTATTTTTGCGATAAAATTATAAAAAACTTAATAGAAATGTACTTGCATAAAAAGGTCACTTGATTATAATAAGAGAGTGACTTTTTTTATCGCAGAGTTTGCAGGCAAATTCTTTGCTTTATAAATAATAGGAAACATTGTTCGTGGAGGCAATCATATGCTTAATTTTGAAGAGGAATTGAAGAAATTTAAGCCGAGTCTTGAAGTGGAAGACGCGGAATCTGCTATATATAATCATGATTTAACCGATGTAACTGATATTATTTCCGAGATGCTTCAGGAGCTGAGGCAGACTAATCGATAGAGGGCAGGGAGAATACATGATTTGTTTTAATTGTGGTGAAGAGATTGGGCGGGCCGGCACCTGCCCGCATTGCGGCACAGACCTTCACATTGTACAGAGAGCTGTGCAGGTAGCCAATGTATATTATAATGATGGCTTGCAGAAAGCACAGGTGCGGAATCTGTCGGGGGCTATCATCAGCCTGAAGGCATGCTTAAAGATTAACAAATATCATATTGATGCGAGAAATCTTCTGGGTTTGATTTATTATGAGATTGGAGAGGCTGTCGATGCGCTGAGCGAATGGGTAATCAGCAAAAGCTATCAGCCGATTGACAATGTGGCGAGTACCTATCTGGATGCGGTACAGTCGAATCCGTCGCAGCTAAATACCATCAATCAGACCATCAAGAAGTACAATCAGGCACTTGTGTACTGCAAACAGAACAGCCGTGACCTTGCAATCATTCAGTTGAAAAAGGTTCTTACGCTCAATCCAAAGTTGGTCAAGGGGCATCAGCTTCTGGCACTTTTGTATATTCAGGACGGAAGACTGGAGCAGGCGAAGAAGGAGCTTCGCGCGGCGGGCAAGATTGACACAGACAATACGCGGACACTCCGCTATTTGAAGGAAGTCAATGCCCTGATCCGTGAGCATAATCCGAATAAGAAAAAATCCATGTCGGACGATTTAATCTCCTATCAGAGCGGCAATGAGACGATTATCATGCCGAAGCGGTTTAAGGAGACTTCGATTGGAAGTACGATTCTGGCAATCGGAATCGGACTTGCGGTGGGAATTGCGGTGACGGCTTTCCTTGTGGTGCCGAATGTACGCAAAAGAGCACAGAATGCGGCGAATCAGAAGCTGATTGAGGTCAGCGACAGTCTGGCCACAGCGCAGCAGAATATCACGGATCTGGAGAACCAGATAGAGGAGCTTCAGCAGGATGTTGCGGATGCGCAGGAATTATCCGAGCGCGGCGATGAACGCATCGCAACCTATGAGCAGATGATTCAGGCGTATTCGTTATATATGTCCGGCGAGGTCATTGAGGCAGGGAAGCTGTTAGCAGAGCTGGACAGCTCAAATCTGAGTCAGGATTCCCGTGACATATATGATGAACTGAATGCCCAGTTGAATGAACAGTATTATGCTGAGTTGTATGATGCGGGCTGCCAGTCATACTATGCGAATGATTATGCTGCCGCAGTTGATAATCTGCTTCCGGTGGTTACTGCTGATGAAGATTATGACGGAGGCAATGCTGCCTATTATCTGGCGTTGTCTTATCGGGGACTTGAGGATATGGAATCCGCGCTGCCGTATTTTGAATACGTCATAGAGAAGTATCCGGGCAGCCAGCGGGCGCAGGCGGCAGAGGGATATCTGCAGGAATAAAGTTTTTATAGAATTGAATATTGTAATCACAAAAGATGTCAGAGCAATTTTTCGATTGTTTGGCATCTTTTTTTGTGCTTTTAAAGAAAAAGGAGGGTACATCATGACAGACACTTACCAAATCGATGGAACAAAGATGGTGTTTCAGATGCCAATGGAGATTGACCACCATCAGGCGGCAAGACTTAAGGACAAGATGGATATGCTGATTGAAGCCTATCAGATCAGACAACTGATTCTGGACTTTTCTGGAACAGAATTTATGGACAGCTCCGGAATCGGGATGATTATCGGAAGGAGCAGAAAACTTCATTTTCTAAATGGAAATGTCTATGCAATCCATGTAGGTGAACAGGTCAACAAAATATTCGAAGCATCCGGATTATACCGGATGATAGGAAACTGGGAGGTAGAAGAACATGAGTAATATGCACAAAAACCATATGCACATCTGTTTTGATGCGCGCTCTGCAAATGAGGCAGTGGCAAGAATGCTGGTATCCGCATTTATGATGGATATGAATCCGACCTTGGAGCAGCTTGCGGATGTAAAAACTGCCGTATCGGAGGCTGTGACGAATGCCATTGTACATGGATATTCCCAGCCGGAGCAGCAGGTGGAGCTCGTATGTGACCAGACGGATGGAAATCTTCAGGTGGTGGTGATTGACCACGGCGTTGGAATCGAGGATGTCAAACAGGCAATGCAGCCCTTCTATACCTCCAAGCCGGAGATGGAGCGCTCCGGCATGGGGTTTGCCTTTATGGAGGCATTTATGGATAAGGTAAGCGTGGAATCGCAGCCGGGCGTCGGTACGAAGGTGATATTACAGAAATACATAGACGGAGTTCATGAATGAGAAAAATTATGCAAAGGAGGAAGGCAGGCAGCAGCTCAAAAGAGCACAGCGGGGAGAGCCGGGAGCACGGGAGGCATTTGTTGAGGAAAATATCGGACTCATCTATATGGTGCTAAAACGCTTTCAGGGGCGCGGTTATGAGATGGAGGATTTGTTTCAGATTGGCGCGATCGGACTTTTAAAGGCGATTGACCGTTTTGATACGGAAAGGGAATTTGCATTCTCCACCTACGCGGTTCCCATGATTATCGGGGAAATCCAACGCTTTATACGGGATGACGGAATGATTCATATTAGTCGCCAGATAAAGGAAAATGCGAGAAAAATATCAATTGTCAGAGAAAAATGTAAAAAAACAGATAATAAAGAACCGACCATACAGGAATTGCAGGAAGCATGCGGTCTAACGGAGGAGGAGATTCTGACAGCACTGGAAGCCTCCGCGGCAGTGGAATCCATATACAGTCCCCTGTCCGGCGGTGCAAAGGTCAATGAAGATGGGGCACAGCAGACACTGGCAGACCGGCTGGAGGACGAGCGTTTCTCGGAAGATAAGCTGGTGAATCAGATCGCAGTCCGGCAGCTTATACAGACGCTGCCGGAAAAAGACAGGCATCTGATTAGACTTCGCTATATGGAGGGAAAGACACAGGCACAGACCGCCGCACTGCTTGGAATGACGCAGGTGTCGGTTTCCCGGCTGGAGAAAAAAGTTTTGCTTCAATTGAGAGAGGGTTTCGGGTATAATACTTAGATGGAATCACCGTGCTCGGTCAAGCCAGCTTTTTTCAATTGCCCAGCCGCCCTGTGTTTCACTTTGTACACCCGCTCGTTGTGCAAATTGCATCTGCCGGATTTTGCTCTGTTTATTTACCGGACAAGATTCCCGCATTTTTCCGCGACGAAGTTTTCAACATGGTCCGGCAACCAGCCTGTAATTTGTACGAATAGAGTGAACATTAGTGTTCCTTGCACGCCTGTCCGAGTGATAAATATCGCACTGCACGCCGCATGGACGCGGCGTAAGCAGACCTAAGCAAAGGATTGCGATTGTCTGCGGCAGTGCGATGTAACGAAACAGGCGTGCTAGTAACACTTCGTGAACGGTCTGCGTACAAATTACAGGCTGGTTGCCAGACCATGGAAAACATCGCACTCACCAAATGCAGGGCTTCTTGCCGGTAATTCGAGCAAAATCCTACCGCAGTGCAATTTTGCACAGTCGCTTTCTTTGTGTGCAAAGTGAAGCACAGGGCGGCTGGGCAAAATAGTAGAATGGCGGTTTGACCGAGCACGGTGATTGTGCAGAATATAATCAGGGAGGAAGAAATGGAACAACAGCAGATGAAAGAAGGAAAGGGAGTTATGATGGAGGGGGAACAGGCGGTTCTTCCGATGGATTATGACAATTATGTGTTCGATTTATATGGAACACTGGTGGATATCCACACAGATGAGAATGAAGTTGGCTTCTGGGAGAAGATGGCACTGATCTATGGCTATTATGATGCGCATTATACTCCGCAGGAATTGAAGGAAGCCTATGGTGTGCTGGTCAAAGGCAAAGAGGCGCAGCTTAAGATGACGCTTGAGGGTGACCCGCATTATGCACATGAGGCATCGCCGGAGATTGAGATTACCGAAGTGTTCGAGGGACTGTTTGCACAGAAGGGCATAGCGCCGGACCATACACTCTGCGTACATATCGGACAGTTTTTCCGTGTGATGTCCACAGAATATGTCAGAACTTATCCGGGAACAGCGGATATGTTAAAGGCATTGAAGCAGGCTGGAAAAAAAGTCTATCTGCTGTCCAACGCACAGCGGATTTTTACGGAATATGAGATGCACGTTCTTGATATTGCACAATATTTTGACGGAATCTTAATCTCTTCCGATTATAAGACCAAGAAGCCGGATAAGCGGTTTTTCGATATACTGGTTGAGACTTATGGACTTGATGTTGACCGGAGTCTGTTTATCGGCAATGATTCCAAGACGGATATCGCAGGAGCTAAGACGATTGGCATGGATACCTTCTATGTATTCTCCAATATCTCGCCGGAAAACGATATGGCAGATGATGCAAATTATATTGTTAAAAATTTCACATGTTGGTAAATTTTCCCATTGAAATATTTTTACATAGGAGTACAATAGCATAGGTATGAAATGTTTATACTTATGATAGAGGTGATGGGAATGAAAAAATTACTTGGTTTCGCCGTGGGTATTACGGGTACTTTACTCAGTAGCCCGGTAGTGGCTATGGCGGCAGAGACGACAGGAGAGGCGGCAACGGGCAGCGTGCCGCTATGGCTGTGCATACCGTTTGTGTGCCTGCTTCTTTGTATTGCTGTTTTTCCGCTGATTTTGCCGGAATGGTGGGAGAAGAACAAACAGTATATCGTTATTCTGATGTCTGTGCTGTTCATTATTCCGTTTGCAGTGAAGTATGGAGCTGCAAGCGCAGCGGAGACTGTGCTGGAATGTATTATCAATGATTACCTGACGTTTATTGTATTGCTGTTTGGCCTGTTCTGTGTTGCCGGCAATATCAAGGTGGAAGGCAATCTGGCGGGTTCACCGAGAGTGAATGTGCTGTTACTGGGCGTTGGAACATTGCTTTCGAGCTGGATTGGAACAACCGGAGCAAGTATGCTTCTGGTCCGTCCGGTCATCAAGATGAATTCCTGGCGCAAGCACAAATCACATATCATGGTATTTTTTATATTTTTGATTTCCAATATCGGCGGCTGTCTTACTCCGATTGGAGATCCGCCTCTGTTGATGGGATTTTCAAGAGGAGTGCCGTTCTTCTGGAGTCTGCGCCTGTTTCCGATTCTGCTTGTGAATATGGTGTTGCTGCTGACCGTCTTCTATTTCATTGACCGGCATTTTTACCGGAAGGATCTGGCGAGGGGCGCCATGCCGGATTATGATGAGAAGGCTCCGCTGCTCCATATTAAGGGCAAGCATAACCTGATTTTTGTACTTATGATCATTGTGGCGGTTATTTTAAGCGGTGTTCTTCCGGAGATGCCACTGTTCCAGAATTCAGCAGGAGAAGTGATTGGAATTCATATTATGGGAGAAGTGACGCTGACCATCCCGGCAATCATTGAGATGGTGATTATTCTGGTGGCTGCTTTACTGTCCTTTAAGACGACTGAGACTGAGGTTCGTACGCAGAACCACTTTACATGGGGCGCCATCGTAGAAGTTGCGGTATTGTTTATCGGTATTTTTATCACCATGCAGCCTGCACTTATGGTCTTAAAGAGCATGGGAAGCTCGCTGGGACTTACCGAAGCATATCAGATGTTCTGGGTAACGGGAGCGCTTTCAAGCTTTTTGGACAATACGCCAACCTATCTGGTATTCCTTACAACCGCCGGTTCCATGGGATTTGCGTCCGGTATTTCGACTACGCTTGGTATGGTGCCGACGCAGATGCTGATGGCAATTTCCTGTGGCGCGGTATTTATGGGAGCCAATACCTATATTGGCAATGCCCCGAATTTCATGGTCAAGTCTATTTCGGATGAGAACGGTATCCGGATGCCTTCCTTCTTCGGGTATATGTTGTGGTCGGTCTGCATACTGGTTCCGGTATTTGCAATCGATATGCTGTTATTCTTTTTATAGGAAGGAGGAACTGACATGGAAATGGATGAAAAAACACTGCGCCAGCTGGCGGAGAAAATCTATGACTTGGACACTGAGGTGTACGAGAATCTCGGTTCCTCTCTGGGAAGAGTATTTCACGGTGACAGGGACCGGTGCGTGAATCAGATGCTTTTGGCGATGCAGAACCGGAAGCAGGGATATCTGATCCGGAGTGAGCTGGCTCTGATCAGCAACATGGCAAGAACCATTCAGGATAAGACCAGACGCAAGGAAATCATGCGCAAATATAACCTTATATTGAAGGATGTCATGAGCCTTCCGACCAGCTTCGGTGAGGGCGACATCATAGATCCGCGTATTGCGGATGTCCGTGCGGTCAATTTGATGGAGCGTTTTGGTAAGGATGACCATCTGATCATCTGTATCGGGCGTGCCTATGGCTGTGGCGGAAGTGAGATTGGATTTACCCTGGCGGATGAACTGAAAATTAATTTTTATGATGTATCCATTGTGAATGAAGTGTTAAAGCGCATGGAGACGGAAGACGGATTTGTATATGAAGGAGAGGCCTTTGAAGTGGTGAAGGCCAATTTTGCAAAGTCGGTTGCCAATTTTCAGCACTATCACGGCATGTCCAAGCAGGATGCAGATTTCTTCGGAACGAGCAAGCTTTTGGTGCAAAAAGCGAAGGAAGAGGATTTTATCTGTATGGGAAGATGCGCAGATGCCATTCTGACCAACAATAATATTCCGCATATCAGTATCTTTATCACGGCGCCGATGGAGCTTCGCATAGAGCGGATCATGAAGATTAACAGCAGTCTGAATTACACACAGGCGAAGCGGCTGATTACCAGACAGGACCGCAAGCATACCCGCTATTATCAGTTCTATACAGGAAGAAAATGGGGTAAGGCATCCAACTATGACCTGTGTATCAACAGTTCCAGCTATGGTATCCGCGGTTCCGTAGACATGATCAAGCGCATGATTAATCGTGTGGAGTTGAATAAGTAGTTGAAAGTGAAGGGGAACTTGTATGATTTATGATGCTGCGATTGTCGGAACGGGACCGGCGGGAGTGTCGGCTGCACTCAATCTGCAGATTCATCAGAAGAAATTTGTATGGATCGGAAGCCGGAATTTAAGCGACAAGATTGCCAAAGCAGAGAAAATCTCCAATTATCCGGGACTTTTGGATGTGACGGGCGAACAGCTTATGCAGGCCTACCGCGAGCAGATTGCCGGTATGCAGATACCGATTGAGGAACATATGGTAAGCAGTATTATGAAGATGGGTGACCATTTTGCGCTGATGGCAGGCAATGAGTATTATGAGACAAGAACCGTAATCCTTGCCACCGGAATCTCCATCCGGACGACGATTGAGAATGAGACGGAATATCTCGGCAGAGGCGTGAGCTACTGCGCTACCTGTGATGGTGCGCTGTATCGGGGCAGGACGATTGCGGTGGTATCGAACAATGCACGCTTTGAACACGAGGTACAGTATTTGTCCCAGCTTGCAGGAACGGTGCACTTTTTCCCGCAGTATCCAAAGCCTGCGGTAAAGGCAGACAATGTGGTGCTTCACGCAGACAAAATCCGTTCCGTCGTTGGTGAGACCAATGTAAATAGCGTATTGCTTTCGGGCGGTGAGTCACTTGCTGTGGATGGCGTATTTTTGCTACGCGACAGTATTTCCTTTCAGACATTGCTCAAGGGGTTGGAGGTTGCGGACAATCATATCGTAGTCGACCGTCAGATGGCGACGAACATTCCGGGTGTATATGCAGCCGGAGACTGTACCGGAAGACCGTATCAGTATGCGAAAGCGGTCGGCGAGGGCAATGTCGCAGCACATGCAGTATTGGAATATTTACAACTGATTATGAAATAAAAGTGCAATTTTCCTTAGCGCTTTTTCTTATTATTATCAGACAATGTAAAGGGGACAAAAGAAGAGATGGAGAGCATAGAAGATATTACCTTGCTGCCGCAGATTGTGGACCAGCTGGATGCGGAGGAGCAGTATCGCAAAATTATGTTTGTATATGAGGCGGCGATTGAGCAGATTACCGCAAGGCTTAACATCTTTAAGGGAGAATTTCAATTCAGCAATGACCGCAATCCGATTTCAAGTATCTCAAGCAGAATCAAATCCAAGGAGAGCATCATATACAAGATACATAGAAAGGGACTGCCGATGACCGGAAGTACGCTGATTCACAGTGTGCGCGACATCGCCGGAGTGCGTGTCGTATGTCCGTTTATCGAGGATGTCTATTATGTGACACGTATGCTGGTAAGGCAGAAGGATATTGAGGTTCTCGAGGTCAAGGATTATATCCGCAATCCCAAGCCGAACGGTTATCGCAGCCTTCACCTGATTGTAAATGTCAATGTGAGCTTTGCGGAGACGACACACAGTATTCCGGTGGAGATTCAGATTCGGACAATTGCGATGGATTTCTGGGCGAGTACGGAGCACCAGTTGCGATATAAGAAGGATCGGGACTTTTCCCCGGAGGCGCAGGAGAAGCTGAAGCGGTGCGCGGATATTATGGCGGAGGCGGATGTGCTGATGCAGGAGGTTGCCGGAGATTTCGGACAGGAACAGTGGTAGGATTTCCACGGATTCACATGGTATGGTATAGGATGAATCCTGCTAAAAGCAGGTGTGCAATCAGGCACAGCGGTACGAGAAGCCTGAATTTGGTTTTTCGTGTCTTATGGTGGAATACCCGCATACCGCAGAAAGCACCCAGTCCGCCGCCAAAAGCTGCGAGCAGAAGCAGATTTTTCTCGGAAATGCGGTATTTACCTGCAATGGCAAGTCTCTTGTCAACGCCGTAACAGATAAATGCAATCAGGTTGATTGTGCAGTAGTAGATGAGTAAGAGGATTCGTAATATCATTTGACATTCTGCCTTTCGCTTGTTTGTTTACTGTAACATTGTAACACGAAATAGACTGCATGGTAAGCATGTGGTCTATTTTTTGTACATTTTCGGAATTGTGTTGCTAATGTGAATAGGATACAATTAGTCATACAAATAAGAATTTCACGAAGTAAACAAGTAATTATGATGATAGGAAAGGATGGTTAGAGATATGCAGTTAAAAGAGATGATGGAAGAAATTTGTTCTAAATGGAGTTTGCCTAAGAATTACATAGAGTTTCTTAAAAATCATGAAGACAACATATACGCAAATGTGAATGGTGATGAAGAGAATGAATACGAGGAATACTTTTCTTATGAAAATGAAATAGAAATATATGGCGCTAAAAAATTCATTATTGGACAATATGGATATTCATATAATCCCGTACAAAAGGTTGTAATAGAGGATTGGAATCCCAATTATGTTGTGATTGCAAATTGTAATGCAGACCCATATTGCATAGATATTAGTTTAGATAATTCACCAGTGTATTATGCGGCACATGGAACAGGTAAGTGGGAGTTTACAAAAGATAGTGAATCCTTAGAAGAGTTTTTAGAATTTTTGGGGATATGATAGAGAATGCTAACGCAAGTACAATTCCCAGTTTTTAAAACTGACAAATAGAACATATTTCCGAAATGGGAGTATTTTTTGTACTGGCTGAAGGATTGATTTGATAAAATGAATTATTGACGTATATCACTCCGCGTGCTAAGATATGGCATATTCTTAAAAGCATGGATGTTAATAAATGGATTTCTACTGTCGCTTTGCGGCATCTGTTTGTACAATTTTGGCATTCGCCATACTTTTCCAAGTAGCAATATTTCATATCATACAAAGGAGAGATTTATGTCTATGACTCAAAAATTATCCGGTCTGGAACAGGCTACCGGAAAAATAGATTATACTTTGACAAACGATTATATGTTTCGCGCTCTTTTGCAGACAAACCAAAAAGTATTGATTGGATTGGTTGGTGCACTGTTGCATCTTCATCCGAATGAAATCAATGTCATTACAATTGAAAATCCCATTATGCTGGGAGAACCCATGAATCAGAAAGAATATATTTTGGATATTCGCATACTTTTAAACAATGACAAAATTATTAATTTGGAGATGCAGGTACAAAATAAGGGGGACTGGCCGGATCGTTCCCTTCTCTATCTTTGCCGAAGTTTTGATCGCATTCAAAAAGGGCAGGAATACGATACCATTCTTCCTGCTATTCATATAGGAATTTTGGATTTTACACTCTTTCAGGATAATCCTGAATTCTATGCTTCCAATAAACTGATGAATGTGAAAAGCCATAAAATTTTTAATGACAAATTCATTCTCAATGTGCTATCCTTGAAGCAGATAGATTTGGCAACTGAAGAAGACAAGGAATGGCAGCTTGATAAATGGGCAAAACTTTTTGCGGCAAAAACATGGAGGGATATCAAAATGATTGCAGAAAACAATGACATTTTTACATCCGCAACCCAAAGTTTATATGAATTTAATGCAGACAAACTCATCCGCGAACAGTGTCAGGCACGCGAAGATTACGAAAAGCATGAGAGGACTCAGTTGATGAAATTAGCTGCCCAGGAAGCCACAATTGAAAAGCTAAGCAATGAAAACAATCTTCTTAGAGCAGAATTGGAACGGCTGAGAAAGCAATTGGATTTATAAGACCTAACAAGCTCTAATAATTTTTAGGCAGGATATTGACACTGCCAGCCGTCATGCCTATAATGTACCTAGATGTGGACAGACAATTGCATACAATTCTTCGGGGCAGGGTGAGATTCCCGACCGACGGTGACCTGATAACAGGAAGTCCGTGAACTGCTTTTGCAGCCGATCCGGTGAGATTCCGGAACCGACAGTACAGTCTGGATGAGAGAAGAGAGGATACTTCCATTTTGCGCGGACAGATATTGGGAAGCTACATGGATGGTATTTGATGAATAGAAGATTTAGGCCCCGTGGATATTGCCACGGGGATTTTTATTTTATTGGAAGACGAGGTGATTTTTTGCAGGAACAGGAATATATGAGGCGTGCCATTGAACTGGCGAAGAAGGGCATGGGCTGGACGAATCCGAATCCTCTGGTCGGCGCGGTCATCGTCAAGGATGGGCGGATTATCGGAGAAGGATATCACAGGCGTTGCGGGGAACTTCATGCGGAGCGCAATGCAATCGCTTCGCTGACCGAGTCGGCGGAGGGAGCCACCATCTATGTGACACTTGAGCCGTGCTGCCACTATGGCAAGACGCCGCCGTGCACGGAAGCTATTATAGAGCAGAAAATCGCCAGAGTCGTGATTGGCTCGCGGGACCCGAATCCTTTGGTGGCAGGCAAGGGAGCACAGCTTCTTCGTGAACATGGAATTGTGGTAGAGGAGGATTTCCTTCGGGAAGAGTGTGATGCCATAAATCCGGTATTTTTCCATTATATTGTGACGCAGAAGCCATATGTTGTCATGAAGTATGCGATGACCTTAGACGGCAAAATTGCAACCCATACCGGAGCATCCAAATGGATTACCGGGGAAGAGGCGAGACATCATGTGCATGAATTGAGAGGACACTATGCGGCTATCATGGCTGGAATCGGCACCGTATTGGCGGATGACCCGATGCTGAATTGCCGCAGGGAGGGCGCACATCAGCCTTTGCGCGTGATTGTGGATTCCACGCTTAGGATTCCGTTGGACAGTCAGATATGCAAAAGTGCAGGAGAGTATCCGACGGTGGTTGCCTGTGCAGACTTCGCGGATGATGACATGCGAAAACGAGCAGATTGTCTGCGGGCATGCGAGATTGAGGTCGTGGCATTTCCGCGCAGGGATAATCCCGGAGTAGATTTGCGGGCGCTGATGGAATGGCTGGGACAGCGGAAGATTGACAGTGTGCTGATTGAAGGCGGCGGCCGGATTCATGAGGCTGCGCTAGCAGCGGGAATTGTCAATCATGTCTGCGCATATATTGCACCAAAGATATTTGGAGGGGCAGAGGCGAAGACTCCGGTAGAGGGAAGAGGAATTGCACTTCCGGCGGAGGCTGCATTGTTGAACCATCGGACAATCACTCTGCTCGGAGAAGATTTATTGTTGGAATATGATATAGCAGGAGGGATGAACGGTGTTCACTGGAATTGTTGAAGAAGTTGGTTTTGTGCGCCGTGTGGTATCGGGGCAGCAATCGGGTGAGATTGCAATTGGAGCTTCCAAAGTGCTTCAGGGGACAAAAATCGGGGACTCGATTGCGGTAAATGGTGTCTGCCTTACAGTGACCTCCCTGCAGGCGGATGGTTTTACGGCGGATGTCATGCCGGAAACCCTGCGCAGATCCAATCTGGGCCAGTTGGGGAGCGGAGCTAAGGTAGACTTGGAACGGGCGATGGCTGCGGATGGCAGATTTGGCGGTCATATCGTCTCCGGTCATATTGATGGAGTCGGTCATATTCTGCAGCAGCGCAGAGAGGGCAATGCAGTCTGGGTGCGGATTGGCACATCCGATGAAATTCTAGGACATATTGTAGAAAAAGGATCGATTGCCATTGACGGAATCAGCCTTACAGTGGCAACTGTAGGCAGTGAGGATTTTCAGGTATCGGTCATTCCGCATACAGGACAGGAGACCATTCTTCTGGAAAAAAGGTCCGGAGATATCGTGAATCTGGAGAACGATATCGTGGGTAAGTATGTGGAGCGCTTTTTAAACCGTCCGCCGAAGGAAAGCCATATAACCATGGAATTTCTCGCGGAGCACGGTTTTTAAATGTAGTTGAATTTTCTATTTATAGTTATGTTAATAAGAATGAATTTTGCTATTCTGATTGCAGACCGTAAAGCAACGTCGGTACTTAATGAGTGTTTTTTACGAATTTAGTACCGCTACGTTGTGCTCCGAGCGGGAGCGTGTCTGCAACAGAATATGCAAATTCATTCTTAAAGATAGTAGTTGAAAAAAGAAGGAGAATACAATGAGTTTTACTTATAATACGATTCCGGAAGCGCTGGAGGCGCTTCGCAACGGAAAATTAATCATGTGCACGGATGATCCGGAGAGGGAGAATGAGGGAGATTTAATCTGTGCGGCAGAATTTGCAACAACGGAAAATGTGAACTTTATGGCAACCTATGCCAAAGGCCTGATCTGCACGCCGATGTCCATAGAACTGGCACGCCGCTTGAATTTACCGCAGATGGTATCCGAGAATACGGATAATCATTGTACGGCATTTACGGTATCCATAGACCATGTAGATACGACAACCGGTATTTCCGCGGAGGAGAGAGGCTTTACCTGCCGCTCACTTACGAATCCGGCGACCAGACCGGAGCAGCTCCGCAGACCGGGACACGTATTTCCGCTGGTGGCAAGAAAGGGCGGTGTGCTGGTGCGCGAAGGACATACCGAGGCAACCGTGGATTTGTGCCGGCTTGCAGGTCTGACCGAGTGTGGTCTGTGCTGTGAAATCATGCGCCAGGATGGAACAATGATGCGGACGCAGGAGCTTCAGGATATGGCAAGAGAGCATGATTTGTGCTTTATCACCATTTCCGACCTTCAGGATTATCTGCGCCGCTATGAGAATCATATGCAGCAGGAGGCATGTGCGAAGATGCCTACCATTTATGGAGATTTTCAGATTCATGGTTTTGTCAATGACATCACCGGGGAGCATCATGTTGCACTGGTGTGCGGAGATATCGGCGATGGGGAGGATGTGCTTTGCCGCGTCCACTCGGAATGCCTGACCGGAGATGTGTTCGGTTCGGCGCGCTGTGACTGTGGCGCACAGCTTCAGACTGCGCTTGAGATGATTCAGAAGGAGGGGCGAGGTGTACTTCTGTATATGAGACAGGAGGGACGCGGAATCGGACTGATTAACAAATTAAAAGCGTATGAGCTGCAGGAACAGGGACGGGATACCGTCGATGCGAATATTGAGCTGGGCTTTGCACCGGACCTTCGCGAATATTGGAGCGGTGCCCAGATTTTACAGAATCTCGGCGTGAAGTCGCTTCGCCTTCTGACAAATAATCCGAGCAAGATATATGGACTGGAAGGCTTTGATTTTGTCATCAAAGAGAGAGTTCCGATAGAAATTGCACCGGGAAAATATGATGCCTTTTACTTGAAGACAAAGCAGACGAGGATGGGACATATTTTTCAAGATATCAAATTGTAATCAATATTCGAATGAATTTGTTTATAAAAGGAACCAATCAAAATATGTTTATTCATCCTGCAAATAATCAGGCAGGAAATAAGGAAGATAGAGAGGAAGAAAAAAATGGGTATTCAATTAGTGGAAGGAAAAGTAGTTGCACCGGAGGGAATGCGGGTAGGAATCATCGCTTCCCGATTCAACAGTTTTATCGTAGAGAAACTGTTAGACGGGGCTGTGGATGGTCTGGTTCGTCACGGAGTGGACGAGAACAACATTACTGCATGCTGGGTGCCGGGAGCTTTTGAGATTCCGGTGATGGCACAGAAGATGGCGCAGTCGGATAAGTACGATGCGGTAATCTGTGTCGGTGCGGTTATCCGTGGTTCAACCACACATTATGATTATGTATGCTCCGAGGTTTCCAAAGGAATTGCCAATGTAGGGCTGGCAACCGGAAAGCCGGTATTGTTCGGAGTGATTACGACCGAGAACATCGAGCAGGCAATCGAGCGTGCCGGTTCCAAAGCCGGAAATAAGGGCTATGACTGTGCGCTCTCTGCAATTGAGATGGTCAACTGCATGGCGCAGATTTAATTATGGTCCGCACAATTATTTTTGATTGGGACGGAACACTTCATAATACAAAGCGTTTGTACGGATGTGCATTTCGAAGTGCCTATCAGTGGCTGGTGGAGGAAGGGTATGCGAAGGAAAAAGCGTATTCGGATGATGAAGTCTCCATCTATCTTGGCATGAATGCTCCGGATATGTGGAAGGCATTTATGCCGCAGTTGCCGGAAGCGGTATGGAGGCAGGCGTCCGCCATTATCGGGCGCGAGATGACGGATGCCGTTCTGGCGGGAAAGGCACTGCTGTATGACGGCGTGCCGCAGCTTCTGACACAGCTTAAGGAAAGCGGCTGCCGGATGATATTTTTATCCAACTGCAAGCACACTTATATGGAAGCGCACCGGAAGGTGTTTCATCTCGATGACTGGTTTGACGGCTTCTATTGCTGTGAGGATTATGGATTTGCCCCGAAGGAGGAGATTTTTCCGGAGATTGCCGCCCGCTATGAAGGTTCCTATCTTATGATTGGAGACAGAGCTTCCGACAAGAAGGTTGCAAAAACGCATGGCTTTGCCTTTATCGGCTGCGCGTATGGTTTTGGAACGCGGGAGGAACTGGACGGTGCCGACGGGATTGCGGAGTCGGTGGAAGATATTTTTCAAATTTACAAACATTTTACATTGCCATGATAACGAATTTTACATAGCCTTTTTAGAATATCCCTTGTAAGAAAAAACAAGGGATATTTTTTATGCCCTGGAAAAGAGGAAAATTATGAAGAACAAAATGGTAAAGTTTGGTAGTTTGGCACTCGCAGCAGCACTTACAGCAGGATGTCTGGTAGGATGCGGCGGAACAGCAGATGAACCGGCAAATACACCGGTAGATACATCCAAGGTGGAAAATAATGCAGCAGACAACACGGATGATAACACTGCAGATGCTGTAAAGGAATTGTCCGGTAAGATTTCACTGGCTGGCTCAACTTCTATGGAGAAGGTTTGTGAAGGACTGATGGAAGGCTTCATGGAGACTTATCAGGATGTCACGGTGACAACAGAGTACACAGGTTCCGGCGCAGGTCTTGAGTCCCTTACCGCAGGAAGTGTGGATATCGGTAATGCTTCCCGCCACGTAAAGGAAGAAGAGCTGGCTAACGGTCTGGTAGAGAACGTCATTGCTTTGGACGGAATCGCAGTAATCACAGATACCGCAAATACAGTAGGTGACCTGAGCGTTGAAGACCTTGCACAGATTTACACCGGAGAAATCACCAACTGGAGCGAACTTGGCGGTGCAGACGGCGCAATCGTAGTAATCGGACGTGAGAGTGGTTCCGGTACAAGAGATGCTTTTGAGGAGCTGGTTGAGGTAAAGGATGAGTGCGCATACGCACAGGAGCTTGACTCAACAGGTGCTGTACTGGCTAAGGTAGCTGCAACAGAAGGAGCAATCGGTTATGTATCTTTGGATGTTGTTGATGACACAGTAACTGCACTTTCCTTAAACGGTGTAGAAGCAACTGAGGCAAATATTTTAGCTGGTGATTATGCACTGCAGAGACCTTTCGTAATGGCTACCAAGGGAGCAATCAGCGAGCAGAACGAGCTGGTTCAGGCATGGTTTGAGTATCTGTCATCAGACGAAGGAAAAGAAATTATCAGAGGTGCCGGACTTATTATTCCGGAATAAGGTGAACATATGCGTAAAATAACAGAGAAGATAGCAGGGTACATATTTCTTGCCTGTGGCGGAATTGCAGTAGCTTCCGTACTTGCGATAACAGTCTATATGTTCTGGAAAGGTATTCCTGCCCTGGGCGAAGTCGGAATATTGGAATTACTGTTCGGAACAGTATGGGAACCAACAGCGTCGGAACCTTCCTATGGAATATTTTACATCATATTATCATCCATAGTCGGTACACTTGGAGCGGTGCTCATAGGTGTACCGATTGGAATCCTGACAGCGGTTTTTCTGACGGACTTTACAAGCGCAAGTGCAATCGGAAGAAAAATCTCAGGTATATTATCCTCTGCAGTGGAATTGCTGGCGGCAATTCCATCTGTTATTTACGGATTGATTGGTATGATGATTTTAAATCCATTTATGTATAAATTGGAAAAAATCATTTTTGCAGACAGCACGACACATCAGTTTACCGGCGGTTCGAATTTGATTTCCGCCATTTTGGTGCTTGCAATCATGATTCTTCCGACGGTCATCAATATCAGTGCATCGTCCATTCGGGCGGTATCCCCAAGCCTTAGGTCGGCCTCGCTGGCACTTGGGGCAAGCAAGATACAGACTATCTTCAAGGTGGTTATTCCGGCTGCAAAATCAGGAATTATGACAGGTGTGGTTCTTGGTATCGGAAGGGCACTTGGAGAGGCAATGGCAATAAATATGGTTGCAGGTGGCGTTGTCAATATACCGCTTCCTTTCAATTCGGTAAGATTCCTTACAACACAGTTGGTAAGTGAGATGGCCTATTCTTCCGGCCTGCACAGACGGGTGTTGTACACGGTAGGATTGGTTCTGTACATCTTTATCGTAATTATTAATCTCTGCCTGACCATGCTAAAGAGAAAGGGAGAGCGCGAAAATGGCAAATAAAAAGATTCGGTTTGGTGACCTGCTGATGAAGATATTGATTGTATTGAGTGCAGGGATTGCCATCGCACTGTTGTGCGTCATCATTGTCTATGTTGCAGTCAGGGGAATTGGCAGCGTCAACTGGGAATTCCTTACGACGGTAACCTCGGCCCGCAAGGGTACCATTGGTATTGCGGGCAATATTGTAAATACGGTTCTGATTATCCTGCTGACCATGATTTTTGTTATTCCGATTGGAATCGGTGCAGCAATCTACCTGAATGAGTATGCGAAGCCGGGCAAGCTGGTGACAATCATTGAGTTCGCGACGGAGGTGCTCTCCGGAATTCCGTCCATCATCTTTGGTTTGTTCGGAATGATGTTTTTCAATGAAACACTGGGGCTTGGATATTCGCTTTTATCAGGTGCGCTTACCCTGATTCTGATGGTGCTTCCGCTTGTCATCAGAAATACACAGGAGGCATTAAAGACGGTGCCGGACGGTTACCGGCATGGTGCGATTGGTCTGGGAGCAGGAAAATGGCATATGATACGGACGATTCTGATTCCTTCGGCGATGCCGGGAATCATTACGGGAGCGATTCTTGCAATCGGACGTATCGTTGGTGAGTCGGCGGCATTGTTATTTACCGCAGGTTCCGCAAAGTTGCTTCCGAAGAGCTTTACCCCGGTCGGGTTATTTGAAAAGATTTTTCAGTCGGGAGGAACACTGACGGTACAGTTGTATCTTTCGGCAACCAGTCAGGGTGATTTTGACACCGCATTCGGAATCGCACTGGTATTATTAATTATCGTTCTGGCAATCAATATTGCTACAAAATTGCTCACGAAGCATTTTGATGCAACAAAACGAAAGTAGGTAGGATATGGAGAACAAAGTGAAATTATCCGTAAAGGATCTGAATCTGTATTACAGCGATAATCATGCGCTGAAGGATGTCAGTATGGATATTTATGAGAATAAGGTGACAGCATTTATCGGGCCGTCCGGCTGCGGTAAATCTACCTTCTTAAAAACCTTAAACCGTATGAATGATCTGGTGGAAAATGTCAGGATTACAGGGGATGTTCTGTTGGATGGACAAAACATCTATGATGAGAAAGTAGATGTCACAACACTCCGCGAGCATGTGGGAATGGTATTCCAGCAGCCGAATCCTTTTCCTATGAGTATCTATGACAATATTGCATACGGACCGCGTGTGCATGGAATCAGAGACAAACATAAGCTGGACCAGATTGTAGAGGAAAGCTTAAAGGGGGCAGCTATCTTTGACGAGGTAAAAGATCGTCTGAAGAAATCCGCACTCGGCCTGTCCGGAGGACAGCAGCAGAGAATCTGTATCGCGCGTGCGCTGGCGGTGAAGCCGTCCGTGCTTCTGATGGATGAACCGACATCGGCGCTGGATCCGATTTCGACAGCCAAAATCGAAGAACTGATGGAAGAACTCAAGAAAAAATATTCCATCGTGGTGGTTACCCACAATATGCAGCAGGCAGTCAGAGTCTCTGATTATACAGCATTTTTCCTCGTTGGAGAGATGGTAGAGTACAAGGATACCAAGACACTTTTTTCCTATCCGCAGGATAAGAGAACAGAGGATTATATTACCGGAAGATTCGGTTAAAAAGAGAACTTTTGGGGTTAGGAAGGGCTTATAAAATATGAGAAGTAAATTTGAAGAACAGTTAAAAACTCTGAATGAAGAACTGATTTTTATGGGCACGATGATTGAAGAGAATATCCAGAAGGCAATCGAGGCTCTGGTAAAATCGGATGTGGAAGCTGCCCGCAAAATTATGGAAAAGGATGCTGCCATTGACCAGAAACAGAGGGATATTGAAAATCTCTGTTTTAGCCTGCTCATCCAGCAGCAGCCGGTAGCAAGGGACCTGCGCGCCATCACCGCGGCAATGAAGATGGTGACGGACATGGAGAGAATCGGCGACCATGCGGCAGATATCAGTGAGATGACCATCATGCTTGACCGTGCAGGGAGGTTTAACGATTACAAGACAATTACCGATATGGCATCCGAGGCTTCCGTCATGCTGATTCACAGTATCGACGCATTTACGGAAAAGGATGCGAAAAAAGCGCAGGAAGTCATTGAGCATGATGATGTGGTCGATGAGTTATTTAATAAGGTAAAAAGGGAATTGATCGAACATATCAAGAATGATTCCGACCGGGGCGAGCAGGAAGTGGATATGCTTATGATTGCAAAATATCTGGAGCGAATCGGCGACCATGCGACCAACATTGCAGAGTGGGTGATTTTTTCGCTGGATAATCATGCACAGTAAAAATATGATGATGTTTTGGGATGAGGATAAGCGCAAAATCTATGAACAGGCAATGGCGCTGGTGACAGACAAAATCCGCGAAGCCGACAGCACGCTGCTCGAAAAAGAAGGCAGCCACATCATCCGGTTTGTGGAGACACGCTTGAAAAGTGAGGACAGTATCGCCGGTAAGCTGAAGCGGAAGAACAGGCCGTATGAGCCGGAGCATATTGAGAACTATCTGAATGATCTGGCAGGAGTGAGGGCAATCTGTTTTGACAAGAGGCAGGTATATGAGCTTGTCGATATCATCCGAAAATGTGAGGAATTTCAGGTCCTCAAGGAAAAGGACTATATAAAGAAGCCGAAGGATAACGGCTATCAGAGTTATCATATGATTCTGCAGCTTGCGGATGTGAAGGTGGAGCTGCAGATACGGACGATTCTGATGGATGCGTGGTCGTCGCTGGAGACGATACTGGTCTATAAGAAGGACGTCGTGATTCCGGAGAAACTGAAGGAGAATATCCAGAAATTCTCCAAATGGAGCAGAAAAATGGACCGGCTTGTAGAACAAATGCTGGAAAAGGACTCCTCCAAATAGGGAATTTACATAAATTTTACACAAACATATCCGTGGATTTTACATAGGTTTGTTATGCTCTCTTGCATAATATGTAAAAAGCTTGTAAAATAAAGCTTGATTGTATTACAAGAGACTCACTTTAAAGGAGAAAATCTATGGATATTTTTGGTGTGCTTACAGGAATTGGCGGATTGGCACTTTTCCTGTATGGAATGAACGTAATGGGCGACAGCCTTGCAAAGCTGTCCGGCGGCAAGATGGAAAGCATCCTTAAGAAGCTGACCTCCAGGAGAATTATGGCAGTTCTGCTCGGTGCGCTGGTTACTGCGGTAATCCAGTCCTCCTCGGCAACGACGGTTATGGTTGTCGGATTTGTAAACTCCGGAATTATGCAGCTTGGCCAGGCGGTCGGAGTTATCATGGGTGCCAATGTAGGAACGACGATTACCTCATGGCTGTTATCCCTTACCGGTCTGTCCGGCGATAATCTGTTTGTCCAGTTGTTAAAACCGTCTTCATTTACCCCGATTCTTGCAGTAATCGGTATTTTTCTGACGATGACTGCCAAGGACAGCAACAAGAAAAAGGATATCGGAACCATATTGCTTGGCTTTGCCATCCTGATGTTTGGAATGGAGACGATGAGTGGGGCGGTTGCTCCGTTGGCAGACAATGAGAGCTTTACGAGCATCCTGACGATGTTCTCGAACCCGATTCTGGGAATGCTTGCAGGTGCACTGCTGACCGCTGTGATTCAGAGTTCCTCTGCCTCCGTCGGTATTTTACAGGCATTGTGCCTGACCGGAGCGGTTCCGTACAGCACGGCAATCCCGATTATCATGGGACAGAATATCGGTACCTGTGTGACGGCAATCCTGTCTTCCGTAGGTGCCAACAAGAACGCAAAAAGGGCATCCATGATACATCTTTATTTTAATCTGATTGGAACCGTCATATTTATGGTGGTATTTTACAGTCTGAATGCATTTTTGCATTTTGATTTTCTGGATGATCCGGCAAGTGCGATTGGAATTGCAGTTCTTCACAGTTGCTTTAACATCGGATGCGCCATCCTGTTGTTCCCGTTTGCCAATGTACTGGTCAAGCTGGCAACCCTTACGGTCAAGGATTCCAAGGGAGAAAAGACCAATACCGCAGAGCTTCCGGCACTTCCGAGGGAGCTTGTAGCACTGGATGAGAGATTTTTGGCAAGACCTGCCTTTGCGATGGAATTATGCCGGACGGCAGCTTTTGCCATGGCGGATGAGACACGCAAGTGTATCTTCCTTGCATTAAAGCTGCTTCATGGATATGATGAGAAGATTGCAGATGAAATTGTTGCCAAGGAACAGCTCATTGATTCTTATGAGGATATTCTGGGAACCTATCTGGTGAAGCTGTCCAGCAGGGATTTATCAAAAGCAGACTCGCAGACTTTGTCCATTCTGCTTCATTGTACCAGTGATCTGGAGCGTATTTCCGACCATGCAGTCAACATCCTTGATTCGGTGCGGGAGATGAAGAATAAGAAGCAGGAATTCTCAAAGAAGGCAATGAAGGAACTCGATGTCCTGATTGAAGCGGTGTGTGAAATTGTCAACAGGACCGTGGATGTCTTTAAGGCAAGGGATATTGACAGAGCGGCGATGATTGAACCTTTGGAAGAGGTTATTGACGGGCTGAATGTGGCACTTCGCCAGAATCATATCCGGCGTCTGCGCAATGGCAAATGTACCATTGAACTGGGAATCCTGTTGGAAGATATGATTACAGACCTGGAGAGAGTATCTGACCATTGCTCCAACATTGCAGTGTGCATGATTCAGGTCAGCCAGGATGTATTTGATACACATGAATATCTGGATATGAACATCAAGCAGACGCAGTGGTTTGCGGAAGAGGTATCCAAATTACAGGAGAAATATCGGATATCGATTAAGAAAGAAGGAGAATAGATGGCTCTGATATATATTGTTGAGGATGACGAAAGTATAAGGGAAATAGAGACGATTGCCCTCAAAAACAGCGGGCATGAGGTATGTGCATTTGAAGATGCCAAGGCATTTTACCGTAGAATCGAGGCGGTAATACCGGATCTTCTGGTGCTGGATGTAATGCTTCCGGATTCCGACGGCAATGCCATCGTCAAAAAGCTTCGCATGATGCAGGAGACACAGAAACTTCCGATTATCATGGTGACAGCCAAGACCGCGGAGGTTGATTTGATCCGTGGACTCGATAACGGGGCGGATGATTATCTCAAAAAGCCGTTCTCGGTTATGGAGCTGATTACCAGAGTGAAGGCTCTGCTTCGCAGATGTGAGGGAGAAAAAGAGGAGCTCCTTAAGCTGGGAGAGATAGAAATTGACAATGTAAGACACAAATGTGAGGTGAACGGACAGATTGTGGAGCTTACGTTTAAGGAACACGAACTGTTAAAATACCTCATTGTGAATAAGGGAATTGTTTTGTCGCGTGAACAGATTATGCAGAGCGTCTGGGGCACCGAGTTTGAAGGGGAATCCCGTACCGTGGATATGCATATCAAGACACTTCGGCATAAGCTGCAGACTGCAGGGGAGCACATCAAGACCGTGCGCAACGTGGGGTATGTGGCAGAATGAAACAGAAGATTAACGCGAGGCTTATCTTTATTTCTGTTCTTGCCGTACTTGCCACAGCAGTAGGAATTACACTGGTCTATTATCAGTATTTTCAGGAGCAGGTAAAAAGAGACTTAAAAACTGAGGCGCGGATATTGTCGGCGGTTGAGCTGGATACGCTGATGGATACAAAGATTCTGATGGGTGACTCGGAAATCCGTATTACCTGGATTGATGAGACGGGCGAGGTCATTTTTGACAATGACAGAAGCAACCTTGGCAATCATCTCGACAGACCGGAGGTGCGGGATGCTTTCTTAAAAGGTGTCGGTGAATCCACCAGAGAATCCGATACCATGAAGATGCGTACCTTTTACTATGCGATTCTGCTGGAGGACGGAACGGTTCTGCGTGTGGCAACCGAAGCGCGGAGTCTGGTCAGTGTCCTGTTGTCAACGGCTCCGGTTGTGATTTCTATTATGCTGGTGATTATGGCACTGTGCATTGTGCTCAGCCATTTGCTGACGCGCAAGCTGCTAGAGCCAATCAAGGTGATGGCAGAGGATATTGACAATGCGGGGCAGTTTGTAGAGTACAAGGAGCTGGCTCC